>DATJHY010000019.1:0-60672 GCA_035493635.1 Gemmatimonadaceae bacterium | reverse complement strand
ATCATCGGCGGCGAGATACAGTGTGTCGGCCAGAATCGGCTCGTCCACGATCCGATCGTCGCCCGTGTCGCGGATGTATCGCTCGGTCGCGAGCGGATAGCTCGCCACCCCCTCGAGTGCGAAGCCGGGCTCGAACAGCGTGCCGTCCAGATAGTGCACACCGCGGCCGGGCGCGTAGCCGTGCAACTCGCACATTCGCAGCAGTAGCTCGCGCGCGAGCGGCGGATCGGCGAGCTGCACCGCCGACGCGGTCCACATCAGCGCTTCCCAATCGCGGATGGTCACTCCATGGCCGTTCCACGGCGCGCGCGTGCGCACGAGGTAGTACTGCGCATCGTCGAGCGCACGGCCGACGCCGTAAAAGTACGCAAATAAAAGATTGCGATTGATCAGTCGGTCGATGGCTTCGCTGCCGGTGCTCTGCTCGAGGCTCTGCAACGCGTCGCGGGTCGAAGCGAGCAGCTCGCGCCAACCTCGCCGCCGCAGCACGCGCGCCGTCGCCTCGGCGCCGTCGCGCTCCGGTCCCACGGCCAGGTAGAACGCGATCTGCTCGCGGCCGCCGCCGGCCACGGTCACGGTGCGCTTGATCGCGTAGCTCGCGCCGTCCGTCGAGACCTCGGCGTCGGCGTCGGCCTCGATCGCTACCGTCGCCAGGCCGGGGAGCGATGAGCCCTCGAGCAGAACGGCGCCCGTCGCGCCGATTGACACGCGGCTCGAATCCTCGAAGGGCCGCGCGGTTCGTACGCGTAGTTGGCGGTGGCCGAGCACTCCGCCAAGCGTCACGCCGACCGACTTGTCGCTGCCGCTCCGGTTCTCGATCGACAGCGCGTACACCACACCGGGCACATCGGCGTCGCGTCCGTAGGGTGCAAAGATCGTCCCGCGCAGGAGGAGCTCGCCCACAGTGCACGTGAACGTCGGAATCCAGCCCAGCGCGCGTTCCCAGGCGATCGGAACATTCGACAGCTCGTGGCGTACTCCGCCAATGTCCAGCGCCGGACGCGCCAGCGCGGGACCGACGCCGTTCGTGAAATCGGGCGCTCCGGCAAACTCGATCGCCGAACGCGACCCACGATGCAGCATCCCGAGCGCGTGGATCGACGCGTCGGCGGGATGGATGCATGGCAGCGCGATCCAGTGGTTGCCGGTGATCTGCCAGGGTATCGGCGGCAGCGGAAGCAGCGTCACGTGGGGGAAGCCGGTTTATCTTTGATGGCGATTCGCACGAATGATAACCCGCGCGAGAACCCGCGGGGCAAAGCTCACACTTCGGTCCAGAGAGATCAGCGATTGCCGGTTCGACGAATTCTCCCATCGTGCGTCGTGCTGTTGGCGTGTCTCGTCGCGACGCGTGCGGTGGCGCAGTCGGCAACCAGTCTCTTTCCCGACGCATCGGTGCTGCGGAGGAACGGCGCGGCGATCGAGATGCGATTCAGCCCGATGCGATGGGACGCCGTGTTCGGCACGGGCCTGCCCGGATCGTCGACGCGGAACCTCGCGTGGGGCTTCAATGCGGAATCGCTCGGGGTCGCTGCCCTTCCGCAACTCGCTCCCGCGCAATCGGCCATCCGTACGCTGGCCAACCTTCCCACCTTCCAGCTCACCGCGGGCAAGCTCGTCGCCGTCGCCGACTCGCGCGTGCTCACCCTGCCGCTCATCCTGCAATACGGGGTGACGAGCCGGCTCACGCTCGGCGTGATCGTGCCGGTGGTCGAGACGCGTACGGTTAGCTACGCGCAGCTGAATCCCAAGCCGGGGTTCGCGAACGTGGGCCCGAACCCGGCGCTGCTCGACGCGCAGCGTCGCGCCGCGGCGGCGACGCTCGTGTCGTCGCTTCGACTGGCGTCCGCGACGCTGCAACAAAAGCTCACGCAGTGCCAGGCGACGCCGGGCAGCACTGATTGCACGACGCTCCTGGCACGGCAGGCGGAGGTTCAGTCGCTGGTCCAGTCGGGCGGAACGTTCGCGTCGGCGATCGAACAGTTGTACGGCAGCGACGCCGATCATCCCGGCCAGGCGTTCGTTCCGCTGGCGGGTGGACTCCTGCAACGCGGGATCGACTTTCAGATCGAACGATTGAGCGAGGGATTCAGGTCGTTCCTCGGCGACAATGTCGTCGCCGGGAGCGTGGCCGGCTCCGCGGCGCCTGCCGCGCAGGCGGAGCTTCAGAGTTTGCTGATGAGCGCCGGCCGTGATACGCTGCGGCTCGTGGACCGTTCGTCGATCGGGGACGTGTCCGTGGGCGCGACACTCCAGGTGCTCAACACGCTCGCGGATTCCGGCAGCCGGCGCGGCTTTCGGCTCGCCGTGAACGGAACCTATCGCATTGGCACGGGCCAGCCGGCCAATCGAAATCGGCTCTTCGAGATCGGAACCGGTTACGGCCAGAACGGCGTCGAAGTAGGCGCCGCCGCCGACGCGCAATTCGGGAAGCGGATCTCGGGGAGTGCCGTCGGATCATACACCGTCCAACTCGGCACGATTGACGTGGCGCGGGTCGCGAACGCAGCAAACTGGTACCTGCCGCTCACCCTGCCCAATCCCGGTACATACTCGGCGGGCAACGTGGTGATGGTCTCGGTAAAACCGCGCTTGCGCATCTCCGGCTTTCTCGCGGCCTTCGGCCAGTACACCTTTACACACGCCGCCGCCGACAAGTACACGCTCGGACCGGCGGTGACTGATTCCAGCGGTGCGGTCCTGAGCGAGCCGCCCGTGGCGCCGTTCGGGCTTTCGGCGTCGACCGCGCACCAGATCGGATTTGGATTCCTGTATTCGAGCATCGTCGCCGGCGACGGTCGGCCGGGGCGGCTTCCGTTCGAGCTCTCGTTCAGCCATCTGGAAACCATCACAGCGACCGGCGGACCCACGCCCAAGGCGTTCCGCGACCAGCTCGCGCTCAGGATTTATGTCGGGCGCTAGCGCGATTCAGCTACCGGCGCTTGCTGCGCGATTTCGGCGCGGACGCGGCGACCGCCGGCTCGGCCTGCGCGACCGCATTCTCAAGCAGCTCACGAGCATGCGCGCGGCTCACCGCGCTGTCCGGGTCGCCGCCCAGCATGCGCGCGAGCTCGGCGACACGGTCGTCGCCTGACAGTACCGTGACGTCGGCGGTCGTCACTCCGCCGCGCGCGCCTTTACTCACGAGAATGTGGTGATGGGCGCGTGCCGCGATCTGCGGCAGGTGCGTGATCGCGAATACCTGGTGGTACGCCGCGACACGGCGGAGCGTCTCGCCCACCTGTAAACCAACGCGTCCCCCGATGCCGGCGTCCACCTCGTCGAACACGAGTGTCGGCACGTGGTCGAGCCGAGCGAGGATGGTCTTGAGCGCGAGCATCACGCGAGAGAGCTCACCCCCGGAAGCGACGCGCGCGAGCGCGCGCGCGTCGTGGCCGACGTTGAGCGACACCCGGAACTCGACGTCTTCGGCGCCGCACACGCCGATCTCGCTCGTGGCATGGAGCGCCACGATCATGTGACCGTCGGGCATGCCCAGCTCCGGCAGTACCTCATCGACCGCGCGAGCGAGGCGCTCGGCGCCGGCCTCGCGACGCTCCGTGAGCGCACGAGCTGCCTCGGCTAGTCGGTCGCGGACCTCGCGCTCGCGCGACTCGAGCTGCCGAATGTCGAGCCCCGCCGTGTCGACCAGCTCCAGCTCCTCGCGCGCTTCGTTGCCGACGCGGATCACGTCGGCGAGCGTGCCGCCGTACTTCTTGGTGAGCCGAAACAGGAGATCGCGGCGTCGCCGAACGTTCTCGAGCCGCGCCGGATCCAGCTCGACCGACGCCTGGTATTCCTCGAGCTCGCGCGCGAGCGCTTCGAGCCCATAATAGGCGGCGTCGTAGGACTCCTGGAGCCGGGCGAGCGACGGATCGATGCGCTGGATCGATGCCAGGGAACGCGCGAGGGCGGCGAGGCGCTGCAGTACCGTGTCTTCGTCGCCGTCGAGCGCGCCGGCTATCGCCGCGGCCAGGCCGCGCAACTCGTCCGCGTTCTCCAGGCGCCTGGCCTCGTCCTCGAGCTGGGTATCTTCGCCCTCGACCAGCTTTGCGTCGCCGATCTCGCGGACCACGTGGCGCAGATAGTCGGCGCGGCGCTCCGCTTCGGCGCGGCGCTTTGCCAGGTCGGCGATCTCTCGCCTGATCGCGGTCAGCTCATCGTGCGCGCGGCGCACGGCCGTGCCGCATGCCGTTGCGTCCGCGAACGCGTCGAGGATGCGGCGCTGCGCTTCCGGGTCGAGCAGCGTTTGTGCCTCGTGCTGCCCGTGCAGATTCACCAGCAGCCGTCCGACTTCGGCGAGCAGGCTGGCGTTGACCGTCGTGCCGTTGATCCAGCCGCGCGCGCGACCGGCGGCCACTTCGCGCTTGAGCACGACGGTCGCTTCTTCGACGTCGATCCCGCGCTCGTCGAGGAGCGCGCGGATCTCGTCGCGATCCGATACGTCGAACACGCCTTCGACGGTGGCGCGCTCGGCGCCGGTCCGGATCACATCGGCGTTGGCGCGCTCGCCGAGGAGCAGTCCGAGCGCGCCGACGATGATCGACTTGCCGGCGCCCGTCTCACCGGACAGCACGTTGAAGCCGCGCGCCAGCGGAAGCGTCAGCGATTCGATGATCGCGAAGTTCTTGATGCGCAGCTCGGTCAACATCCGGTGACGTACACTCCAGTCACGATCGTGGATCGGTGATCTGCGAAGCAACGCGACGGCCGACCGTCAGGTCGATGCGTCGCGCTCGATGAGACCACCCCAGCCGAGCTTCTGCCGGAGCGTGGTAAAGAAGCTCGTCCCGGGAAATCGGATGATGAGGACTCCGTTCGTCGCTCGGCGGGCACACAGTGTTTCGCCAGGCCCGAAGATCGTGCCCACCTGCCCGTCGACGGTCACCATAAGCTCGCCGGGCGCACCGTCCGCTTGCAGCGAGACTTCGACGCTCGACGGAAGGATCACGGTCCGAATCGCCAGCGTGTGGGGAGAGACCGGCGTGACGACGATCGTCTCCAGCGTCGGAAAGACGACTGGTCCGCCCGCCGAGAGGCTGTAGGCTGTCGAGCCGGTCGGGGTGGAGAGTACGACACCGTCGGCCGCGTAGCCAGCGATCGTCTCGCCGTTCGCCGCGACGCGCATATTCACCACGCGCGCGAATCCGCCCTTGTGGAGCACCACATCGTTGAGCGCGATCCACTTCTTTCGCTCGACGCCGTGCGCCGTGAGCACGCGCGCCTCGAGCGCCATCCGCGACTCGGCGAGGTAGTCGCGGCGCGCGAAGCGCATCAGTGCATTCTCGAGCTGGTCGGCGTTGCAGCACGTGAGAAACCCGAGGCGGCCGAGGTTCACGCCGAGGATCGGTACCTGATGCGGCGCGATGGTACGCGCGCCGCGGAGGAGCGTTCCGTCGCCACCGAGCGTCAACAGCGCGTCGAGCTGCGACGGATCATCGAGGGCGTCGCCGCCGGCGGCCGTGGCCAGCTCGGGCTCGTACGACAGCGACAGACCGAGCGCGGGCGCCAGCCTGCGCAGCGTCTCCAGCACCGCCGGCAGGTCCGTGTATCCGAGGTGTCCAACGACGCCGAGGCGGATCACTCCGCCATCGCCTCGCTTTCGTGCAGCGCGCGGACTCGAGCGGCGATGCCGGCAGCGTCGAGACCGCACTGCGCGAGCTGGCGCGCGCGTGGCGCCGCATGGATGATGCGGTCGGGAACGCCGTGCACCGCTACGCGGACGTTCGGATCATGCCGTCCGATCACCGCCGACATGAACGCGCCAAAGCCGTTGACGACGGTTCCCTCCTCCACTACCAGCACGTGTTTGTGGTCGGAGAGCACCGCAGCGAGGGTGACCTCGTCGTAGGGCTTGAGGAAGCGACAGTTCACGACGGTGACATTGATGCCGTCGGCGGCGAGCGACTCGGCCGCGGCGAGGGCCTGCAGCACCATCGTCCCCACGGCGAATATGGCGAACTCGCCGCCGCGCCGCGGCACCTCCCATGTCCCGTAGGGCACGGGCGGAATCGTATTGGCCGACTGCGGTCGATCCGGCGCCGCGTCGCGCGGGTAGCGGATCGAAAACGGACCGCTCCGGTGCGCGAGCGCGGTCCTGAGCAGCGCCAGCATCTCCGTGGCGTCCTTGGGCGCGGTGACCGTCATTCCCGGCACGGCGAGCATGTACGCGATGTCGTACAGGCCCATGTGCGTCTCGCCGTCTTCGCCGACGAGGCCCGCGCGGTCCATGCAGAAGATCACCGGCAGGGACTGTATCGCGACATCGTGAATGATGTTGTCGTACGCGCGCTGCAGGAACGTCGAATAGATGGCGACGACGGGGCGCACGCCACGCGTCGCCAGTCCTGCCGCGAAGGTGACCGCGTGCCCTTCAGCGATCCCCACATCGAAGAAGCGACCGGGGTACGCCTTCGCGAACGCGTCCGTGCCGGTGCCACTCGGCATGGCGGCGGTGATCGCGACGAGGTCGCGCGTCTCGGCGCCCAGCTCGACGAGGCCAGTCCCGAACAGCTTCGTGTACGCCGGGTTCGCCGTCGACGGCTTTCGCTGTGCGCCGGTCGCCGGGTCGTGTCCCGGCGGGAGCGCGTGCCACTTCTCTACGCTTTGTTCGCCGGCGGGAAACCCCTTTCCCTTTTTCGTAATGACGTGGACGAGCCGCGGGCCTTTGAGCGCGCGCACCGCGGCGAACGTCTCGATCAGCAAATCGATGTCGTGCCCGTCGATGGGGCCGAAATAGCGGAATCCAAGTTCCTCGAACAGCACGCCTGGCGTGAGGAACGTCTTGACGCTCTCTTCCCATTTCCGCACGATCGTGCTGAGCGGCCCCGGCGCGTGGTCCACGAAGTCGCCGATCGCCGAGCGAACCCGGTTGTAGAGCGAATTTCGCTGAACTGAATTCAAGTACTTTGACATCGCGCCCACGTTCGGCGCGATCGACATCTCGTTGTCGTTGAGCACGACGACGACGTCCCGATCGGAGTGACCGGCGTTGTTCAAGCCCTCGTAGGCGAGACCCGACGTGAGTGCGCCGTCGCCTAGAATGGCGACCACCTTGAAGTCCTCACCTTTGACGTCGCGTCCCGCGGCGATGCCCAGCGCGGCCGAGATGGCGGTGGCGGCGTGGCCGGCGCCGAACGCGTCGTAATCGCTCTCGGTCCGCTTGAGGAAACCCGAAACGCCGTTCTCCTGGCGCAGCGTCTCCATGCGCTCGTTGCGTCCGGTCAGGAGCTTGTGCGGATAGCCCTGGTGCCCCACGTCCCACACGAGCTGGTCGCGCGGCGTATCGAAGGCGTAATGCAGGGCGATCGTCAGCTCCACGACGCCGAGCCCGGCGCCGATGTGGCCGCCGGTTCGCGAGCACACGTCGATCAGGCGCGCGCGCACGTCCTCGGCGAGCTTCCTGAGCTCGTCGTGCGACATGCCGCGAAGATCAGCGGGCGATTTGACGCGGTCGAGAAGGCTCATCCTGAATGCGTAAGATAGTCGAGAGGCGGAGCTTGGGGCGTGGCGTCACCATTCCCGCTCGACGGCGAAGGTCGCGAGCGCCTCGAGCTCGGGCGAGAGGAGACCGGCCGACTCGAGCGCGCCGCGACCTTCAGCCACGAGCGACCTGGCGCGTTCCGCCGCGCCCTCGACACCAAGGAGCACCGCATAGGTGCTTTTTTTCAGGTCGCGGTCGCGCCCCGCCGTCTTGCCGAGACGATCCGTCGTCGCGGTCACGTCCAACACATCGTCGGCGATCTGAAAGGCCAGGCCGATCGTGGCCCCGAACGTGGCGAGTGCCGCGAGCCGGGACTCGGTCGCGCGCGCGGCAATGCCGCCCACGACCGCGGCGGCCCGAATGAGCGCGCCGGTCTTGCCACGGTGGATGTTCTCGAGCTCCGCGATGCCCAGTGGCCTTCCCTCGCCCTCGAGATCGAGCAGTTGTCCGCCGACCATGCCGCCTCCGCCGGAAGCGCGCATCAATTCGCCGACCACGCGCGCGCCAGTCTCGGGCGAGAGCCCGAGGCCGAGGCTGGCGTCGAATGCGGCCGCCGCGGCGAGCGGCACCATCGACACCCCGGCCACCGTCGCCGCGCGCACGCCGAATGCGCGATGCGTGGTGGGCCGGCCGCGGCGGACGTCGTCGTCATCCATGCACGGAAGGTCGTCGTGCACGAGTGAGTACGAATGAACCACTTCGACCGCGGCGGCGAGTCCTTTCGCGTCGCCATCGCCGCCGGCCGCGCGGTAGGCGGCCAGGACGAGCAGTCCACGAAGCCGCTTACCGCTCCCGAGCAGCGCGTAGCGAACGGCGCTGGCAATCGGCTCGGCGAGACGTGGGGCGAATCGGTCGCAGAGATCGGCGAGGGCGCGGTCGATGGCGGCGCGATCGGCGGACCAGTCGACCGTCTCCCTGCTAATCACGCGTGTCGACGACGTCAAACGTGCCGTCCGCGCGTTCGATGAGTCGCTGCACGCGCGCTTCAGCGTTGGCCAGATCGCCTGCTGCCGCGCGAAGATGCTCGATGCCCTCGTCGAACAGCTCGAGGGCATGTGCCAGGTCGATGTTGTCCCGCTCGAGCTCTTCGGCGATCTCCTCGAGTCGCGCCACTCGCTGCTCGAACGTCACGGCTTCGTCTCCCGCGCCCGGTCCACGCGTGACGGCACGACGCCATCGCGAACGACGAGGTCAAAGGGCAAATCGTCGGTGAACGCGGCGACGGAGCCAAGCGTCTTCCCGCTCAAATCCCGCGGCACCGCGTAGCCACGAGCCAGCGTCGCGACCGGACTCAGTGTGTGCAGCCTTCCAGCCACGGACTGCAGCGCGGTGCGCCGAAACGCCATCGTCGCGCTGCTCGCGGTCACGAGATCACGCACGGCGTGACGCAGCCGGTCTCGCCGCTCGCGCGCGAGGGCGCGAACCGAGTTGCCGGCGCGCAGCGCGAGCGTGCGCAGTTCCTCCGTGAGCTCGGCACGCGACCTCGTCGCCGCCTCCGCCGCGGCCGACGGCGTGGCGGCGCGATGATCGGCGACGAGGTCGCACATCGAGAAGTCGATCTCGTGTCCCACCGCCGAGATGATCGGCGCGTGGGACGCGGCCACGGCGCGCGCGACGCGCTCGTCGTTGAACGCCCAGAGATCCTCCCGCGAGCCACCGCCGCGGCCCACGATCACGACGTCCGCTCCGCCCCACCGGTTTACCTGATCGAGCGCGTAGCACAGTTCCTCCGGCGCCGTGTCCCCCTGCACCGCCGCCGGCACCACGACGAGCCGAACGTTCGCCGCGCGGCGCCGCGTGACGGCGACGATGTCGTGCAGAGCGGCGCCGTCGGGGCTGGTGACGATGGCGATGACGCGCGGAAAGCGCGGGAGCGCCCGCTTGCGCTCCGGACGGAGCAACCCGTCGGCCTCGAGCCTCATGCGCGTGATCTCGAGCGCCTTGCGACGGAGACCGTCGCCTTCCGCCTCCATTTTGGTGACGCTGAACTGCATCTCGCCGCGCGCCGCGTACACGGTGAGCCGTCCGAACGCGGCGACCTGCATGCCGTCGTCGGGCGCCGCGGGAATCGCGCGCTGCTGGCCCTTCCAGACGACGCACCGTATCTGCGCGCTGCCGTCGCGCAGGCAGAAGTACCAATGTCCGTTGCGGTGCGATTTGAAATCGCTGATTTCGCCGCGCACCCACAGCGGAATGAACGCGCCCTCGATCACCTCGCGCGCCGTCTCGGTCAACGTCGAGACCGCGATCGCCGAGCGGGCCGTGGCGCCGGGATAGCCGCCGGCGTCGAGCAGCTCCGGCTGCGGAGGCGGTGCAACCACCGGCTCGCCGCTCACGCGCTCCGCGGCAAAGAGATCGAGATCCGCGCGCTCGGCGCGGCGTGACGGACGGCGGCTCGTCACCGGGACGGCGCGGCCGTGAGTTGTTCGGCGGCCCGTACCGCGTTCGACATCAGCATCGCGATCGTCATGCGACCGACGCCGCCGGGTACAGGAGTGATGAGCGATGCGACGTCGCGCACGGAGGCAAACGCGACGTCACCGACCAGCCGCGTGCCGCTCTTCCTGGTCGCGTCGGGTATGCGATTCATGCCGACGTCGACCACGACGGCGCCCGATTTCACCATGTCGGCCGTGATCATCTCCGCGCGGCCAGCGGCCACGATCAGGATGTCGGCGCGCCGCGTGACGTCGGCGAGGTGGCGAGTGCGGCTGTGGCACACCGTCACGGTCGCGTCGACGCCGGGCTGCACCATCAGTGCCGCCATCGGCTTGCCGACGATGTTGCTGCGACCCACGATCACACACTCGGCGCCCGACGTCTTCACGTGGTGAGCCTGCAGCATGTACAGAACGCCGGCGGGCGTGCACGGAGCGAATCCGTCGCGTTCGCCGATCCACAGCTTGCCCACGTTCACAGGATGAAAGCCGTCGACGTCCTTGTCCGGACGGATGCGCCGTACCACCGCGTCGGCGTCTATGTGCTTTGGCAGCGGCATCTGCACGAGTATGCCGTGCACCGCGGGATCGGCATTGAGCCGGTTGACGATCGCGATCAGCTCGTCCTGCGAGATCGTCGCCGGCCTGCGAATCGTTTCACCGTGCATCCCGAGCTCGATGCACGTGCGCTCCTTGGAGCCGACGTACACCGCGCTCGCCGGATCGTCGCCGACGAGCACGACCGAGAGGCCCGGTGTGACGCCGCGTGCCTTGAGGGCCGCGACGCGCGTTTCTACCTCCGACTTGATGCGAGCGGCGAGGACCATACCGTCGATCAGCGTGCCCGCGGAGGCGAGCGTCGTATCAGCGCGCAAAGTCCACCGCCCGTGTCTCTCGAATGAGCACGACCTTGATCTGTCCTGGATACTGCAGCTCCGCCTCGATGCGCCGCGCGATCTCCTCGGACATCGTGGTCATGCGTACGTCGTCCACGTCGTCGGGCAACACGATGACGCGCACCTCGCGACCAGCCTGAATGGCGAACACCTTTTCCACTCCCTTGTAGCTCGACGCAATCTTCTCGAGACCTTCCAGCCGCTTGACGTACGTCTCGAACGCCTCGCGGCGGGCGCCGGGACGTGAGCCCGAAACGGCATCGGCGGCCTGGACGAGCACCGAAATCTCGCTCTCGTGCGGCACGTCGTCGTGGTGCGCCGCGATGCAGTTCACCACCAGCGGATGCTCGCCGTACTTGGTCGCCACTTCTACGCCGAGTTGCACGTGCGTGCCTTCGTGCTCATGGGTGAGCACTTTCCCGATGTCGTGGAGCAGCGCGCCGCGGCGGGCCATGTTCACGTCCAATCCGAGCTCGGCCGCCATGATGCCGGCGAGCCACGCCACTTCCTTGGAGTGCTGCAGGATGTTCTGGCCGTAGCTGGTCCGCCAACGCATGCGCCCCACGAGCTTGACCAGCTCCGGATGCAGGCCATGCACACCCGCGTCGTATGCCGCCTGCTCGCCGGTCTCGACGATCTGTGTGTCGACTTCCTTGCGCGACTTGTTGACGACTTCCTCGATGCGTCCTGGGTGGATTCGTCCATCCGAGACCAGCTTCTCGAGCGCGAGTCGCGCCACCTCGCGGCGGATCGGGTCGAAGCAGGAGACGACGACGGTATCCGGCGTGTCGTCGATGATGACGTCTACGCCGGTGGCGAGCTCGAACGCCCGGATGTTGCGACCCTCGCGTCCGATGATGCGCCCCTTCATCTCGTCGTTCGGCAACGACACGGCGGAGACCGTCGTTTCGGCCGTGTGGTCGGCGGCGATGCGCTGGATGGCAAGCGCCACGATCTTTTTTGCCTCGCGCTCGGCGTTGCGCTTGGCCGTTTCGCGTATCTCGCGGATGCGATTGGCCGCATCGGCCTGCGCCTCTTCCTCCATTCTGCGCATCAGCTCGTTCTTGGCGTCCTGAGCCGACATGCCGGCCATCTGCTCGAGGCGGCGACGCTCGTCGGAAACGAGCCGATCGAGCTCCTGCTCGCGATCGGCGACGGATTTCTCACGCCGCCCGAAGTCGCTCAGCCGCCGGCCGAGCTCGCGGTCGCGCTGCTCGAGCACCTCGAATTTTCGATCGAGGACGGTGTCGCGCTCGGAGATCCGTCGCTCCTCGCGCTCGACCTCCTCTCGCCGGCCGCGAACTTCCGCCTCGAAGTTCTCGCGGAGTTTGATCAGTTCCTCTTTCCCGGCAACGACGGCGGACTTTCGAAGGTTCTCGGCGTCGCGTTCCGCCTCGGAGGTGATGCGGCGAGACGTCTCTTCCGCGGTGGACTTGGCGGCGGCTTGTCGATCGTGTTCCGATCGGGCGCCGGTCCTACGTCCCAGAATGAAAAATGCCGGCGAGGCAACGACGAACACGCCAAGCGCGGCAATGAGTGCGATCACGTCCATATGGAATCTATGCTCCACCGCGGCGGCACTGCCGCAGGACAGGGAGAAACCACGACCTTCCCGGCGCGCATTCGAGCGCGGAGCCGACGCTGCACCGGCGAAGGGTACAGGGTGGGCGCCGCTAACTACAAAGCGCGCATGAACCTACGGGTCAGCTTGGCTACGGCCGCTAAGGTACGGCGCGTCGCCACAAAAGGCAACAAACGCCAGGATCAGGCGTCGGCTCTCAGGCCGGCCCGGGCCTGCCGCTTGGCCGGCGGCAGCAACGGGCGCACGTAGTCGCTGATCGCGGCGATCGATGCACCGGCCGACTCGATCGCCGAACGCGCGTCGAACAGCTCGCCGGTGATCTGAAGCGCGGCAAGCACGACGGCCCGGTTCGATTCGACCACCGATCCGCTCGACAACACCTTCCTGATCGCCTGATCCAGATACTGGGCGACGGCGCGTGCGTGCTCGGGGTCCGTATCGGTTCGAATCGCGTACTCTTCGTTCAGGATCGAGACACGCGCGATGTTCTTCTTGGTCGTCATCGGTCGCCTCCACCTCCCTGTGCCTGCTGGCGAAGAAAACGCACCCGTTCCAGCATCTGCTTTGCGCGACCTGTCGCCGCTTCGAGCCGCGTTCGCAACTGCTCGTTTTCCTTCTCGAGTTCATTCACACGCGCCGAGAGATCCAGCGCCATCGCGCCGCCCTCGTGTGCTTCGACGTCCTTGAGCTTCGACTCGGCGGTGAGCGCCCGCCGTCGAAAGGCGGCGAGCTCTTCGGCCAGATGGTGGACGAGGACGTCCAACTCCCGGATGGCGTCGTGATCAGTTCGCGCGGGGTCTGACATTGAGCTCATCGGCGAGGGCACGCAGGATCTCGGAGCGTCGCGCTTCGATTTCCCGCTCGCGTAGAGTGCGCTCTGCGTGCCGGAACGTCAACCTCCACGCGAGACTGCGATGGCCAGGCTCAACGCCGGAGCCAACATAGCGGTCGAATAGTTCCACGCGTTCGAGCAGCTTCCCGGCCACCCGGCTCATCACCCCTTCGACCTGATCGGCCCGCACGGATTCTGGGACGAGAAGCGCCAGGTCGAACTCCGACGCCGGCGTCGAGGGAAGTGCGACGTAGCGCCGTACGCCCGGCGCGCCTCGCTCGAATGGGCGATACGCCGATTCCCCGCGCGGGGCCACGTCCACCGAATCCATTACGCCGAGCGACAACTCGATTCCGTAGGCGGGCGAGGCCCATACCGGCGCGTCGAGCCTGAGCCTCCGCACCTGACCATCCTCCCGGCCGTCGACGAGAATCGACCACAGCCGGTCAGCGCCGTCGAGCGGAGCGAGTGCGATCGTCGCTTGCGGATACGCAGCCTCGGCAATCAGCTCGGCAAGGCCTTTCGCGTCCCACTCGTCATAGCTCGACCACGCGTCGAATTGCTCTGATTTGGGATCGGTGAAGTGGCGAGGCTGGCGGCGGCCCATGAGCAATGCGCCGACACGCAGCTCCTCGTGTGGAAGCTGTCCCGGCCGCGGCTCGAAAACCGAGCCAATCTCGAACAGCCGCAGGTTGCCCTGCATGCGCGCGAGGTTGTACTCCGCGCGCCGAGCCAGCGTGTCGAGCAGCTCGCGACGCAGGAACGGCTCGCTCTCCGCGATGGGATTCGTGACGCGGACGTGACCACCCTCGCCACCCGATACGAACGGCATTGGCCGAATCTCCAGCATGCCGGCGCCGACCAACGCCTCGCGAACGCGCCTGGACGCGATCCACTGCGGGTCGTCCCCGAGATCCGCGGGCCGGAACGGACGCAGCTCCACGGGAAAGCTGTCATATCCGCGCAGCCGCGCGACCTCCTCAATGAGGTCTACCTCCCCCGTCACGTCTTCGCGCCACGGCGGCACTGATACCTGCAGCTTGTCGTCGGCCTGGTCGACGTCGAAGCCGATGCGCGCGAGGAATCCCGCGATCTCGTCGGTGCCGAGCGTTTCGCCGAGCAAGAGCGCAGTGCGCTGCGGACGCAGCGTGATCGCCGGCCGCGCCGGCTGTTGAAAGGCGAGATCCACCGGAGTGCCATCGACGTGCCCGCCGCCGACGAGCGCGATGATCTGCGCAACGCGTTCCAGCGCCCGGGGCGCGATCTCGACGTCGACGCCGCGCTCGAACCGATAGCTCGCATCGGTCGACATACCGAGCGAGCGGCGCGCATTGCGGATGCGTTGCCGGTCGAAGTTCGCGACCTCGAGGAAGATGTCCGTCGTCGACTCGGTGACTTCACTGTCACGGCCGCCCATGATCCCGGCAATCGCCTGCGGACGCTCGGCGTCGGCAATGACGATCATGCCGTCGTCGAGTACGCGGTCGACGCCGTCGAGCGTCGTGATCCGCTCGCCCGTCCGCGCGCGACGGACGATGATGCTCGACCCGCCCAGCTTCGCGAGATCGAACGCGTGTGTCGGCTGCCCCAGTTCATGGAGCACGTAGTTGCTCGCGTCGACCACGTTGTTGATCGATCTCGAACCCACGGCCTCGAGTCGCTGGACGAGCCACTCGGGACTGGGACCGATTTGCACACCGCGGATCACCACCCCCATGAAGCGACGCACGAGCCCAGGCTCGGCGACGTCGACCTTGACGGACGCCGCCGCGGCCGAGCGTTCGTGGATGATCGGCCGTGGAATGCTTGCGCCCAGCCCGGGGATCGCCGGCAACGCGAACGGCTTGCCGGTGAGCGCGGCGACCTCGCGCGCCACGCCGAGGTGCGACAGCAGGTCCGGTCGATTGGCGCCCACGTCGAGCACCAGCCGCGCGTCGCCGAGCGGCAGCGCTCGCAGCAGCGGGGTGCCGGGCGGGACGTCGACGTCCAGCTCGAGGATGCCGTCCTGCTCCTGGCCGAGTCCGAGCTCGCGCGCCGAGCAAAGCATGCCGTCGGAGATCGCGCCGCGGATTTTCCGTTTCTGGATCTTGAGGCCGCCCGGGAGCACCGTGCCGGTGAGCGCGAACGGGTACAGCTTCCCTGCCGTCACGTTCGGCGCGCCGCAGACGACGTCATACAGCGTGCCGGTGCCCGCGTCGACGCGAGTGACGTGCAAATGGTCGGAGTCGGGATGCGGTGCTTCTTCGACGACGCGCGCCACGACGATCGGCGCGAGCTCCTGGCGCAGGGCCACCAGCTCGTCGACCGTCGCGACATGCGCCGTGATCAGCTCACGCAGCTCGGCCGGCGATTGGTCGAACGGCACGAAGGCCCGCAGCCATTCGTACGAGACGTTCATTCGGCGATCTGCTCCAGAAAGCGTACGTCGGAATCGTAGAGGATTCTGATATCGGGGATTCCGTACCGGCTGATCGCGATCCGCGCCGGACCCATGCCGAACGCCCAGCCTGTGTAGCGCTCGCTGTCGACCCCCGCGGCGTCGAGCACTGATGGATGCACCATGCCCGAGCCGAGGATCTCGATCCAGCCCGTTCCCTTGCACGCTGCACAGCCCGACCCGCCACAGATGCCGCATTGCACGTCCATCTCCGCGGATGGCTCGGTGAATGGGAAGTACGACGGCCGGAAGCGCGTGCGCGTCGCCCCGAACAACCGTTCGGCGAACCGGTTCAACGTCGCCTTGAGGTCGACGAAGCTGATTCCCTCATCGACGCAAAGTCCTTCGATCTGCGCGAACGCCGGCGCGTGAGACGCGTCGAAGAAGTCACGACGGTACACGGTACCCGGGATGAGCACGCGAATCGGCGGCGCGTACTTCTGCAGCGTCCGCACCTGAACGGGTGAGGTATGGGTGCGAAGCACGCCCTCGCCCTCGAGGAACAGCGTGTCGTGCGCGTCCAGCGCCGGATGGTTCGGCGGAAAGTTGAGCGCGCCGAAGTTGTACCATTCGGTCTCGGCTTCGGGCCCTTGGGCGACCGTGAAGCCAAGCTCGCGGAAGATGCTTTCGATCTCCTCGATGACGAGCGTCACGGGATGCTTGGCGCCGCGCCACCGGCCGCGCGACGGGAGCGTGAGATCCTCGGCGCGTGCCGAGGAGCGTGTTTGCTCGAGCGCCGACTTGCGCTCGGCGTGGAGCGACTCGAGCCGCGTGCGCGCCTCGTTGAAGCGCTTGCCGGCGGCCGGCTTGTCTTCCTTTGCGATCGCGCGAAGGCCTTCCTGCAGCGCTTTCACCCGCCCGTGGCGGTCGCCGAGGAAAGCGATGCGCGCGGCCTCGAGCGCGTCAGCATCCGTCGCGGCTTCGATTGCCGCGACGCCTTCGCGTTCGACGGTGCTGGCTTCGGTGAGATACTGCTCGAGATCCATGGTGAGTGGTGGCATCGGAGTCGTGCGTAGGTCCGCGCAAAAAGACAACGGCGGCAGTACGACCGAGGTCGCGCTGCCGCCGTTTATGAGTAGCGAAAACTTACGCTGCGTTCAACGCGGAGCGCGCCTTGTCAGCGAGCGCCGTAAACGCGGCGGGATCGTGCACGGCGAGGTCGGCGAGAATCTTCCGGTTGACCTCGATGCCGGCTTGCTTGAGCCCGTTCATGAACGTGTTGTAGTTCATGTCGTTCTGGTGCGCGGCGGCGTTGATGCGCGTGATCCACAGACGGCGGAAATCACGCTTTTTGTTCTTGCGATCGCGGTACGCGTACTTCCAGCCGCGCTCGACGGTCTCCTTGGCTGGCTTCCACAGCTTGCTGCGCGCGCCAAAGGCGCCGCGCGCGGCCTTCATGATTTGCTTCTTCCGCTTCAGGCGCGGGACGTTGGATACGGCACGAGGCATGGTCGGTCTCCTTACGCCTGCAGCAGGCGCTTGACGTGCTTCACTTCACCATTGGTGGCTACCAGGCCGCTCTGTCGCAGCCGGCGCTTTCGCTTTGACGTCTTCTTGGTCAGGATGTGGCTCTTGAAAGCCTTGAAACGGCGCACCTTGCCGGAGCCGGTGACCTTGAAGCGCTTTTTGGCGCCCCGGTGGGTTTTCATTTTTGGCATCTGAACGTCCTCATTTATTTCGGCGCGAGAATCATCGTCATCGACTTCCCTTCGAGGCGGCCTGCGCTCTCGATCTTGCCGATGTCGGCGAGGGCGATGGCCACCCGCTCGAGCACGGCCTGGCCGAGCTCCGGATGGGCGACCTGCCGCCCGCGGAACATCATCGTCACCTTCACCTTGTTCTTCTCCTCGAG
Organism: Gemmatimonadaceae bacterium; assembly: GCA_035493635.1. Taxonomy (GTDB): domain Bacteria; phylum Gemmatimonadota; class Gemmatimonadetes; order Gemmatimonadales; family Gemmatimonadaceae; genus JAQBQB01. Next base: position 43,152 of record DATJHY010000019.1, on the reverse strand, counting down.
GAACCGGCGCGCGTGTCGCGTCTTGGTGTCGAAGTCGTGATCATCGATCCCGGGGCGATACTTCACCTCCTTGAGCTCGATCACGTGCTGCTTTTTCTTCGCGATCCGCGCCTGCTTGGCCATCTCGAACTTGTACTTGCCGTAGTCCATGATTCGGACGACGGGCGGGCGAGCAGTCGCGGCCACTTCCACCAAATCGAGCCCGAGATCTTCCGCCATGCGGAGCGCGGCGTCGACTTCCAGAATGCCGAGCTGTGAGCCATCGGCGCCGATCACGCGAACGGGGCTGATACGGATCTGTCGATTGACCCGCACACGCTTTGTAGTGTCCTGAATACCGAGATCCTCTTGGAGAGAAAACAAAAAAACGCGAACCCGCTAGCGAGTCCGCGCACACGACCGCCTCCACAATGGAAGGGCGGCCGATTGACTGGACTCCTGTAGCACGCCTCGCGTACCGCCGAGGGCCAGAGGGTGGGACCGAAAGGTCCGCTTCACGAATTGTCGGGTAAACTTAGGCAGGACGGGCGGTTAGGTCAAGCCTTCTCCCCGCGGGCCGAGCTAGTCCGCGAGAGCGTACGTCTTTCCGTCGTGCGTCACCTTCCCCCAGGCCGTCGTCGCATCGTGCTCGAACACGACGAGCCAGTCCTCGTCCACCGCGCGCCGCAGAATCCGGCGCTTGGTCTCGAGCGTGACCAGTGGCTCGACGTCGTAGCCCATGATCCACGGGAGCGGCAGGTGCGCCGCCGTGGGGACCAGGTCGCCGAGGTAAAAGGCTCGCTCGCCGCCCGATTCAATGAGCACACCCTGGTGATGAGGCGTGTGACCGGGAGTGGGGACGGAACGGATGCCAGTCACGATCTCGCACTCACCCTCGATGAACGTCACCATGCCCGCTTCCACGAGCGGAACGAAGTTGTGCGGGAAGTAGCTCGCCGCCGTGCGCTCGTTGGTGTGCATCGCCCACTCGTATTCGCCGCGCTGAATCACGTATCGCGCCGATGGCAACGTCGGCCGGATCGCCCCGGACGAATCGCGCGTGGTGTTGCCGCCGGCGTGATCGAAATGCAGATGGCTGTTGATCACGATCGCGATGTCGTCCGGGCTGAAGCCGGCTTGGCGAATGCCGTCTTCCAGCTGCGTTGGCCCCGGACTTCCGGCGTTCTCGATTCCGTAGATGTCGTAGAACTTTTCGGACTCCTTGTTCCCCGCTCCTGTATCGATGAGCACGAGCCCGACCTCGTGCTCGACCAACAGGCACCGCATGCCGAGCTGAATGCGATTTCGCTCGTCGGGCGGAATCCGGCGTTCCCAAAGTGCCTTGGGCACGACGCCGAACATCGCGCCGCCGTCGAGCCGCTGGCCGCCCGCCTGAATGGCATGCACGCGCAGCGTGCCGATGGTCCGCGTTTGGACCGACGGTTGTGGAATCATCGTGCTCAGGAGCTCGTGTCGTCTCGTGTCGGCTGCGGCATCGCTGGCGCGCGCCGTGTGCGCTTGCGCCGGCTGGTGGCCGCGGCCGGGAACTGCTCCAAATCCGACAGCGTGATGCAGCCGCGGTCGCGCGCCGCGTCGAGCATTCGCAACAGGATCTGCGCCGTCGCAATCGCGTCTCCGCCCGCTCGGTGCCGGGCGCCGTTCTCGATTCCATAAAACGCGGCGAGCGCATCGAGATTGCGCCGCGGGAGCTGCGGCAGCAACCGTCGCGCCATGCGTACCGTGCACAGTCGCCGACCATTCAGCGGCCGTCGTGTGACGCGCTCGATTTCGGCCGAGAGAAAGCGCCAATCGAAGACCGCGTTGTGCGCCACGAACACGTGGCCCTCGAGCACGCCGAGCAGTTGATCGCACACGTCGACGAACCGCGGCGCGTCCTTGACCATCTCCCACGTGATGCTCGTGATGGCGACGATCGACGGCGGAATCGTCCGTTCCGGGTTGACGAGCGTATCGAAGACCTGCGTCGCCACGCCGTTGTGCACGCGCACGACGGCGACTTCGGTGACGCGGTCGCCTCCATAGGGTCGCGACCCGGTCGTTTCCACATCGACCACCACGAACGACTCGTTGTGCAGATCCGCTGGCGTTGCGGATGCGTCGTACGTGGGGGGGCCGGCTTCGCGGAGCATCCAGCGCCCGACGCTGTCTCGCGTGAAACGCGTGTGCCCGGCAAACAACGCAGTTGCCATGTGTTCGGCGACCATCGCCGGAGCACCCGGAATCTGGCAGACGTGCGAGATCAGCGTCCGCGCATCCGCCGGTCCGCCGGCTAGGAAATCGACTGCGCGCTCGGTCAGTAGCGTGTCGGCGTTTCCGAGTGTCACACCTGTCATCGTCAGGCCCAGGGATCGTCGCGGCGCACGGGACATGTCATGCAGCGCGGCCCACCGCCGCCCCGCACGAGCTCCGCTCCTTCGAAGGTAATCACCGCGCGCTCTCCTTCGCTGAGCCGCTCGTCGCCGGTCAGAAAGGCGGTGCTCGATACCAGGCGAAACCCCATGCGCTGCAGCTCGCGGAGCGTGGCTTCGTTCCGCTGGTACGACAGGATCACGCCTGGTCGCATCGCGGTAAAGTTGCACCCCGATGCCCACTGCTCGCGCTCCTGGAGGATTCGCTGATCACCCCCGCAGAACACCGGCTCGAGCGGCATGTCGCAGGCGGCGAGCGCGGCAAAAATGCTCGGTCGCTCGTGAATGGTCGCTTCGCCGCGTCTCCAATGGAGCACCGGCAGCCGCTCCGGTCCGATGAAGTGCGGAGGGAACACCACGCACAGCTCGCGATCGACCTGCGTGAAGATCATGTCGAGGTGAATCGCGGTGTGCTCCTTGGGCATCACCACCACGACGACGTCGTGCACGTCGGTTCGGTCGAAGAAGGTCGACGCGAGCTGGTCGATGGCGGCTGGGCTCGAGCGCTCGCTGAAGCCGAGCACGACCAGATCACGGCGCAGCGGGTGGACATCGCCGCCTTCCATCGTGTAGTTCACGCGCCGCTCGGCCGCGCCGTCGTACAGGATCCCGGCATTGGCCAGTTCCGGGTGGTGCATGAACAGCGCTTTCATGATGATCGCTTCGGTCCAGCGGATCGCGTAGCGCATCGAACCCACCAGCACGTGCTCGCCGGCCACGATGCAGCTGTCGCGCGTGAAGAAGAGATTCGGCAGTGGGGGCAGCACGTAGCCGGGCTCGTTGAGCGCCCTCGCGATGGGGCCCGGCGGATCTTCTCGTCCCTCGATGAGCATGCGAACGAGCGCCGCGGCGTCCAGCTCGCTGATGTCGCGGGCAAGGGGCTCCGACGGCACGATGTCCATCGTCTCGCGAATCAGGAGGTCACGCGACTCGGGCGTGGCCAGGATGTCCGCGAGCAGCGTTCGGACCTGATAGACGGTGGCGAATCGCTCGAGAATCGCGATGAAGCGCCGGTGTTCCCGCTGGGCGGCCTCGGCGTCGATGATGTCGTCGTACAGGTAGTCCGCCCGGTTGCTCGGGGTGACGGCGAGCAGCTCGGGGCCGGGTGAGTGGACCAGCACTGTGCGCAGGCGTCCAATTTCGGACGACACGTTGGCAGTCATGGCGCCAAAGCTAACGAATTGGCGGTTAGCGCCGCGCGGCTGGTGTAGCGCACGCAAGACTTTTAACTTGTGAATTCATTCACAAGCCTTTCTCTCCGTGAAGCGAATCGCAGATTCCACGGTCCGAAGACTCTCGGCCTATCTCCGCTTCCTCGAGGACTTCGAGCACCGGGGCCTGACGACCATCTCGAGCGAAGAGCTGGCCAAGCAAGGCGGCACGACCTCCGCGCAAGTACGAAAGGACCTCTCGTTCTTCGGGTCCTTTGGCAAGCGTGGCCTCGGCTACTCGGTGCCCGAGCTCGCCGGCCGGCTGCGCGAGATCCTCGGGCTCGGCAAGGAATGGCGCGTGATCATCGTCGGCGCGGGGAAGATCGGCGGCGCGCTCGCCCAGTATCGCGGCTTCCGTCAGCGCGGGTTCAACATCCTCGCGGCCTACGATCGGAACCCGGACAAGATCGGACGACGCTTGGACGGAATCCCCGTTCGAAGCATCGAGCAGCTCGAGGCGGACATCCAGCGCGAGCACCCAGACATCGTGGTGCTCACCGTGCCAGGCGAGGAAGCGCAGTCGGTGGTCGACCGTGTCGTGCGAGCCGGCGTCAAGGCGATCCTGAACTTCGCATCGACCCAACTGCACGCTCCGGCCGACGTGTCCGTGAAGACGGTGAACATGGCGATGGAGCTCGAAGGCCTCAGCTTCGCGCTGACGAATCGCGATTAGCCACGCGTAGCAGTCGCGCAAAGGCTTCCGGCGCCAGGGTCTCTGGTCGCGCCGCGCCGTCGAGTCCCGCCTCATCGAGTACCGCGTTCGCGCGGGCCACGTCGATTCCCAGGATCGCTCGAAGCACGCGCCGAAGCTGCTTGCGGCGCATTCCGAACGCGTCCTGAACGAAGCGCCTGAATGCCGGCTCTTCGTCCACGCCTACTACGGGATCGTCGCGCGGATCGATGCGCACGACGGCACTCTCGACCTTTGGCGGGGGATGAAACGCGCCGGCCGCGACGCGGAAGAGCAGCTTCGGCGACGCCACAGCCTGGACGTTCACCGACAGCGCACCGTAGGCATCCGAGTCCGGCGGAGCCACGATCCGTTCTGCGACCTCGCGCTGGACGAGATAGACGGCCCGGCTCGGACGCGGCGCACGCAGAGCGTGGAAGAGAATGGGGGTCGTGATGTTGTAGGGCACGTTGCCAACGACCTTGAACGGCTTGGCGTCGGCAACCGCGGCGAGATCCACCGTGAGCACGTCGGCCTCGATGACGCTGACGGACGGTACGGTGGCGAATCGGTCGCGCAGCGCCGCGGCGAGCATACGATCGATTTCGATCAATACGAGGCGCTGTGCCCGCGGCGCCAGCAACTCGGAAAGGCTTCCCCGCCCCGGCCCGATTTCGACGACGGTATCCACGTCGGTCAATTCCAGCGCGTCGACGATGCGCTGGAGAATTCGCCGGTCGTTGAGAAAATGCTGGCCGAGGCTCTTCCTGATCGGTGGGTGTGACGCTCGCCGCGCGTGCCGGTCGTCGCTCGGCGACATCGCGCGTCAGGTGCGAAGCAAGACGATCGTGAGATCGTCGCGCAGGGGCGCGCCGCCGGTGTGCTCGTGGAGGAGATCGACCAGTCGGTCGAGGATGACGCGGGGCTCCTCGCTCCGAAGCTCGCGGATCGTGCGCAGCACACGCTCCTCGCCAAGGCGTTCACCCATCCGGTTCCGCGCGTCGCTCACGCCATCGGTGAACAGGACGAGGAGGTCAGCCGCTGGATCCCAGTTGCGGCGCGCCGTCATCGGCGCGTTGTCTTCCATGCCGAGCGGCGGATCGCTCGCTGGGAGTCGCTCGGCGTCGGTGTCCTGGCCGAAAATGAAGGCGTGCGGGTGGCCGGTGTTGGCGTAGTGCAGCTCGCGCGCGACCGGGTCGATCACTGCGTAGAACGCCGAGATGAACATCTCTGTCGTCATCAGCTCGTCGCGAAGTGCCGACGCGAGCGCGTGCAGCATTTCGCCAGGATCGACCGTGGTCTGTGAATAGATGGCCGCGGCGCTCATCGTCAGCGCCATGATCAAGGCCGCCTGATAGCCGTGCCCGGAGACGTCGCCGATCATGACCCCGGTCTTGGCGCCACCGAGGTGGAACAGGTTGTAGAAGTCACCACCGACGCTCTCCGCGGGAACCACGCGAGCGGCCACCGTGGCGTCGGGGGCCACGACGGCGTTGTTCGGCAGGAGCTTCATTTGCAGATCGTGCGCGAGCTGCATCTCGTGCGCGAGTCGCTGCTGCTCCACGGACGCGCGCACGAGTCTCGTGTTCTGAATCGCGGTGCCGATCTGCGTGGCGATGGCGGCGATCAGCTTCTGATCGCCGGCGGTGAACGGCTGCCCCGAGCGGCGATCGGAGAGGTTGACGACACCGAGCGGCTCGGCGCCTCCGGGCGCCGGGGCAGTCCACATGATGGGGACCGAGAGCATGGCGCCGCGTCGATACCCCGATTCCTGGGGACACGGCGACTCCTCGCCCTCGAGCAACGCCGGATGCTGCGTACGAAAGACGCGCGAGCTCACGCTGCAGGCATCGTCGACGCTGATCGGTGGAACCTTGTCGAGATCGACGCCGAGCGCGGCGACCGCCCTGAGCGTGTTGGTCGACGCCTCGTGCACGAGGACCGTCGCCCGCCGCGCGCCGACGGTTTCCGAGACCTCGGTGAGGATCGTCTTCGCTGCCTCATCGAGCGACACCGTTCGCCCGAGGATCTCGCTGATCGTGTAGAGGAGGTTGATCTCCTCATATCGCTCGGCGAGCTCGTTGGCGGCGTGTTCTACCTCGAGCGCGGACTGCAGGTACTGCGTCACGATCGGCAGAAGAAATCGCATCAACTCCTGCAGCCGTGCCGTGGGCTCTTCGCACGGCCCGACGGCGAGCCATGCGCGCCGCGGTCCCGCGATGAGCGCGACGAGGATGCCGTCGCCAGCCGGCGTGGGCGCACCGTCGGCCGACGCCCGAAATTCCGTGAGGCGAGGCGCCCGCGGCGTCGACGCTTCCAGCACGGGCCTGGCGCCGTCGTCGTTTCCCGGTTGAATCCAGACGGACGCTTCGCAGTGTGTCGCGGCCGCGAATGCGCCGAGCACCTGCGAGAGGTCGCTCATTCGCGGTTGAGAGTCATGCGGACGACGCTCCCGCTCGGCGCTTCGACGCGCTCGACGCGGTCCATCAGCTGCTGCATCAGGAATAGTCCGCGGCCGTCTTCGCGTCCGATGTTCTCGGGTGTCGTGGGATCGACGAGTGACGCGTCGAGGTCGAATCCCGCGCCCTCGTCGGCCACCTCGAGGACGAGTCGTTGCGCGTCGACTTCGGCGCGGACGTGCACGTGCTTGGCGGGATCGTCACGGTTGCCGCGCAGAATGGCGTTGGAGAGCGCTTCCGTGAGCGCGACGGGGACGTTGAGCATCAGCTGTCGCGTCGGGTAGTCCAGCACCCGGCATTCGCGGCGCACGAGCTCCACGACGTTCTCGATGTAGCGAACGTCGTTCGGGATGTCGAGCTCGACGATGCGAACATCGTCGCCGGGTACGGAGCGGGAGCCGCGATGCGGCGATTTGGCGCGTTCGGGCGTCAACGGCTCAGGCATTCCTCAATGATACACCACCGGGCACCGGCGCGAAGCGGCGTGGTGGTGCCGCTGTCGCGCCGGTGCCCGGGGTGTCGGCCGGGAGCTTCCGTGGGTTCAGAAGCTCTGGAGCGCGCGATCGCGCGTGTCGGCAATCTGGAACAGCGTATCCAGCTTCGTGAGCTCGAACAACGTCTTCAGATCGTCGTTGAGGTTCGCCAGACGAAGCTCTCCGCCCTGCTCACGGATCTTCTTCGAGAGCGAGACGAGTACGCCGAGACCGGAGCTGTCGATGTAGCCGGTCTGCGAGAAGTCGATCAGGAACTTGCGTTCGCCGCGCTCCAGCTCATCGAGCACTTTCTGCTTGAGCTCCTGACGGTTGCCCACGATCAGCTGCCCTTCCACGTCCACCACGACGACATCCCCGTCCTTCTTGATCGAGAAACTCATGACGTACTCTCCTGGCGGAACTCGGTTGTCGCCGCCGTCGCGCTCGCGAACTGGAGCGCCGTGATGGCGGCCACGTTGATAATGTCGTCGACGACTGCGCCCCGCGAAAGATCGCTGCACGGTCGTCGGAGGCCCTGGACGATCGGACCGACGGCGGTCGCGCCGGCGAGCCACTGCACCAGCTTGTAGGCGATGTTGCCGGCATCGAGCGATGGAAACACCAGCACGTTCGCCCGCCCGCCCACGGGGCTGTCCGGCGCTTTCCGGGCGGCGACCACGCTGGCGAGCGCAGCATCTCCTTGCAATTCTCCGTCCACTGCGAGACCGGGCGCGCGCGCCCTGACCTCGCGAACGGCAGCGCGTACGAGATCGACCGACGGACCTTCGGCGCTCCCGCGCGTGCTGAACGAGAGAAACGCGACGAGCGGTTCGTCTCCGACGATTCGCCTTCGGTCCGTAGCCGCAGCGATCGCGATGTCGGCCAGCTGCGTCACCGTGGGGTACCGCACGACGGCGCTGTCCGTGAAGGTGAGAACCTCGGCCTGAGCCGTGCCGCGAAAAGGCGGCACCACCATGTAGAACGAGCTCGACACCGTGTCGACACCGGTCGCCGGACCGACCAGCCACAGCGCCGCGCGCAGGACGTCGCCGGTGGTATGCACGGCGCCGCCGACGCAGCCGTCGGCCTGGCCCGTGGCGACCATGGCGTCGGCAAAGAAAAGTGGCGTGTGGAGAAAAGTCAGCGCCTGGTCTTTTGTGAGCCCCTTGGCGCTGCGGCGCTGAAAGAGTCCGTCGGCCGCCAACGCCGTCAGCGGGTCACGCGACGGGTCGCGGACTTCGACGCCGAGCGCGTGCACGGCGGCGTGGGTCGCCGGTGCGGCGGGATCGAGGACGGCGATGGGTTCGACGACGCGCAGGCGCGCGAGCTCGGCGATGGCGGCGCGGGTCCGTTCGTCCGCGGTCTCCGGAAACACGATGCGGCGCGGAGTCGCGGCGGCGCGGGCGCGAATGTCGGCCAGAAACGTCATCGCGTCGGCGGTAATCCCCCGAGGCGCTTCCGGAGGGCGGCCGCGACCGCCGGATGCACCAGGCTCGAGACGTCGCCGCCGAACCGTGCGATCTCCCGCACCAGGCTCGCGCTGATGTACGTCGTGTCGAGCGACGGGACCATGAACACCGTCTCCAGCCTGGGCGAGAGGTGGCGGTTCATGAGCGCCATCTGATACTCATATTCGAAATCGCTCACGGCGCGCAACCCACGAATCAAGAGACGCGCACCCTCCTGCGACGCGAACTCGACGAGCAAGCCGCTGAAGCTCTTGACTTCGACCCGCGACTCGTCGGCCATCGCCTCGGCAATGAGCGCAACGCGCTCCTCGACGGTGAAGATCGGCGTCTTCGCCGCGTTGACGGCGACGGCGACGATCAGTTTGTCCACGTACTCGAGGCTACGATGGATCAGATCCTCGTGCCCTTTCGTGATCGGGTCGAAGCTGCCGGCGTAGATGGCGGTCCGCATATCGTCGGGCGAGGGACGGCGTGGTCGATGGACGGCGACGATTCGCAACGTCCCAATTATAGCTCAGCCCCGGTCCATCCCGTAGAACGTGATGGCCGTGCCGCCATAGCGCCGACGCTCGGCGTCGCCGGGCAGGACCTCATCGGCGCGGTGCTCGATTCCAATGACGGCGGCGAACGGCACGGCGAGCCAGGCCTGCGCGACGGCGGTCGCCAACCCGAGGTCGTATGGCGGGTCGGCAAAGGCGACATCGTAGGCGTGCGCCTCGAGGCGGTCGATGAACCGGAGCGCGTCGGCACGATGGATCACGGCCGACTCGCCGGCGCCGAGCGTGATCGCATTGGCACGAATCGCGGCAATGCTGCGCGGCGCCAACTCCACGAAGTCCACCACCGCGGCGCCGCGCGACAGCGCCTCGAGGCCAAGGGCTCCGGATCCGGCAAAGAGGTCGAGCACTCGGGCCTCGGGCAGCCGTGGTCCGATGATGCTCATCCATGCCTCGCGTACGCGATCACCGGTGGGCCGGACCTTCTCGCCCGGCGGCGCCTCGATACGCCTGCCACGCCATCGCCCGGCGACGATACGCACGACTCAGGCGCGGAAATCGGCGAGGCGCGCCTGCAGCCGCGATTCGCCATTCCACTCGTCGCGCTCGAGACGGTATGCCACGTCGATCGTCGCGCCGACGTCCAGCTCACGCGCGCGCGCCCCCATTCCCCACCCCAGCGCGACGAGCTCGCCTCCGTCGCCGTGGAGCAGGAGCTTGAGGCCATCCTTTCCGACGACTCGCGGGGGCGCGGCGACGGTGACGCCGCGCGAAACGAGCAATGGCGACGGATTGCCGACGCCGCACGGCTCCAGGTACCGGAGTAATACCTCGAGCTGGTCGTTTGCTTGCTCGAGGGGTAGCTCGAGGTCGACGCGCAGCTCGGGGACCAGGTCGTTCGCCGTGAGTCGGGACGTGGCGACCTCGTTGAACCGCGCAGCGAATTCGCGCACGCGGTCGGACGATATGGTGATGCCCGCCGCCGACCGGTGGCCGCCGAAGCGCAGGAGGAGACTCCGGCACTCCAACAGTCCGGCGTGCAGGTCGAACGCGCTAATCGAACGGCCGGATCCCTTGCCTTGCTCGCCCTCGAGCGCGATCAGCACGGCCGGTCGGCCGAACTCCTCCACGATGCGCGAGGCGACGATGCCGATCACGCCCGGATGCCAGCCGTCCTCGGCGAGCACGATGCCGTACGTCGTGGAAAGATCGAGTTGCTGCACGAGAGAGCGTGCACGATCGAGTGTCGAGCGATCGAGTTCCTGGCGCCTGGCATTCAGCTCCTCGAGCTCGCGCGCGATCGGGTTGGCTTGGTGCTCGGAAGCCGAGAGCAACAGATCGACGCCGCGAAGCGCGCTGCCAAGCCGGCCAGCCGCGTTCAGTCGCGGCGCGAGAATGAACCCGACGCGGCCGGACGTGAGCGCCTTTCCTTCCAACCCGGCCGCGCGAATCATCGCGCGGATTCCAGGACGCGCCGCCTCGTTGAGCAGCTTGAGCCCGTAGCGGACGAGCACCCGGTTCTCGCCCCGGAGCGGCGCGACGTCGGCGATCGTCGCCAGCGCGACGAGGTCGAGCATCGCATAGACGGCGTTCTCATTGCCGCCGACGGCGCGCGTCAAGGCAAGCGCAAGCTTGAATGCGACGCCGGCTGCCGCCAGGTCCTTGTCGCGAGAGGTGCAGCCCGGGCGTTTTGGATTGAGGATCGCATACGCCGCCGGCAGCGGACCGCCCGGCAAATGGTGATCGGTCACGATGACGTCGATCCCGGCGGCCTGCAGCGCGGCGATCGGGGCGAGCGCGCTCGTACCGCAATCGCACGTGATGACGAGGCGCGCGCCGCAATCTCGCGCCGCGCGGACGCCGGCGTCGGTCAGGTCGTACCCGTCCTCGAGCCTGCGCGGGATGAACGGGACCGGGTTTCCGCCGAGCATCGCCAGCGTTCGCACCATGAGCGTCGTGGAGCAAATGCCGTCGACGTCATAGTCGCCATGTACGAGAACGGTCTCCGACTCGCGCAACGCGCGGACGATGCGCTCCACGGCACGATCGAGATCGGTGAGCCCGTTGGGATCGTGCAGGTGATCCAGCCGCGGCCGGAGATACGCCTTTGCGTCATCCGGTGCGCCGTAGCCGCGCGCCGCCAGCAGGCGGCAAATCGCCTCGGGCAGCCGCAGCTCTTGCTGCAGGCCCGCTACGACGTCCCGGGCGGGTTCGGGCGGGAACAACCAGCGCGCCTTGGGACGCACGTGGATCGCGGAGACGGTCACGATCGAAAGTTATGGTTGGCGCAGGGGGCCAACAATCATCAATCCGCCGCGTACAGCATCACACCACAGCCTTCGCAGATCTCGGTCGCACCGGTTCCGGACATGATACTGCGGCGTTGCAGCGGGATCATCGTGTCGCAGTTGCCGCAGGAGTGGCCGCGCAGCGGGAACACGGCATAGACGCGCTTTCGGGAGCGAATGCGCTCGTACCGTGAGAGCAACGTTCTCGGCACTGCCCTGGCCTTTTCGTCGCGATCACGACGGGCCTGACCCAGCCGTTGTTCGAGCTCGGCCTGATCGGCGGCCAACGAGGCGTGCGCGGCCTGCTGCGCAAGTGCGAGCTCTTCGGCCGTGCGATTGCGCTCGTCGACGACCCGGTTGGCCTCCACGAGCCTCTGTCCGATCGCCGCTAGCTCCCGCTCGTCCTCGTCGATCATCCGCTTGGCCTGCTCGAGCTGCGCGGTCGCGGCCGTTGCCTCGCGCATCGACGTCACGCTCGACAGTGTCGCTTCGTTCTTTTCCTGAAGCGTGCGGTGCTGCGAGACGCGCGCGGCGACCTCGCGCCGACGCCGCTCCTCGTGCTCCGCCGCCTGCCTCGCCTGTTCCAGCGCGTTCACCGCCGCGACACGTTCCCTGGCCATCGCATCGAGACGAGGACGGAGCTCCGCCAACTTCGTTTCGAGACCGTGAATGGCGACATCATCCTCTTGTACGGCCAGCAGCGCTGCAACGTCTGGATGCACGAGCCCTCCAAATAGGTGTGCGGTCAACTACGCGTCGAATTGAAGTGCTTCCACCGGGGTCGTCCAAGCGCCTGCATTTCGGCGGCAAGCCGGCGCTTCTCGAGAATCAGCTCGTCTTTTTCATCGTTCGCGGCGAACGGCAGCAGCCGATCGATCTCCGAGAGGCGTTCCGCGATATCGCGGGAGAGCAGCGCGTTGATGCTCGCCTCGATCGTTTCCTCGACGCGCTCCATCCCGCCGCGTTCCTCCATCAGTTCCTGGAGCACGAAGGTGGCGTCGGCATCGAGTGGCGCGGCCAGCTCGTCGATCGGGGTGTCTGAATCATGCGATGCAAGCTGATGGAAGATCGCGCGGTATGCGGGGTCCGCGAAAGTCTCCGCGCCAACACGCTCGGCGGCCGGCTCCACGTACCGACGATGATGCAGCAGCGCTCGAATGAGCTCGCGCTCGGCTCTCAGGCCGACGGCACGACGGTTGGTGCGACGCTCTCGCTGCCGAACCTGCTCCTCGGGGGCTTCCTGCGCGGCGGGAGGCGCGCCGGTTTCGCTCGGCGGGCGCCGCTCGCGCCGAGCCACCGCGAGCTCGCGCTCGAGCTGCTCGCGCGACACACTCGCCACTTCGCTCGTCCGCGCGATGTACATGTCGCGCAGCACGCGATCGCTCGTGACGCGAATCGTCGGCAGCAGCTTGTCCACCGCGTCGCGCTTTCGACGAAGGTCGCCGAACCATCCGCCGCGCTGCAGAATCTGGATCTTCCTGTCGAAGACATCGATCGATGCGGCCGCTGCACGCTCGAAGCCTTCGGCGCCCGTTTTCGCGACGAACGTGTCGGGGTCGTCGCCGTCGGGCAGCGTGATGACTCGCACGAGCGCGCCGGCGGCCAGAAGGACGTCACCCGATCGGAATGTCGCTTTGAGCCCCGCCTGATCGCTGTCGTACAGCAGAAATACGTTTCTCGTGTACTTCCGCATCAATGTGGCCTGCTGCTCGGTCAGGGCCGTGCCCAGTGGCGCCACCACCTCGTCGATCCCCGCCAGCATCAGCCGAATCGCGTCGAAATAGCCTTCGACGACGATGAGACGATCCGCTTTGCGCGCCGCCTGCTTGGCCCAGTTCAAGCCGTACAGCAGGTTGCGCTTTGAAAAGACTTCCGACTCCGCCGAGTTCAGGTACTTGGGCTCACCTTCGCCCAGGACGCGTCCGCCGAAGCCGACAACGTGTCCCGCGGTGTCGTAGATGGGGAACATCAGCCGGTCGCGGAACCGCGCACGCACATCCGGACGATCATCGCGCGCGATCACCAGCCCGGCCGCCAATAGCCGCGGCTCGTCGAAGCCCAGCGTGCGAAGAGCGTCTCGCATCGCGGCGGGCTCTCGCGGCGCGTAGCCAAGCCCGAATCGATCCGCATCGCTCTTCGTCAGACCGCGCGACGCGAGATACTGCCGCGCGTGCTCGCCGGCAGCCGCGTCCCAGAGCTGCGCGCGAAAGAACTCGGCGGCCGCGGCGTTCACTTCCCAGAAGGGCTCCCGCGAGTCCTTTTCCTCCACGCGCCTGCTGACTTCGCGCACCTCCACACCGACTCGTCCACCGACCCATTTCACCGCTTCGACAAAGTCGAGGCCGAGGTGTTTCTCCACGAACGTGAAGACATCGCCCGACTCGCCGCACACGAAGCACTTGTAGCCGCCGGCGGGTGATACCGAGAAGTTGTTGTTCTTGCCGTGATGGAACGGGCACGGGCCCCGAAAGCTGTTTCCAACCCGCTTGAGTTTCACGAATTCGCCGACGACCGCGACGATGTCGGCTTCCTCCCGGACGCGCTCGACGACGTCGTCAGGAATCACGCGAGCTCCGCGAACGTCACGCCCGCGCCGCCTTCGTTCCACGCGCCCAGCCGAAAGTCCCTCACTCGCGTATCCTTGCGGAGCATCTCCGCGACACGGTCGCGAAGCGCTCCGGTTCCCTTGCCGTGGATGATGCGCAGACTGCGGAGATCGGCGCGAATGGCCGCATCGAGCGCCTGCAGAACCACGGCCTCCGCTTCTTCGGGCCGCATGCCGCGCAAATCGATCTCCGTTGGAACGTGCACTTCGGGGAGATCGCCTGTCCAGGTGCCGACCGATTCGAGCGGCTCGGGACTCTCGACGACGGTGAGCGACGCGCGCGGCACGGTGAGCTTCATCGCTCCGATGGCCACGATGGCGTCATCGGCGCGCAGCTCCATGACGCGGCCGGTCTTACCGCCCAGCGTCGCGACCTGCACGGTGTCGCCGGGCTGCGCCGAGCCGTCGCGGCGTGGCGACGGCTTCGCTTCGCGGCGCTGCACGTTGGCTTCCTCGCGCTCGAGTCGCTCGAGCTCAACGCCCTGCCTGGCCGCGAGCTGCTCGGCGCGCTGCCGCGCTTCGCGACCGGCCTCCTCGATTGCGTCGGCGCCAGCCGATTTGAGTTCTCGAATCGTTCGCTCGATCTCAGCGCGCGCGTCGAGCAGATAGCGCCGCGCGTCCTGGCGCGACTGCCGCTCCACGGCGCGCTCCCGCTCGCGCACCGTGCGTTCGCGCTTGACTATGGCGGCGATCCGCTGCCGCGCATCGTCCAACACACCGGCCGCGTCCACCTCCCGCGCGGCCAGTTCCTTCTCTCGCTGCTCGAGCCGCTCGACGAGCGCGGCGACGTCGCGCTCGTGCTGCGGCAGCCGCGATTCGGCGCGTTCGACGACGGACTCCGGAAGGCGCAGACGTCGCGCGATCGAAATACCGTACGAGCGCCCGGGGATTCCCTTGACGAGGCGATACGTCGGCGCCAGTGCCACCGCGTCGAACTGCAGGGACGCATTCACGACCCCGCTCACCTGCCCGGCCAACTCCTTGAGCGTGCCGAGGTGCGTCGTCGCGACGGTTTGCGTGCCGCGCGACGTCAGCTCCTCGAGAATCGCCCATCCGAGCGCGGCGCCCTCGAGCGGATCCGTCCCCGATCCCAACTCATCCACCAGTACCAGTGAATCGGGCGTGGCGAGCCGCAGGATCTCGGCGAGATTCTTGAGGTGCGCGCTGAAGGTCGAGAGGCTGGCCTCGATCGACTGCTCGTCGCCCACGTCGGCGAACACATCGTCGTACAGCGGCACCGTGCTCTCGGGTCCAACCGGAGCCGGCACGCCGCACTGCGCCAGCACGGAGATCAAGCCGAGTGCCTTGAGCAGCACGGTCTTCCCGCCCGTGTTGGGACCGGACACGAGGAGCGTGCGCTCCGCCGCTTCCATGCGAAGATCGAACGGCACGACGTCGGCACCCTGGGACAGTAGCAGAGGATGCCGGCCGTTCCTGATGTCGAATCCGCTCCGCGACGGGGCGAGCGTAGCCGGCGAGCAGGCGTATGCGTCGCCGAATCGCGCGCGCGCGTGGAGCGTATCCAGCTCGACCAGCGACTCGAGGCTGGCGAGCAACTCCTCCCGATGCGGGCGAAGCTTGTCGGTGAGCTCGCGGAGGATCCGTTCGACTTCCTCCGCCTCCTCGGTCTCCAGCTCGCGCATCCGGTTTCCGAATTCGACGGCCGCAGGCGGCTCGACGAACAGCGTGCCGCCGGACGCGGAGGTGTCGTGCACGATACCGCCGGACGCGAGCTGCGCACCGCGTCGCACCGGGATCACGTACCGGCCGTTCCGCATCGTGACCGACATGTCGGACACCCGATGCTGAGCATCGAGCCGCCCCATCTCCCGCTCGAGAATCCGAATCAGCTCACCATGCGCGGCGCGGAGCTCGCGACGAATACGGCGCAATGCCGGCGAGGCATCGTCTCGGACCGTTCCGTCGTCGAGAATCGTGCGTGCGATCGTTTCTTCGAGCGCGGGCGCCGCGATCAGGCGAGCGAGCAGCGGCTCGAGCAGCGCGCGCACCATGGCGGGCCGACGCTCGTCGCGCAGTCGTGTTAGCGTGTGCCGTGACGATCGCAGAAGCGTTGCGCCGGCGTTGAACTCGGCCCCGCTCCACATGCTGCCTTCGACCCGAAGCCGGGTGAGCGGTCCGCTCAAGTCGGGAATCGGGTCCGGCCGCCACGGATCGTCTCCCTGAATCGCGGCGCGCACGGCGGCGATGCGCGCGTGCTCCCGATCGAGCCAGGAGCGGTCGGTCGACGGGGTGAGCGCGCGGATTCTCGCCGCGCCGAGATCAGAGGTCGCGAAGCCGGCCACGACGTCGAGGACGCGCGGAAGCTCGAGGACGGAGAGCGCGTGAGCGTTCACGATCGGGGGAAAAGGCAAAACCCGAACGAGCGAGGGGGGTCGCCGATCCGGGTTGTCATGCACACGTTGACCTGCACCGTCACGACCGCTTGGCGAGCTCCTCGCGAACAATGGCGTTGATGGTGGCGCCATCGGCCCGTCCCTTGAACTGGCCCATGACCTTTCCCATCACCGCGCCCACGTTGGCGGCGCCGCCATCGATGGCCGCGGTCACCGCCTTGCGAATCTCCTCGTCGCCCACTGCCGCCGGGAGATACGCGCCGAGCGCTTCGGCTTCCGCGCGTTCGACGCCCGCCAGATCGGCGCGTCCGCCCTTGTCGTACATCTCGATCGACTCACGTCGCTTCTTGATCCCGCGGCGCAGAACTTCGATGACGTCGTCGTCACTCACCTCGCGCTTGAGCTCGATCTCGCGATTCCTGACGTCGGCGATGATGGTGCCGAGCAGCAGCACCTGCGCTTTGTCATGCGCCTTGCGCGCCGCGGTCAAGTCGCCGTGCAACCGGTCAAGCAGTTGCGACATCAGCCGTGACGGCTACGACGGTTCTTCCGGATGGCGGCGTTGAGCTTCCGCTTCCGGCGCTCGCTCGGCTTTTCGTAATGACGATGCTTGCGCAAATCCGACAGGATCCCCGCCTTTTCGCACTTCTTCTTGAAGCGCTTGAGCGCGCGCTCGAAGTTCTCGTCGTCATGGATGATGACTTCCGACAAACTGACTCTCCCCCCTTCGCGGCGTTTGTGCGCCAGATAAGTGTATTGAATCAACCAAGTTACAGACACAGCCGTTGGCTTGTCAACGAGAATTCTCGCACGCACTCGAGTCACCCTGGCGGCCACGCCATGGAACGACCTCCGAGCAGGTGCAGATGGATGTGAAACACTGTCTGGCCCGCCGCACGGTTGGTGTTGACGACCGTACGATACCCCGAGTCAGCGATTCCTTCGCGACGGGCGATTTCTGAAGCCGCGAGCGACAACCTCCCTAGCATCTCGACGTCCGTCGCGTCGTTCAGTGTGGCGACGTGCTCTCGCGGCACGATCACCACGTGTACCGGCGCCTGCGGGTTGATGTCCCGGAATGCCACGAGGTGATCATCCTTGTGCACGACCGCGGCGGGGATCTCACCGCGGACGATCCGGCAGAACAGGCAGTCGTCGGCCATCAAGGCTCCTGCGTGAGTGTGATTGCGCGCGCGATCGATACCGCTGCGATCGCCGCCGTCTCGAAGCGCAAGGTCGTGGGCGCCAGGCGAACGCTGCGCCATCCTCGCGCACCGAGCAACTCCAACTCGTCCGGCTCGGCGCCCCCCTCCGGCCCGAGCACGATGGCGATCGCACGCGGAGCGGCGGGGAGGCCGGAGACAATCGGCGCGCCAGCGGCGTTGAGCACGAGGCCGGAATGCGAGGGATCAAGCGCCAGTTCCTCGAGCGCGACGTCCGGCAGAACGTCCGGCAGCCATGCGCCGCCCGACTGCTCCAGCGCGCCGACCATGCGCGCGCGGAGCTTCTGGGCGAACGCCGGCCCCTCGCCGCGCGGCGACACGCTCGCGGAGCGGCGGAAGCGAACCGACTGCCAGCTCGTGATACCGAGCTCCGTGGCCTTTTCACCAAGCCACAGCATCCGGTCGCGATCGGCAACCGGGACGCGCAGGTGGATAGCCGTGGGGGGCGCGACCGTTTCCGTCTCGGCCACCCGCGCCTCGGCGTCGCCACGGCCAGCCGGCAGCAGCAGCTCCGCGACGGCGCGCACGCCGGCGCCGTTCGTCAGCCGGATCGTGGCGCCGGCCGGAATGCGACGAACGTGCGCGTGATGCGCGGCATTCTCGCCCAGGGTGACGACCTGCCCCTCGGCGAGCGTTGCGTCGACGAAGAACGTGGCTACCGACGCGCGATCACTGCGCTCCACCAACCGTCCTCCTCGTCCTCGGCCGTAATGTCCCATCCGCCGCGCTCGAGAGCGGCACGCATCTCGTCACGCTCGCTCGACAGAATCCCGCTCAGGATAGCGCGCCCACCCGGCTGCAGTGCCGACGCGATCGCCGGCAGCAGTGCCAACAGCACCGACGAGATGATGTTGGCGGTGATCACCCGGACAGGCGCGACGAGCGGGAGCAGCACGGCGGCGTCGCCTTCGATCACCGTCACGCGATCGGCGACGGCGTTGCGCCGCACGTTCTCTTCGGCGTTCGCGATGGCGTCGTGGTCGATCTCGATCGCGGCAACATGCCGGGCTCCGAGCTTGGCCGCGGCGATCGCGAGCACCGCGCTGCCCGCGCCGAGATCGGCAACGAGATCTCCGTCTCGAACGACCGACTGCATCAACCGGATCACGCCGCGAGTGGTGGCGTGCTCGCCGGTTCCAAATGCCATCTCCGGCTCGATGACGATGGTGTCGTTCGGATCGAGGCCCTCGGCGAGCCAGGGCGGCGCGACGGTCAGCCGCCCGAGCCGGTGGCCGCGGATCGACTCCTTCCAACGCTCCGACCAGTCGACGGCGACCAGCGGCGACGTTTCGACGCGTGCATCGGGGCTCGCGGCCAGCGTGGCGCAGACAAGCGCGTCGGCGATCGATTGATCGGGCACATGGGTGACGAGTGCGTCACCGACCTCCTGCAGTCCCTGAGCCCCTGCCTCGAATAGCGCGGCCGCGACGCGGTCACGCTCCGCGCCGGGAACGACGCGAACGGTGACCCACGCGGAGGACGCCGTCACGCACCGAGTGCTTCTTTCATCTTGGCCCAGAAGCCCTTTCCGCGCCCGTCCTCCGGGATGCCCGGCTGCAGCTCGCCGAGACGCTCGACGAGGCGGCGTTCTTCGTCGCTGAGGCGCTCGGGCGTCCAGAGCTGCACTCGTACGTGAAGGTCGCCCGAGCCGTTGGCATTGACGCGCGGCAACCCGCGGCCACGCAGATGAAAGACGTGGCCGCTCTGCGTGCCGGGCGGCATCGACATCGTCGTGTGTCCGCTGACCGTCGGCACACTCAGCTCCGCGCCGAGCACGAGCTGCGCGTAGGTCACGAGCACCTCGGTGTAGAGGTCTTCGCCGTCGCGCTCGAATCGCGGATCGTCAGCGACCTCGAACAAAACGTGCACGTCGCCGCGCGGGCCGCTGCGCGCGCCCGCGTTGCCGACGCCGCGCAGCGTCATGTACTGTCCGGTCGCGACGCCGGCAGGGATCTGAACCGCCAACTCACGATCGCCGCGCACACGTCCCTCGCCCCGGCAATTCTTGCACGGAGTCTGCACGACGCGGCCTTCACCGTGACACGTGGGGCACGGCACGACAGTGATGAACTGCCCGAAGAACGAACGCTGCGCGCGCCGCACCTCTCCCTGTCCACCACACGTCTGGCATCCCTGCGACTTGGATCCCGGCTCGGCGCCCGTGCCCTCACACCGGTCACACGGTTCGAGAAGTCGAACCGAGATCTTCTTCTCGACACCGCTCGCCACTTCCTGCAGCGTGAGCGGCACGGTGAGCTTGATGTCCGCGCCCGCGCGCGGGCCGCTCCCGCTCGCGGCGCGGCCGCCGAACAGCTCCTCCAGCCCGCCGAAGCCGCCGAAGTCGCGCATGAAGATTCCGAGCGCTTCGGAGAGGTCGACGTGGTGGAACCCCGCGCCGCCGCCACGAAGCCCCGCTTCACCGTAGCGGTCGTACGCCGCGCGCTTCTGCGGATCGCGCAGGATGTCGTACGCTTCGGTGATCTCCTTGAACCGCTCTTCGGCATCTTTCGACCCGTTGTTGCGGTCCGGATGGTACTTCATCGCGAGCTTGCGATATGACTTCTTGATATCCTCGTCCGATGCCGTGCGCGGCACGTCGAGAACTGCGTAGTAGTCCGCCATGAATTCGTCGGCTCAGTCGAGCAGATCGCTGAGAAGCCGGGACGTGTGGCCCACCAGCGAAATGACTTTGTCGTAGGGCATGCGCGTCGGTCCGATCACGCCGATGACGCCCGCGAGCGACCCAGCGTTGTACTCCGCGGTCACCACGGTGAACTCTTCGAGCCGGGGATCGTCGTGTTCGGCGCCGATCGTGATCGAGATTCCGGGCGCGTTGCTTCGGCGCCTGAGTGCCTCGCCGAGCGCGCGCGGCGTATCGGTGAGCGCGAGCAGTCGACGCATCCGATCGGCAGCGGAAAACTCCGGTTGCTCGGCGAGCACGGATGCCGCGCCGAGCACCACGTCCGCCTCGTCCGACATGGGCAAAGCCGCATCGAACAACTGTTCGCCTTCCTGCAAGAAAATGTTGAGCAACTCGGCCGACGCCGGATCGGTGCCGGCGTCGCGGAGACGTCCCGTGAGCGACTTGCGGATCTCGCCGAGCGTCAGTCCGGCCAGCCGATCGTTCAACACGGCCGAAACCGCGCCGAGCGCGTGATCCGCGATGTCCGCCGGCACTTCGACGAAGACCGTGCGCACCACGCCAAGTTCCAGCGTCAGCACCATCAGCAATCGCTCGCTGCTCACGCGGACCAGCTCCAGCCGATGCAGCACGGACCTGTCCAGCCTGGGCCCGAGTGCCACCCCGAGCTCCTGCGTGAGCACTCCGAGCGTCTGCGCCGCGCGGCGCAGAATCATCTCGATCGGCGAAGAACCGCCGCTGCCGGCCAATTCTTCCATGAGCCGCTCGGACTCGAGGGTCCGCATGGGCGGCATGCCCAACAGCGAATCGACGTAGACACGGTACGCCTTGTTGGTCGGCACGCGCCCAGCCGAGGTGTGCGGGTGGAAGAGAAAGCCTTTCTCTTCCAGATCGCTCATCGTGTTCCGGATCGTCGCCGGGGACACGCCCAGGCCGAATCGCCTGGACAATGTTCGCGATCCGGCCGGCTCGGCAGTTTCCACGTAGCTTCGAATCACCGCCTCGAGCACGCGGCGCTCGCGTCTGCTGAGCTCTTCAGATGGCATAAGTGCAAAGCTAGTAACGACTTCGGACGACTGTCAAGTCAGCGGCGATGGCATCGAGGCGAAGCCACCCGGAGGCGGTCAGCACGAGCCGCTCGCGGTTGGCTATGGCCGCCCACCCCGCTTCGATCCACGGCGTGACATGTGCCAAATCACCCTGCTGCATGACGAGCCCATTCGCGGTACGCAATCCCAGATAGACGTCTTCGGCAGCCCGATTCTCCGCCGTCAGGAGCTCCTGCCCTTCCACCGGATCGGCGTCCGCATTGACCGCCGCAAGCCAATCGGTGTACGCCGACCGGTTCCAGCGCCGCGTGCAGCCGTCGTAGCCGTGCGCCGACGGACCAAGCCCAGCATACGCCGCGCCCGACCAATACGAACTGTTGTGCCGTGATGCGCGGCCGGGAACCCCGTAATTCGAGACCTCGTAATGCTCGAAGCCGGCGGCAGTGAGCACCTCGTGCGCCTGAAGAAATTCGCGTTCGTAGCGATCGTCCGGTGACTCTGCGAACTGCCCGCGATGGTGCGCGCGGCCGAGCGGCGTGTGCGGCTCGATCGTAAGTCCGTAGAGTGAAATGTGCTGCGGCGAGAGAGCGAGCGCTCGAGAAAGATCCGTATCCCACGCGCGCTCCAGCTCCTCCGGCAGCCCGAAGATGAGATCGAGCGAAAGGTTGTCGATCGCGCTCGCTCGAGCCGCGTCGACGGCCCGTTCGATCGCGACCGAGTCGTGCGTGCGATGCATCCACCGCAGGATGCGATCGTCGAACGACTGCGCGCCGAGAGAAAGCCGATCCATTCCCGCGGCGCGCCACGCAGCCGCTGCACCCGGAGTGACGTCCTCGGGGTTCGCCTCGAGCGTCACTTCCGCGTCGGGCGCCAGCACAACACGCGCGCGAATCGCATCGATGAGGCGGGCGACGCCGTCGGCGCCGAGTCGTGATGGGGTGCCCCCCCCGAAATACAGCGTATCGAGCTCGAGCGGCTCGGCGGCGAAGTGGCGCAGCTCGAGCTCTCGCTCGATGCCCCCGACATACTCGTCGACCGGCACCGTGCGGCGCACGGCGATGGAAAAGTCGCAGTACACACAGCGTCGCGCGCAGAACGGAACGTGGACGTAGAGATGCCGAGGAAGCACCTCGAAATATAGAGTTGAGTGGACGTTCAGCGCCGACGAATCTCGCCGCTGAGCGCGCATTCGATTGCTCCGCGGAGCTCGAGCGTTGTGATCGCCGTGAGGCACTGCGCCACCGGGAGCGCCGATCGCGCGCAAAGCTCGTCGAGCGTGGCGGCGCCGTCGCCGAGTGCGGCCCAGATGCGCATCTCGACATCGTCACCGACTCGCGGCTCGGCGTGCCTCTCGGGCGCGAGGCCGGCGAGCGACAGCGCATCGGCGACCGAGACGATCGGATGCGCGCCATCGCGCAGGAACTCGTTCGCTCCCTGACTCTGAGGAGAGTCGATTGGGCCCGGCACGATCCCAAGGTCGCGCCCGAGATCCATTACCGCACGGGCCGTCCACAACGCGCCGCTTCCGAACGGCGCCTCGATCACGATCGTCAGCCGCGCCAGCGCCGCGATGATCCGGTTCCGTTTGATGAACGAGCCGCCATGTGAGGCGCTGCCCGGCGGCAGCTCCGAGATGACGAGACCGCGCTCGACGATCTCGCGATACAGTGTGGCATGGGAGCGCGGGTACGCGACGTCGGCGCCGGTGCCCAGCACGGCGATCGTTGCTCCGTTGCTCTCGAGTGCGGCGCGATGTGCGGCACCATCGATGCCGAGCGCCATGCCGCTCACCACGCACGCGCCGCCACGGGCCAGCGCGCCGGTGATCTCGCGCGTGACGCGGAGTCCATAGCTCGTCGCTCGGCGCGTCCCCACGACCGCCACCAGCGGCCGCTCGAGGACGCTCCAGTCGCCGATCCACCAGAGCTGGTCGGGCGGATCGGGCAGGTCCCTGAGAGCCGCCGGATACGCCGAATCCTCGACACCGACAACGTGGATCGGCGCGATCTCGCTGCTACGGGAGGGCGACCGAGTCGTCGCGGCGGACACTGGTCTTTTTGAGCTCGAGAAGTCGTGCCCACCAGCTGGCGATCAGCGAGTCGAGCCCTGTTCGGCCGGCGGCGCTGATCGCGAAGACGCCGAAGGCGTCCGGCGCGTCGATGGGTGGCGGCGGGTCGTCGCCGAGCAGGTCCATCTTGGTGAAGACCACGCAGTGCGGCTTCTGCGCGAGCTCGAGCGAGTAGGCTGCCACCTCTTGGCGCAGCTGGTCGTACTCGGACTGCCAGTCCATCGAGTCCACCGGAATGAGAAACGCGAGTATTCGCGTGCGCTCGATGTGCCGGAGGAACTGCAGGCCCAGCCCGCGTCCTTCGTGCGCCCCCTCGATGATTCCGGGAATGTCCGCGACGACGAACGTGCGAGAGTCGGAGAGTTGAACGACGCCCAGATTGGGGCTGAGCGTGGTGAACGGATAGTCGGCGATCTTGGGACGCGCGGCCGAGATGACGGAGAGCAGCGTGGACTTGCCGGCGTTCGGCTGCCCCACGAGCCCGACGTCGGCGATGAGCTTGAGCTCGAGCTCGAGGGTGCGGGCCTGGCCGTCCTCGCCCGGCTGGTATTCGCGTGGCGCCTGATGCGTGGAGCTGACGAAATGCGCGTTGCCCTTGCCGCCGCGCCCGCCCTGCGCGACGACGATGCGGTCGCCGTCCTCGAGCACCTCGCCGATGAGCTCCGACGTTTCGAGATCTCGAATGACCGTGCCGACGGGCACGGGGAGCACGACGTCGCTGCCCGACCGACCCGTCTTGTTGCTGCCCGAGCCGTGCTCACCGGCGGGCGCCGACCAGGAGTCGCGGTACGTGTAGTCGAGCAGCGTCGACAGATTGGCGTCACCGACGACGACTACGTCGCCGCCGCGACCGCCGTCGCCGCCATCCGGGCCGCCGAGCGGAACGAACTTTTCGCGGCGGAAGGAGATGATCCCCGAGCCGCCGTCGCCCGCTTTCACGTTCACGACTACGCGATCGATGAACATTCTCTCTATTTCCCCCGCACGCGCGCCCAGAGCAGCGCGACCGAGCGCGAGCGATCGGCGCCGAGCAGATCGCCGAGCGATTCGACCGCGGTGTCGATGGTTTGGTCTGATGCGCCGGCGTTCCGCGCGCCGTGCAGATGCGAATGGAGCTGCCGATCCTGCCCCGCGGCGGCGCACGCGGCAACGATACAAAGCTCGCGTCGCGCGAGATCGAGTCCCCGGCGCGACAGTACCTTGCCGTAGCCTTCGACGATCATCCAATCGTCGAGCAGCGGGTGAAGCTGACGAATGTTGTGGCGCAGCCGCTCGTACGTGGCGCCGTAGACGACGGAACAGGTGGCCTCGCCGTCAGCGCGCCAGGCGGTGACGTCGCCCGCGTCGGCCGAGACGCCGCTGGCCGCCGGCTCGAGCCGGCGCCACTCGCGCGTTGCGTTGAGGGCTCGTGGAAAGCCCGCGAACAAATACGTCTGCAGCAGCAGTTCCTCCACCCATTCCGATGGAATTGCCCGGTGGACCCCCGCCAACGCGGCGCGAACCTGCGGCTCGCTGCCGGCGGTGACGATCGCGGCGAGGCGCACGAGCGAACGCGTGGCTTCGTCGAGGACGTGCAAGGTGAGCTCCGGCGGCTCGGGCGGCGTCATCAAACGGCGTCGCGTCGGGGCGATCGATTTCGGCGACGTACGAGCTACTGGAGCATGCGAACTTCGCCCACCGTCTCGCCCCGGGTGTTGCGTACGGGGCGGTGGAAATACTCCTCCAGCCGCGGGGGAAGCGTCTCTGGCAGCGCATCGAACAGCTGCAGCACGCGAATCACCGCCGGAAACTGCGCTCGCTGCGCGCCATCCTCGACCTTGACGGCAAAGCCGATCCCCTGCTCCGGAACCCCGACCGAGTGCACGCCCTCGGCGCCGATTTTGGCCACCACGCGGCCGTCCGTTTCCTCGATCAGCACTGAATCGAACCGGTCCGTGCCGCCGATGAGAAATGGGCGTGTCCTCATCGCGTGGACGATTCGGGTCGCCGGCTCTTCGTCATCGCGCGCCGCGCGCGCGAGTCGCGCCCACGCGCGGGCCATGTTCTCGAGCGGCAGCGCGAATGCCACGACACCGCAGCCATCGATCGCCTGCCCCACGTCGCACTCCTGCACGCCGGACCACGCCGCCACGGACTGCAGGCAGCATCGCTGCACGGGATGGTCCTTTCGCTCGTAGCCGTAGGTGTGCCAGCCGGCAGTCTGGGCGCGAGCCAGCATGGCCGCGTGCTTGCCCGAGCAGTTGTTGTGGAGCCGCGTGAGGCGCGCGCCGGATTCGCGCAGCAGCTTGATCCCGCGCGATGAGAGTGGATCGTGCGGCCCACACGCGAGGTCGCCTTCCTCCAGCCCGACGTCCGCCAACATTCCCTCGGCCAGCGCCACGTGCTCCGGCTCGCCTCCGTGCGATGCGCACGCCAGCGCGAGCTGATCGTCGCCCCAGTGCAGGTCGTCGAACCCGCCGGCCTCGAGGAACGGCATCACCTGGAACGGTTTCGCGCAGGACCGCCACGAGCTGACGAGCCGCGCATCATTCGCCGTCGCCACCAGTGCGTCGTCGACACCGACGACGGCCGCGTGCACGCGATGTCGCGACTCGATCTCGGCGCCTCGTGTCGCGACAACGTCCAGCTCGAGGGTTTGCATCAGGTTGATCCGTCGACGTGCGCGGAACGACGCGGCGGGGGGTCGGGCGCGATCCGCGGTAGTGCTCGTAACATAATCGACGCGATTCGAGTCGTGTGGCGGGACGCCGCACAGGAGTCTGCCCCGCCGTTATGCCGATGCGAGGGTCGTTTTCTTCTGAGCTCGCGCCGTCACGTAGATGCCGGCGAGAATCAATCCGCCGCCGAGCAGCGTTGCCAGGCTTGGCAATTCGCGAATGCCGGGAAGCGTGGCGGCGAGAACGGTTGCGCCAACGGGCTCGCCGAGCAGCGTGAGGTTCACCACGTATGCCGGAAGGTACTTGAGAGCCCAGTTGAGGCCCGTGTGGCCGAACAACATCGGACCGACGGCGAGCGCAGCGAAGATCTCGAGCTCGCGGGGCGATTGCCCGAGGACGTGTGCGTGCACGCTCGCGGCCAGGGCGATGAGCACGACAAAGCAGGTGCCGTACACGATGCCGACGTATGGCCAGAGGTCGAGCGTGGATCGAAGGCGGCGGCCCGCAACGACGTAGCATGCGGCGGTGGCCGCACCGGCGAGGGCGAGTGTGTCACCGAACAAGGCTCGCGCGCTGGTCGCAGCCGAATGCGCGGCGAGATCCGGCAAGGCGACGACGAGCGCTCCGATCATCGCGACAGCGATGCCGCCCCACTGGCGGCCGTTCGGGGGCTCGCCGAGCCAGGCGCCGGAGAGCAGAGCGACGAGCGCCGGCTGCATGTTCACCAGCACGACCGACGCCGCGACGGTCGTGAGCCCGATCGACGAATTCCACGTCCAGAAATGCAGCGCGAGCATTGCCCCAGCCCCCACCGCGACGATCATCGACGGCCGATCGAGCCTCCGCCACTGCCGCCAGCTTCCCGTCACGACGAGCGCGACGGCGATCACCACCAGCGCGAACCCGAGGCGCCAGATGGCGATGGCCAGCGGATGGGCATGCGACAGGCGGACGAGCGGCCCGGCGAACGAGATCCCGACCAGCGCGAGGAACAAGACGAGCGACGGAGACATGGCGCGCGGGAGTGTACGGGCCGATCAGAAGATCGTCAATCCGGCCGCGCCTCGGCCTCCGGCGTCCTCCCTACTTGCAGTTCAACACGCAGATCATGCCGCGGAAGTAGCGATGCGGGTCCTTGCGCACGTCTTCGAGGATCGTGCCCAGATCGGTCGTCAGCTTGTTGAGCCGATCGTACAAGGTGGGATCGTTGAGCAGCCGCGCGACGGGCCCCTGTCCGTTCGACAGCGCCTTCATGATCGAATCGCCCGCCTGTGCCATGCTCACGAAGTGTGCGTACAGCGAGTCGTCGCGTAGCAGTTTGCCAATCGTGCCGTTCTTGTCGTTCAGCGACACGACCAGCGAATCGGCCGACGTCACGACGCTGATGAAGCGACTGTACAGCGTGGGGTCGTCGAGGAGCCGCGCAAAGGTGCCGTTGGGATTCTGCAATTTCGTGAGCATGGTGTTCGCTCGCGACATCGTGCCGACGAACTGATCGTACAACGCGCGATTGGTCATCAGTTGACCGACCGTCCCCTTGCCGCCGAGGATTCCGGTCGTCAGGGCGCGCAAGTCGTGCGTGAGGTCGACCATGTCGTTCACCGCGCCGGCCGCTTGCGCGAGCACGGCCTCGTAGTCGAGCGACGGCGAGACGGCGATCGTGTCCCCTTCGCGCAGCACGCCATAGCGCGGCGTCCCGATCGAGATGTCGATGACCTTGTCGCCGAGCAGGCCGAGCGTGCGCACCTTGGCCTTGGAATCGCTGCGGATCTGATCGCGCAACGACGCGTCGATTGCCATCCGCAGGCGGAGGTTGCGCGTCGTGTCGTTGTCCACCGGCAGAAAGTCGATCGACTTGATCGTGCCGGCGAATTGCCCCGCGACCAGGACGGTGCCGCCGGGGACGAGCCCCGTCGCGTTGGGCAGGTACGCGATCAACTCGTATCGGCGGTGAAACAGGTTCGCCGCCTGGCCGAGCTTGTAGATCGCGATGGCGAGCACGCCAAGTGCGGCGAGAATGACGACGCCGACCTTGAGCTGCTCCCAGGTGACGAACGAGGATCGCTTCATCGCTATGCCCCGCCCAGGAACGCCTTGATGTACCGATCGTCGCTCCCGGTCATCTCTTCCGGCGAGCCGAAGAACGTGACGCGGTGATCGTAGAGCAGTGCGACCTGGCTCGCCATGTGAAACACCGAGCGGATGTCGTGCGACACCACGATGCTCGTCACGCCCAGCTCCCGCTGCAGCTTCATGATCAACTTCGTGATCGTCGCCGTGGTGAGCGGATCGAGCCCGGACGTCGGCTCGTCGTACAGCATGATTTCCGGATTGTTCGCCATGCCGCGCGCCACGCCGACACGCTTGCGCATGCCCCCCGACAGCTCGGCTGGCATCTGCTCCATCACGCGGTCGGCGTCGAGATCGACGAATTCGAGCTTCTCGCGCACGCGCGCCGCAATCTCGTCCTCGCCCATGTTGGTGTGCTCGCGGAGCGGATAAGCGACGTTCTCGAACACGGTCATCGAGTCGAACAGGGCCGCGCCCTGAAAGACCATCCCCATCTTCTGTCGGACTTTGAGCGCCTCGTCGAACGTGAGCGCCGTGATGTCCTCGCCATCGATACGCACCTCGCCGCGATCGGGCACGAGCAGACGCAGGATGAGCTTGAGGATCGTCGACTTGCCGGTGCCCGACTCGCCGACGATCGCCACCGTTTCACCCTCGCAGGCGACGAGGGACACGTCTTCCAGGACGGGAACGTCGAAGGCGAGCGACACGTGTTCGAGCTCCACCACCGGAGCCGCCTCGCCGTCCGGCTGTCCCTCCGGCGCAAACCGCTCGGCTCGCGATGCATCCGTTGCATCCGTCGCCAGCTCCTGCCGAATTGCCCGGCGTACCGCCGCGGGCCGCCGGCGTTCGCCAGGTGCGGGAGGTGCCGCCTCATCGGGAGCCGCGCGCCGATCGATCCGCTCATCTGCCATACGTCAGCACGGACAGCAGCAACTGCGTGATGAAGTAATCGACGATCAAAATCAGGATGCTCGACGTGACCACGGTGCGCGTGGTCGCCTGCCCCACGCCCTCCGTGCCGCCGGTCGTCCCGAGACCGAAGTAGCACGCGGTGATCGAGATGATCGCGCCGAACACGAGCGGCTTCGTAAGCCCCTGGATGAAATCGTTCGGGATGAAGCGCACCGTAAATCCGTCCGATGCGATTTGCTGCCACACGGTGTGCCAGTACTGCGACGTCGGTACGCCGACGACGAGCGATGCCACGATGTTGCCGCCGATGATGCCGATGAAATCGTTGATGATCGTCAGCACGGGCACCATGATCAGTGCCGCGACCACGCGCGGCGTGACCAGCTTCTTGATCGGATCGGTGCCGAGCGTGTTGAGCGCGTCGATCTGCTCCGTAACGCGCATGGAGCCAAGCTGCGCCGCGATGCCGGAGCCGACGCGACCGGCGACCATCAGCCCCGCGAGCACCGGTCCGAGCTCGCGGATCATCGAGGCGGATACGAGGTTGCCGATGTAGATCGTGGCGCCGAACGTCTTGAGCTGCACCGACGACTGCAGCGCCAGCACCATCCCCGTGAACACGCCCGTGAGCATGACGATGCCCAGGCTCTTGACGCCGATCTCGTCCATTTGCTGCACGGCGTCCTGGGCGTAGAACGGACGCGCGAAGATGAAGCGGATGGAGTTTCCGGCGAGGACGAAATACTCCTGAACCGTCAGGACCTTCGCTTTCGCCGTGTCGTTGAGCCGTGCGAGAAGTTCGGGCAAGCCAGTGCGGTCGGAACGTGCGGTGTGGACGACAGTCGAGGCCGGAAAAGGGCAAGGCCTGTGCCGGAGACAGCCGTTCG
Organism: Gemmatimonadaceae bacterium; assembly: GCA_035493635.1. Taxonomy (GTDB): domain Bacteria; phylum Gemmatimonadota; class Gemmatimonadetes; order Gemmatimonadales; family Gemmatimonadaceae; genus JAQBQB01. The sequence continues at coordinate 13,208 of DATJHY010000019.1, read as the reverse complement.
GTTGACCGCGAGATGGCGGACGCTAGCTTCCGCCGCGATGCCTTCCGCCCCGCTGATTGCCCGCGAGCGCTTGCTGGGCCTGCTCGACGCCGCGTCGCGCGTTCGAGTTGCCGTTGTCGGCGACGCGATGCTCGACGTCTACCTGCGTGGCGAGGTCGAGCGCATCTCGCCCGAAGCGCCGGTTCCCGTCGTCCACGTTCGTGAGCGGCGTCACGCCCTGGGCGGCGCCGGCAACGTCGCGCAGAACGTCCGCGCCGTGGGCGCGGTGTGTGACCTCGTCGCGGCGATCGGCGACGACGCGGGTGGCCGCCGTCTCTGTGCGATGCTGGGCGAGATCGAAGCGCCAATCGACTCGCTCATTACCGTCGATCGGCCGACGACGACGAAGACGCGCATCGTCGCTCGGTCGCAGCAGGTCGTGCGCGTGGACGAGGAGGACGACGCGGATCTCGACGGCGACGAGGTCGTCCGGCTGATCCGCGCGGTCGAGACCGCGGTCTCCAGTTCCGACGCGCTCATTCTCGAGGACTACAACAAGGGCGTGCTCGTACCGCGCGTGATCGAGGCCGCGATGCGGGCGGCGCGAGCCAAAAGCATCCCGATCGTCGTCGATCCCAAGTACCGGAACTTCTTCCTCTTTCGCGGCGCGACGATCTTCAAGCCGAACCGCCGCGAGCTCGAGGCGGCGCTCGGCGCCGAGGTCGACCTCGAGCATCCCGAGGCGCTGCCGGCGACGTTCGCGCGACTCGGCGCGGAGCATCTGCTGCTCACGCTCGGTGAGCGCGGCATGGTGTTGATCTCGGCCGGCGGCGGCATCGAGCACGTGCCCACCGTGGCGCGCGAGGTGTACGACGTCGTGGGCGCCGGTGACACCGTCACCGCCTACCTCGCGCTCACGCTGGCCGCGGGAGGTACGGCGACGGAGGCGGCGGTGATCGCAAACTTCGCCGCCGGCGTGGAGGTCGGGAAACTGGGCGCGGCGACCGTCTCTCCGGCCGAAGTCATCGAAGCGTACGACGCGTACGTTGCCGATCCGCTCGCAAGCCCGGCCTGACGGCGCTCGCTTGCGCGATCGGATGAAACTCTCTAAGTAGCGGTCAGTCCGGGCCCGTAGCTCAGTTGGTTAGAGCAGAGGACTCATAATCCTACGGTCGCAGGTTCGAGCCCTGCCGGGCCCATTGTCATTCCCCCGCACGCGACGCTACACCTGCACGCCGGGCTTTGTGGCGACGAGCGTGTAGCCCAGACAGTCGTCACCGTAGTCGAGTCCGAGCGAAAGCTGCGCGATCAGGGCGAGGGCGGCGAGCACCGGGATCGCCAGAACGCCCGGAAGCAGCAGCGCAACGCGCGGCGCCAGGCGGTTCGTTTGCGGCAATATGATGGGCAGCAGCACTGCCATGCACTTGTATGCGGCGACGGTGATCGGATTGCCCCGCTGATACGTCCGGACGTCCACGAACCCCGCTTCGCTGAGCAGCAAGTTCAACGATGACGGAGTGAAGCGCCAATAGTCGTGCGGCGTGTAATGCCATCTCGCGGCGAAGGGCACCGTCAGCAGGAGCGTGCCGCCTGCGCGCAAGCATCGTTGCCCTTCAGCGAGGAATGTCTGCACGTCAAAGACGTGCTCCAGCACCTCCGTGCAGAGGATCACGTCCGCAGTGCCGTCTTCCACGGGCCGTCGATCGCCCTCGAAGTACACCGTGCCCGGTACCGCATAGCCGAAATGCTCCCTGGCACGAATGGAGTCGATTCCACAATACCGAGCTCCGGGCGGAAGCAGCCTTCGGAAGGGCTGCGCGCCGCAACCAACATCGACGACGGTCCCGCTGAAGCCCGGCAGCAGGCGGGCGAGATCGCGCCAGATCGTGGCCTCTTGTATGTCGAAGAACCGGCGGACCGCCGCAAAGGCGCGCGAGGCCGTCGACCGTCCGCCGGAGAACGTGGGCGGGCGCCAGAGCTCACGCCGGGCGGATGAGACGTCGCGACGTTTGAGCTGCGTATTCGTGGCCGGTGCGGCGTGGGATGATTGAGCGTCCTACTATGGCGCGCCCGTTGGCGTGCGGGCAAGAGAACCAACGAACGTTGACGGACATTTGTCGCTCGACGACGAGACGCTGAGCAGTTCCGAAGGACGCGGCGATCCGCCGACCCGCTACCACCGAACTCGTCTCGTCCTTAGCTTACGGGCTTCGGTCGCGTAGCTCAGCTGGTTAGAGCGCCGGTCTCACATACCGGAGGTCCAGGGTTCGAGTCCCCGCGCGACCATGCGAAAAGCCCCGCACGATCAGTGCGGGGCTTTTCCGTTCGTCACCTTGGCGCCGGCACGTCGCAATCGGCCGGCGAGTGCGTCGTCGACGCGCGCCTCGATCAGGAGACGCTCGCCGTCCATCCGCTGATTCAGCACGTCACCCTCGCGGTGGATCTCGGCGAGCAGCTTGCCGTCACTGGGAGACATCCAGATCTTCGCGACCGGCCGACGGGTGCGAACCGCGCCCACGAGCGCGCGCTTGAGTGGCTCGAGACCGTCCTCCGTCACCGTAGACACGAACACCGAGCTCGGCGCGAGCCCCCCTATGCGCTCCTGCAGCGCGAGCAGCTCGTCGTGATCGAGCAGGTCGATCTTGTTGAAGACGAGCAGCCGGGGACGATCGCCGACCTCGAGCTCGTCGAGGACCTGATCGACGACGATCCGCTGCTCTTCCCAGTTCGGTGAGCTGGCATCGATGACGTGAACGAGCAGATCCGCTTCGCGCGTCTCCTCGAGCGTCGCGCGGAATGACGCGACGAGGTGGTGCGGCAACTTGCGAATGAATCCGACGGTGTCGGTCAGCAGCACGTGTGCGTGATCGCCGAGATCGACGTCGCGCGTGAGCGGATCGAGCGTCGCGAACAGCCGATCCTCGACGAACACGTCGCGCGCGCCGGACAGGCCGCGCAGGACCGACGATTTGCCGGCGTTGGTGTAGCCGACCAGCGACGCCTTGAACTCGTTCTGGCGCGCCTGGCGTTGAATGGCCCGGCCGCGCTGGACGTCCTGCAGGCGGTCGCGGAGAACCTTGATGCGGTGGCTGATCAGACGCCGGTCGGTCTCGAGCTGTGTTTCACCGGGGCCGCGCATGCCGATGCCGCCACGGAATTTCTCGAGGTGCGTCCACATGCGCGTGAGCCGCGGCAGCATGTACTCGAGCTGCGCGAGCTCCACCTGCATCTTGGCCTCGCTCGTCCGCGCCCGCGTCGCGAAGATGTCGAGAATGAGCTCGGCGCGATCCATCACGCGCCGGCCGATCGCGTCCTCGATGTTCTTGCCCTGGCTGGGCGAGAGCTCGTCGTCGAAAATGACCAGCGACGCATCGGATTCGAGCACGCGCTCGCGAAGCTCGTCGATCTTGCCGCTGCCCAGATAGGTGCCTGGGTGCGGGCGGTCGATCTGCTGCGTCATCTCGGCAACGACGACGGCGCCCGCCGTGTCGGCGAGGTCCGTGAGTTCCCGCAGGTGGTCGTCGACCGCGCGGCGTGCGCCGGGCCGCTTGAGCGGCGCGCCCACGAGGAGCGCCCGCTCGATCGGCGGCGTGACGACTATCGGTGCTCGTGCTATGTCAGGATCCTCGTTCGAAAGCTGAAATGTGCCGCGTCGTCACTTGCCCAGACCCGTCGTCGTGAACCGTCCCCGCGAAGTGTACGGCACCGTGAAATTCCCCGCCGGCGTGTTGACCGTGACGTCTCCGAGCACGTGATAGTCGACGGCGCCGGTGTTCAACAAGCTCCGACCCGCCGCACCGATTCCCGCATACGTGAACGACACCGGGACTCTGACTTCGGTGGAGTCAGTTTCCTTCACGGTGAATTTGCCGTCCAGCGCCCCGGTGGCCAGTGTGACGCTGTCGCCTGCCAATGCAACGCGATAGGTGAGCCGCGTCGCGTCCAGACGATAGTGATTCGGATTGTAGACGCTGAGCACCACGTCAAGACTCGCTCCGGTCAGGCCCACTCCTGCCACGGTGACATTGCGAAGGTTGACCACCGGATTCTCGAACGCCGCGCGACCGAGCGCCGAACACCCCGCGCCGGCAACGATCGCCGCCGAGGCCGCCACCACCACTGCGAGTTTCCTCATCGCACCTCCCCCATTCCCCAGTAGAGAGAACCCCATCACTCCGATTCGTCCTGCGCCTTTCGCCGCAGCTCCTCCCACCACGCCAGCCGCTTCGCGATCTCTTTCTCGAAGCCGAACGTGCCGGGCTCGTAGAAGTGCGTGCCGCGCAACGCCGCCGGAAGGTACTCCTGCGGGATGTATGCCTCGGGGGCGTTGTGCGCATACTGATACCCCGCCCCATACCCCAGTTCCTTCATCAGCCCGGTCGGCGCGTTCCGGATGTGCATCGGAACCGGCTCCGCCGGATGGTCGCGCGCGGCGTTTAGCGCCGCATTCAATGCTACCACGACCCGGTTCGACTTGGGGGCGGTCGCCAGATACACGATCATCTGGGTCAGAGGCAAAAAGCCTTCGGGTGGCCCCAACATGTGAAATGCGTCACGCGCCGCCACCGCCAGCTTGAGGGCCTCCGGGTCGGCGAGCCCAATGTCCTCGGCGGCCATGGCGATCGCTCGTCGAAACATGATCATCGGGTCGGCGCCGCCCTCGATCATGCGCGCCATCCAGTACAGGGCGCCCTGTGGGTCGCTTCCGCGCAGGCTCTTGTGAAAGGCGCTGAGCATGTTGTACGTATCTTCGCCGCCCTTGTCGTACCTGGCAAAGCGCAACTGCAGTGCGTCGCGCATCACCTCGACCGTGACGCGCCCATTTCGGCCGACGTGGTCCGCCGCCGCCTCGATCACGGTGAGCGCGCGGCGCGCATCGCCGTCGGCCTCGGTGGCCAGCAGATCGAGCGCGTCGTCGTCGACCTCGAGCCCCAGCGCGCCGAGCCCCCGCTCGCTGTCCGCCAGCGCGCGTTCCACCAACACACGGATGTCGGTCGGGCCGAGCGGCTGCAGAACGAACACGCGCACGCGCGACAGCAGCGCGCCGTTGATCTCGAACGATGGATTCTCGGTCGTTGCGCCAATCAACGTGATCGTACCCGCCTCGACGTGCGGAAGGAACGCGTCCTGTTGCGCCTTGTTGAATCGGTGGATCTCGTCGGCGAACAGGATCGTGCCCCGGCCCAACCGCCGGCGCGCCTCCGCCTCGGCGACGATCTCGCGAACGCGCGGCACGCCCTCGGTCACCGCCGAGAACGAGACGAATTCGCGATCGGTATACTGCGCGATCACCCGGGCGAGAGTCGTCTTGCCACTGCCCGGCGGGCCCCAGAAGATCATCGAGCCGACGCTGCCCTTCTCGATCGCCTCCCGAAGAGGCTTGCCCGGCGCGAGCAGATGGTTTTGACCGACTACTTCGTCGAGTGAGCGCGGACGCATGCGCGCCGCGAGAGGCTGCGGTACGTTGCGCTCGAACAGCGACGCCGTACCCCGCCCGCTGTCCCATTCCTCCGCACCGCGTTTCTTGCGCTCAGCCATCGACGGGGTCTCGCCTCATGGGGCCACCAGGGCTCGAGCGGCAAGATACAATCCACAACCGGCAACGAAGCTCAGGGGGATCCGCAGACCGCGACGATCCTGCAGCTCGGGGACGAGGTTGGACGCACCCACGTACAGCGTGACCCCCGCCGAAATCGCCAGGCCGTAGCGCCGGAGAAACGGCAGCTCGTCGGTGAGCAGGAGGCCCGCGATCGTACTCACGCCGAGGGCCGCGGCGGCGAGGATGGCGGTGCGGCGGCGCGCCCCCGCGGCCAGAAAGAGGCTCGAGATGGCCAGCCCTTCGGGGAACTTGTGCAGGAGCACCGCCACGAACACCAGCGCGCCGAGCGCCGTGCTCACGCGAAGCCCGCTCGCCACCGCCACGCCGTCCACGAAGGTGTGCATCAGCAGTCCGACGAGCGCCGACATTCCGATCAGCTCCGACACCGAATGTGTCTCTTCGCCGAAATGGAAATGCCTGCCGATGGTGTGCTGCGTGAGGTGCACGAGGACGTAGGCGCCGAGTATGATCGCGGGCGCAATCGCGCCGGCGACTTCCAGCGAATGCGGAAAGAGATCGATGAGCGATACCGAGATGAGAAAGCCGGCCGCGAACGACAACATCGTGTCGAGGACGCGCACGCCCCACGAAGCGCGCCAGGCGACCGCGATCGCTCCGAGCACGTTCGCGATCGCCGCGGTGAGACCGTACGCCAGTTCGGCGGAGGTCACGCCGGTTGAAGTCCGAGCCGTTCGGCGGCGGCGCTGACCGCGTTCACCAGATCCGGCGCCGCGGGAAAGTGCTGGCGACTCGTCTTCCAGCTCTTGGACCGGATCCGCGTGTGCTCCTCGAGCCCCTTGCCTTCCAGCAGGTACAGCCAGCGGTCGGTGCGCGCGTAGATGAACAGCTCGAGATTCGGATTGAGCGTGAGCTGATCCTCGCCCGTGTACACCGCGAGCTCCACGCCGCCGTACCGGGCCACGAGCAGCTTGAGCCTGGCGATCGATTCGCGGACGTCTGGCAGCGCGACGGATTCGCCCTTCCACGAGCGCCCGCTCCGGAGATCTTCGATCACGATGTCGACCGCGGGCGGAAGCTCTTCGCTCAGCGCGTAGAACAGATCGACTACCCGTTCGGCGTTCGCCACGACGCGCGCCGTGTAGAGCTCACCTTCCTGCTCGAAGGTGAATCCATCGGCGCTGACGCGAAATCGCCGCCAAATCGATGCTTCGGGTTGTCGCCCGCGAAAGAACATGTCGCTCCCGTGAACTATCGGATGATCTCGCCGGCGGCGCCTTCACCGCCCGGCGGCAATGCGGGCGGATCAGAGGCGAACATGCGTCGCGCCTCCTGCAACAGCCAGTCCGTGGTGTTTCGCGCCGGATCCTCGAGGACCGCCGCGAGGAGACCGTTCAGAATTCTACCGAGCATTGGACCGGGCGGGATGCCGGCGCGACGAAGGTCATCGCCGTCCACCGCCAACGCTCCGAGATCGATCGGATCGCGAAACGCCGTCGCGAGCAAGCGCCGGTACAGCGATCGAGTCGCTTGCGGCGAAGGTGCTTGCCGGCTCGTTTCGCGCTTCGCGGTCCACACGGCATCGGCCAATCGCATGAACGCTCCGATCTGAAGCCGCGAAATCCGCGACGCCCAGCGGCGAACCGCCGCGTCGGCGATCGGCGCGATTTCCACCAGCGCGCGCTGCATCTCGGGCCCCACATCGTGCCACCGGTCGATCAGCGTGGAGACGATCTGTATCTCGTTCCGCGAGCTGCGAAGCCCCGTCATCACCGCCGCGGCGGCGTTAGTCTGGAGCGACGCCAGCAAGCCGGCATAGCGCAGGACTCGTCGTGCCGGACGCCGACGTGGCCCGGGCTGGGCCAGATAATCGACGACGCGCAAGACGTCGCGAGGCACGGCGTCGAGTTGCGGAATGAGCGATCGAAAGGCCCCCGTCTCCTGCCATACTACGAGCGCGGCACTCGGACAGGCGACCTGCTCCATCGTCTTGTCGAGCTCCTGCTTCACGCGTTCGGGTGACAGCCGGCCGAGAAACGGCGCGCTTCGCTCGATCGCATGCCTCGTGGCCGGATCGAGCGAGAAATCGAACCGCGCGGCGAACCGAATCGCGCGCAACGCTCGCAGCCGGTCTTCGCGCATGCGGTCGTCGGGATCGCCCACGGCACGCACGATCCTGCGCTCGAGATCCGCGCGCCCGTCGAACGGGTCGCGCACTTCGCGCGTCCTTGGCGAGTACGCGATGGCGTTGATCGTGAAGTCGCGCCGGGCGAGATCCTCGTCGAGCGAGGCGCCGAACTCCACCACGGCGTGACGGCCATCCGTGCGGACGTCGCGCCGAAACGTCGTTACTTCGTGCATGTGGCCTGCTCGGTCGAGCACGCCAACCGTGCCGAACTCCACGCCGATCGGAATCGTCTGCCGGTTGCCAAAGAGCGTTCGGACCTGCGCCGGGGTCGCCGAAGTCGCCAGGTCCCAGTCCAGATGCGGATGGCCTAGCAGGGCGTCGCGAATAGCGCCGCCCACGCACCACGTCTCGAATCCGGCGCTCTCGAGCCGCTCGGCGATCTCGAGCACTGTCGCCGGCGGGTGAAGTCGATGCATGGACTGGGTGCGGTGTGAACGGTGGCGGCTGGAGAATAGCCTCGCAGGGCACGCCGGTGAAGATGGTCTGCCACTACAACTTGGCCTGTCATGCTGCGATATTTTTGGAGACGATCGACGGACCGATTCGTCTGTGTATCAGGGGTCTGCGTGAGCGAATTGGAACGAGTGCTCGCCGAGTCGCGAGCGGCCGAAACCTTCAAAAACGCGGTTCGCAGTTACTGCGAAACCGGTAGGGCCGAGCACATCCGCGTCGACGGGGTTGCTCCGCGGATCAAGGTCCGCCGGCTGCTCACGCACATGCTTGCCTCCGAGCCCCACCTGCCCATCGAGCGCGTCGCGCTCAAGGGCCGCTCCGGCTGCTCCGATTTCGTGGGCACGGTGCACGTCCACACGTCGACCGGCACGCACGAGTACGCGTTCGTGTGGGATTGTCGGGTCCGCGCTCAGCAGGAAGGCTGGACCGACTGCTTCGGCTTTCCCGATCAGATCCGCGCCGCCGAGGAGTTCGATTGGCGCTGTTTCGTCCGCTGGGAGCCCGTCGCGCCGGACACGGTGCGAAGCTGAGTCCCGCGGCGCGGCCGCATCATACGCTCTCGAGCAGGTCGCGAATCACCTCGACCGTCATCCCGACGCCGAGTGCCAGCATTACTTCGATCCGCGCCTGCTGCGGCCGCCGTGGTCCGGCGAAGATCACTCCCAGCTCCGCGAGCCTGCGTCCGCCGCCGGGATAGCCGTACGTGCAGCCCACGCGTCCCCGCGACACGCGCGACGTCATCACCACCGGTTTGTCCTCGGCGATCCAGCGCTCGATTCCATCGACCATCGCCGGTGGAACATTGCCACGCCCCATGCCGGCGAGCACGATTCCCAACCCTCGTTCGCGCGAGGCGTCGAGGAGCCGCGAATCGGCGCCTGAGTACGTGTAGACCACGTCCACTGGCTCGGCGAGCTCGTTCGGCGACAGGATGCCAGCTTGCGAGGGCAGCGCCCGGCGAAAGATGACGCGCCCGTCGTCGATCACGCCCAACGGCCCCAGCCCGGGGCTGTCGAATGCCTCGAGCGTGGATGTGTGGGCTTTCGTGACGTCGAGCGCCGTGTAGATCCGATCGCAAATCACGACGACCGTGCCGCACCCACGAGCCTCGTCGCTCGCGGCAACACGCACCGCGCCGCCGAGATTCCCGGGTCCGTCCCATCCCAGATCGCTCGATGTGCGCATCGCGCCCGTGAACACGACGGGCTTGTCGCTGGCGACCGACCGCGCGACGAGATAGGCCGATTCCTCGAGCGAGTCGGTGCCGTGCGTCACGACGATTCCGTCGACCTCGGGCCTGGCCAGGTGCGCGACGATGCGCTCGCGCAGCGCCCACATACGCGCCGGCGTCATGTGCGGCCCTGGGTACGCGCCCCAGTCGTCGATCTCGAGCTGTGCGAGCTTGTCGATCCCGGGTGCGAGCGCGAGGATCTCGTGCCCTCGCAAACTCGGGACGGCGCCACCGGCGGTCGGGTCGTGGCGCATCGAGATCGTACCGCCGGTGAAGACGAGAACGATCATCCGCAGAGAACGCTGCCGCCGTTCACGTTCAGGATCTCGCCGGTGATGTGCCGGGCGAGATCGGAGCACAGAAAGACGATGGGCCCGGCGATGTCGCGCGGCGCGGCGATTCGTCCGATCGGAATGCCGGCGGCGATCCGATCACGACCGCCGTTGGCGAATGGCAGCTCGCACATCTCCGTGTCGACCCAGCCGGGCGCGACGCTGTTGACGGTGATGTCACGCTTGCCGAGTTCCGGCGCGAGACTCTTCACCATCGAGATGATTGCGCCCTTGGTCGCGGCGTAGTCGGCGTGGTAGGCCTCGCCGCGCTGGCCGGCGGTGCTGGACACGAGGATGATTCGTCCGTGATCGTTGATGGCGCGGATCGCCGCCCGCGTGGTGTAGAACACCGAGTCGAGGTTGTCGCCCATCGTGCGGCGCCACTGTCCGCTCGTCATGTCGCTCACCGCAACGTCGTCGCACGGCCAGATGCCGGCGTTGGCCACGAAGAAATCGAGACCACCGAGCGACTCGGCGGCGCGCTGCACGAGCTCTTCGCCGCCGGTCTCCGTGGAAATGTCGGCCGCGTGCGCGACCGCCGTGATACCGTGCGCCGCCCTGAGCGACGCGACGAGGGCGTCGGCGTCGGCGCTGCGGCTCCGATAGCCGACGGCCACGTGCACGTCATGTTCGGCGAAGAGCTGCGCCGTGGCCGCGCCAATCCCGCGGGAACCGCCGGTGACCAGCGCCCGTTTGCCGGCAAGTCCTTTCATATCGCGCGCTCCACGTACTCGCAGATGAGGTGCTCGATGCAGAGGTGCATCTCCTGCGCGCGGTCGGTCCGCGTCGTGGGAATGATGACGGAGTGATCGGCCATGCCGCGAAGGCTCCCGCCGTCGCGCGCGCTGAACGCGAGCACGCGGACGCCCTTGGCCCGCGCCGCCTGCGCCGCGCGCAGCACGTTGGGTGAGTTGCCGCTCGTCGAATGCACGATCAGCAGATCGCCGCGGCGCGCGAGCGCGTCGACCTGGCGCTCGAAGATGGCGTCGAACCCAAAGTCGTTCCCCGCTGCCGTGATCAGCGACGTGTCAGTGGTCAGTGCCACCGCGGGATACGCGCGTCTTTCGCGCATGTACCGCACGACGTACTCGGTCGCCATGTGCTGCGCATCGGCGGCGCTGCCGCCGTTGCCGCAAAAAAAGAGCGTGCCTCCCGCGGCAACGGTCTCTCGCACCATCTCGAGCGCGCGCTCGAGCTGCGGGCCCATGTCCTCGGCGACGGCGGACGCCAGGGCTGACAGCTCCCTCAGCCCCGCCGCGAAATGCTGCCGGACGTCAGATTGCACGAATCGGTCGACTCCCAATCGGGGGTTAGGCCGGTCCGAGCACGAGCTCGCGGAGCCGGCGGATCATGTCGAGGTGCAGCTTGATCGGTGGAACCGGCAACACGTCTTCGTCGGCCAGCAGCCGGCGCGGGTTCTCGGAGGTCAGGAGCTTGGCCGTCTCGGCGGTCGTCACTTCCTCGAGCCATGTTCGCGCCGTCTTGAGCGTTCTCTGATCGACATGGGTGTCGCTCGCGAACAGATCGACCATGCCGCGCGCCAACAGCTCTTCGGCCAGACGGTGCATGCGCCGGGGACCAAGGATGGCCGTGACGTCCATCTGGATGACGGCGCCCGAGCCGCGCCACTTGGCGACGACGCCGACGCTGCACCCCCAGTACCGCTCGGGGTGCGCGACGACGGGCACCAGCCCGCTCATGCGCAGGCGCAACAGCTCCTTGGCGGCGGTGGGTGGAAGTCCCATTCGCGCGAACTCCACCAGTCGCGCCGTCGACCGGCCGAGCCCCAGCCTGGGATCGCTCAGGTCGGTGCCCGGCGCGTCGAGCAGAATTTCCCATCCGCGAAGCAGTCGCGGTACCGACGGCGCCGCAGCGGCGAGCTGGGCGAGCAGCTCGTCGTGCCGATCGTGCGGCGCCGTGATCGCGCGCGATGCCTCCAGGTGCGGCGTGCACACGACCGCCGACACGCCGTCCGTCGCGAACCGTCGCAGGACTTCGACCGACGCGTCGATCGAGCGCGAGCCGTCGTCGACGCGCGGCAGCAGGTGCGTGTGGATGTCGATCATGAGGAGGCCCGCGACGCGAGTCGGCGCATGGCGTCGGTGGCGCGCGCGTCGAGCGACTCGGGCGTCTCGCTCGCCGCCTCGAAGGCGTACGTCACGAGCGCGTCCACGGTGAGCAGATCGAGAGCCGATTCGCGGCCAGCGGAGGGCCGTGCGAGCAGCTCGCGAAGCAGCTCGTCGGCGGCGTCGAGACACGCCGTGCTCGTCTCGCCCGCGTCACGATCGACGCGATCGCCCATGACCTCCGTGATTCGAGCGGAGAGTTGGGGCGGCGCGGGAGCGCGCTCGCGCAACCACGCGCCGATCGTCATGCCGCCTGGCCGAGCGCGCTACGCACCAACTCCGGCGCGCGTGCGAGCGCGTCGCCGAGGCGTGACGCGTCGGGAATCCCCGCCTGCGCCATGTGCGGCTTGCCACCGCCTCGCCCGCCGGCCGCCGCCGCGATGTCCTTGATCAGCGCGTCGGCGCGAACGCCGCGCTCGCGCAGGTCGTCGGTCACGACGACGAGCAGCGTGTTCTTGCCGTCGTCGAAGCTCGCGGCGAGCACGCCGACGCCACTGCCCAGCTTCTCGCGAACGGCGTCGCCCAGGGCCTGCAGCTCCTTCACGTCACCGGCGCGCACGACGCCCGACACCAGTCGCGAGCCGTTGTCGCCGATCGTTTGCGCGCGGCCAAACAGTGACTGGAGCTGATCGCCCCCGCCCCGCATCGCCTCTTCCAGACGACGCTCGAGAATCCGACGCTCCTCGAGCAGTCCCGCCACTCGCTTCTCGATGCCCTCGACCGGCGATTTGAGCAGGTCGGCGACATGCTTGAGCGTGTGGGCCTCGCCGCGGAACACCTCGTATGCGCCGGGTCCCGTGACGGCCTCGATGCGACGTACGCCAGCCGCGACGCCGGTTTCGGCAATGATCTTGAAGATTCCGATCTGCGCCGTGTTGCGCACGTGCGTCCCGCCGCAGAGCTCCATCGAAAAATCCGGGATGCTCACGACGCGCACGACGTCGCCGTACTTTTCGCCGAACAACGCCATCGCCCCCGACGCGCGCGCCTCCTGATACGGCATCTCGCGCGTGGTCACCGGCATGCTGCGCCAGATCTCGCGGTTGACGATGGCCTCGATCTCGGCCAGCCGGCTGTCGTTTACCGGACCGTGATGAGTGAAGTCGAATCGCAGCCGATCGGGAGCGACGAGCGAGCCTGCCTGGTGTACGGCTTCGCCCAGCACCTGGCGCAGCGCCGCGTGAAGCAGGTGCGTCGCCGTGTGATTCCGCTCCGTGTCCCGCCGCCGCTCGCTCGGTACGCGAGCTGTCGCGCGGCCAAAGCGGAATTTGCCGACGAGCGTCCCGATCGCCGCCGGCCGTCCTTCGACTTTCTTGACGTCGTCGACGTCGATGCGCCAGCC
>DATJHY010000018.1:0-16729 GCA_035493635.1 Gemmatimonadaceae bacterium | reverse complement strand
GCGCTGCTCCACAGCCTGCAAACCTTCATGGCGCGACCCGACGTCGTCGCCGTGGTCGTGGTCCTGCCGCGTGCGTACGTCGCCGATCCGCCGCCGTGGATCTTTCAGTGCGACGTCGACCGGCTGATGATCTCCGTCGGCGGCCGCACGCGGACCGAATCGGTTGCCAATGGTCTGGACGACCTGCCGGACGAAGCGCAGGTCGTGCTCGTGCACGACGCCGCACGCCCGCTGGTCGATGAAGCGACGATCGATCGCGTGATCGCCGCGGCGCGCTCGGGTGGCTGCGCGATCGCGGCGCTCCCGGTGGTCGATACGCTCAAGGAGGTCGACGCCTCGGGTCGCGTTGTGCGCACCGTCGAGCGCGCGGGGCTCTGGCGCGCGCAGACGCCGCAGGGATTCCCGCGCGACGTCATCGTGCGCGCGCACCGCGACGCGAAAGCCAATCACGTCTCGCTGACCGACGACGCCGCGCTCTGCGAGCGGCTGGGCATACCAGTCTCCGTCGTCCGTGGCAGCGAGCGCGCGATGAAGATCACCGAGGAACCCGATTTCGCGCGCGCCGAAGCGCTCTTTCCGCTCCGCGAATGAGGACCGACGTTCTCTCGATTCCGTTCTGGTCGGCCGAGGAAGTCGACGCGGCGATCCGGCCCGCGCTGGCGCACATCGAGGCCCGGCGCGTGCTCGCATATCCCACCGAGACCGTGTACGGCTTTGGCGGCGGGATCGACCGCGAATCGGTCGACGCGCTCGTGCGCCTCAAGCAGCGGCCGTTCGGCAAACCATTCCTGCTGCTGATAGCCGGACCCGAGATGATCGAGCGCCTCGATCTGCGGCTGCCGGCGTATGCGGCAAATCTCGTCGCGCGGCATTGGCCAGGACCGCTCACGCTCGTTCTCTCGGGCGGTGAGCACCGCGTGCCCGAGCGGCTGCGTGGCCCCGAGGGCGGCGTAGCCGTCCGCTGGACGAGTCATCCGGCGGTCGCCCGCCTGATTCGGGCACACGGGGAGGCGATCACGTCGACGAGCGCGAATCGGCCGGGGGTTCCCCCGGCGACGAGCGCCGCCGAGATTCTTTCTCAGTGGCCGGACGCCGTGGCGCGAGGCGAGCTGTGTGTACTCGACGGAGGCCGACTCACGCCGTCCATGCCATCGACGGTACTCGACTGCACCGGTCGTCGGCCGCGGGTCATTCGCCGCGGCGAGATCCCGGCCAGCACGCTTCGCGAAAGCGTTCCCAATCTGATCGGAGACGCGTGACCGCATGAAGATCATGTTCGTGTGCACGGGCAACACCTGTCGGAGCCCGATGGCCGAAGCGATCGCGCGCAAGATCGCGATCGAGCGCGGACTCCACGACGTCGAAATGTTGAGCGCCGGCACGAGCGCGCACGATGGCGCGCCGGCGAGCGACGGCGCCTTGCTCGTCGGGATGGAACGGAACCTCGACCTTGGCGGTCATCGCGCGCAGACCTTGTCGCGCGATCTGGTTCGCGAGTGTGATCTCATCCTCGCCATGGGTCCGCACCACCTGGAGCGCATCGAGGCGCTGGGCGGATCGGGGCGCGCGTATCTGCTCGCCGATTACGCGTCGCACGGCACGCGAACGCGGCCAATCAGCGATCCGATCGGCGCCGAGCTCGAGGTCTATCGAGCGACCGCCGACGAGCTCGAGGAAGAGATCCGCCGCGTGCTCGACCGGATCATGGCGGAGCGCGGCACCGGCGCCGGTTGATGAGCACGCCTGAGCGCCTCGTGCTGCTCGGGCACCCGGTCGCACACTCGCTGTCGCCGCGCATCCAGAACGCGGCGATCGCCGCGGCGGGGCTTCGCGCGCACTACGAGGCGGTGGATGTGAACCCGCCGCAGTTCGAGGAAGTCGTCGACGTGCTCGCCCGCGAGCGCGCCGCTGGTAACGTGACGATCCCGTTCAAGGAGCGCATGCTCGCCGCGTGCGACGCGCTGTCGCCGCTCGCGCGCCGCACCGGCGCCGTCAATACCTGGTGGGTGGACAGCGACGGGCAACTCGTGGGCGACAACACTGACGTCGGCGGTTTCGACGCGGCGGCGCGACAGGCGCTCGGGTGCGAGCGACCGCACGACCTGACGGTCGGCGTGCTCGGCGCCGGCGGTGCGGCGGCGGGCGTGCTCGCGGCGGTCGAGTCCTGGCCCGGCTGCACCGTCCACGTCTACAATCGCACGCCCGAGCGCGCGCGAACCCTGTGTGCGCGATTCAGCCCCGTGGCGCAACCAGTCGATGACGTCGGCGTGATAGGCGGCGCCGACCTTGTGGTCAATGCCACGTCAGTCGGCCTCAAGGACGATTCGCTGCCGCTCGACCTGTCGATCGTGCGTCGCGACGCCGTCGTCATCGATCTCGTGTACCGACCCGGCGCGACTGCCTTCGTGCGCGCGCTTCAAGCACGCGGCACGCGAGCCGCGGACGGTATCACCATGCTCGTCGAGCAGGCGGCGCTCGCGTTCGAGAAATGGTTCGCACTGACGCCGGATCGCGCGGCGATGTGGGAGACGCTCGACCGCGGCTGAGATCTGGAGCGGAGTGGGCGAACACGGTGCGCCGAGCCGGGGCCGCGCTGGCAGAGCTTTTCCTCCCGCGTGCCTGCACGGTGTGCGAGCGGCTGCTCGATCATCACGAATCGGGTCTCGTCTGCGGGCGATGCTGGGCCCGGTTGCCGCTTTTGCCGGTGCCGCGGTGCGAGCGCTGCGGACATCCGACCTACGCGGACAAGTGTCGTTGGTGCGAGCTCCTTCCACCGTACGTTCGCGCGGCGCGAAGCGTGGCATGGGCGGCAGGCCAGATCGGCCTCGGCGTCGTGCACGCGCTCAAGTACGGCGGTTGGTATCGCGTGGCGCCCGAGATGGCGACACGGATGGCTCGGCTCGACTGGCCGCTGGACGTGCTGGAAGAACGGTGCGCCTTGGTTCCCGTTCCGCTGTCACGCAAGCGTGAGCGGCAGCGTGGTTACAATCAGAGCGTGCAGCTCGCCGCACCGCTCGCCGCGCACTGGGCAGTGCCGATGTGGACGGACGTGCTCGTGCGCACGCGTCACACCGAGACGCAAACGCGGTTGACACCCGGGGACCGACTTCGCAACGTTTCAGGAGCGTTCCGCGCCAGCTCGACGGCGCGGCACACGCTTCGCGGAGCGCACGTCGTCGTCGTCGATGACGTCGTGACGACTGCCGCCACCTTGAACGCGTGCGCTGCCGCGCTCTGCGATGGCGGTGCACGCGTTGTGAGTTTCGTGACCTTCGGCCGGGCGCCCGCACTTGGCGACCGCCCTTAACGCACAGGAGAGAACGGATGGCCATTCGCGTCGGCATCAATGGTTTTGGCCGCATTGGACGTCAGGTGCTGCGCGCCGCGCGGCAGCAGGGCGTAGCGGACATCGAGTTCGTCGCGGTCAACGACCTGACGGACACCAGAACGCTCGCGCACCTGTTCAAGTACGACTCGGTCCACCGCACCTATCAGGGCGACGTCGAAGCCGGCAACGGCGCGATCATCGTCGACGGCTCGGAGATCAAGGTGTTCGCCGAGAAGGATCCGGCGAACCTCAAGTGGCGCGATCTGGGCGTGGACGTCGTGCTGGAGTCGACGGGCAAGTTCACGAGCGCCGAGGGCGCGAAAAAGCACATCGACGGCGGCGCCAAAAAGGTCGTCATCTCGGCGCCGGCCAAGGGTGAGGACATCACCATCGTGCTCGGCGTGAACGAGACGAAGTACGACGCCGCGAAGCATTCCATCATCTCCAACGCGTCGTGCACCACGAACTGCCTCGTGCCAATGGTCAAGGTCATTCGCGACACATTCGGCTTCGTGCGCGGCTCCATGGTGACGATTCACAGCTACACCAACGACCAGCAGATTCTCGATCTGCCGCACAAGGACCTGCGCCGCGCGCGGGCCGCGGCGATGTCGATCATCCCGACGACCACGGGCGCGGCAAAGGCGACGTCGCTCGTGATTCCCGAGCTCAAGGGCAAACTCGACGGCATCTCGATTCGCGTGCCCACTCCCGACGTGTCGCTCACCGATCTCGCCGTCGTCGTCGACAAGCCGGTCACGGCGCAGGAGGTCAACGCGGCGTTCAAGGCGGCCGCGGACGGCCCGATGAAGGGGATTCTGCAGTACACCGACGAGGAGCTCGTGTCGGTGGACTTCATCGGCAATCCGCACTCGTGCATCCTCGACGCCAAGAGCACGAACGTGGTCGACGGCATGCTCATCAAGGTCTCCGGCTGGTACGACAACGAGTGGGGCTACTCGTGCCGCTGTGTCGATCTGCTGCGGTACGTGGCGGCGCGCCTCTAATCGGGCGATCACGCCTATGAACAAGAAGACGATTCGCGACCTGTCCGATTCGGACGTGCGCGGCAAGCGCGCGCTCGTGCGCGTGGATTTCAACGTGCCGCTCGAGGGCGGGCGCGTGTCAGATGACACGCGCATTCGCGCCGCGCTGCCGACGATTCAGGCGCTGCTCGACCGAGGCGCGCGCGTGATCCTGCTGTCGCACCTCGGCCGCCCGAAAGGGAAGCCCGAACCGAAGTACTCGCTGCAACCCGTGGCAAAGCGTCTCGGTGAGCTGCTTCCCGGTGTGCACGTTCAGTTCGTGGAGTCGACGGACACCGACGAAGCGATGAAGGCAACCCACGATCCGTCGGCGCGAGTTGTTCTGCTCGAGAACACGCGCTTCCTCGGCGGAGAGGAGTCCAACGAAGAGCGGCTGGCCCGAGGTCTAGCCGAACTCGGCGACTTCTACGTCAACGACGCGTTCGGCTCGGCGCATCGCGCGCACGCGTCCACCGAAGGCGTCGCGCACTTTCTCAAGCCGGCCGTCGCCGGCCTTCTCATGCAGAAAGAGCTCGACTACCTCGGCGCCGCGCTCGAGTCGCCCAAGCACCCGTTCGTCGCCGTGCTCGGCGGCGCCAAGATCTCGGGGAAGATCGACGTCATCGAGAATCTGCTGCCAAAGGTCGATCGGCTGATCATCGGCGGCGCAATGGCGTGCACGTTCTTCAAGGCGACGAACCTCGAGACCGGAAAGTCGCTCGTCGAGCCCGATCGGCTCGACATGGCGAAGGATCTGATCGAGCGCGGCGGCGACAAGCTGTTGCTTCCGGTGGATGGCATGGTCGCACCGTCGCTGGACGCGCCGCAGAGCGCGCATTCCGTGGAGCGGACCGCGATCCCGGCCGACGAAGCGATGTTCGACATCGGGCCAAAATCGGCGCGCCAGTTCGCCGACGTGATCCGCGGCGCGCAAACCGTGTTGTGGAATGGACCGATGGGCGTATTCGAGACCAAGCCGTTCGATGCCGGCACGCGCGCGGTTGCCGCTGCCATGGCCGATGCGACCAAGCGCGGCGCCACGACCATCGTTGGCGGCGGCGACTCGGCGGCCGCGGTCGCCGAGCTCGGACTCGAGGACGCGATGAGCCACGTGTCCACCGGCGGTGGCGCCTCGCTCGAGTTCCTCGAAGGCAAGGTGCTACCGGGAGTAGCGGCGCTCGACGACAAGCGCTGATGCGAAGACCTGTCTTTGCAGCGAACTGGAAGATGAACAACGCGCCGAGCGAAGCGCGCGCGTTCATCGCATCGTTCACGGCGCGCTGGACTCCCAGGGCCGATCGCACGATCGTCTTCTTTCCGCCCGCGCTGTCGCTCACGACCGTGGTGCACGCGCTCGGAACCCGCCACGACATCGCTGTCGGCGCGCAGAACATCTGGACTGAAGACAAGGGCGCGTTCACCGGCGAGACGTCCGCGCCGATGGTGCGCGATGCCGGCGGCCGGTTCGTACTGGTCGGACATTCGGAGCGCCGACACGTGTTCGGTGAAACCGATCAACAAGCTGCAAAGAAGGTGGCGGCCTGCGTGCGGAGCGGTCTCACGCCCATTCTGTGCGTCGGCGAGCTGCTCGCCGAGCGTGAGCACGGCGAGACAACGAAGGTCGTGTTGCGACAACTCGCCGCGGGCATCAGCGAGCTTGGCTCGGATGATATCGCGTCGATGGCAATCGCCTACGAGCCGGTGTGGGCGATTGGAACGGGGAAGAATGCGACGCCCGACGACGCGTCGATCGTGCACGCGGCCATGCGTGACGCGCTGCGGGAGCGCGTCGGCCAGGCGAGTGAGACGATCCCGATTCTGTACGGAGGCAGCGTGAACCGCGCGAATGCCACGGCGCTTCTCGCCGCGCCCGGCGTCGACGGCTTGCTCGTGGGCGGCGCCAGCCTCGACGTGGAGGCCTGGATCGCCATCTGCGACACTTGACGACGCACGCTAAGTGTCGTGATATTTGAGGCTTACACATCGCGACACAGAGCCCGCCTCAAATGCTGTACACGATCCTACTCGTTCTGCTCATCATCGACAGCCTCGTGCTCGTCGCAGCCATCCTTCTGCAGTCCGGCCAGGGCGGCGGAATGGCGGCCTCGTTCGGTGGCGTGAGCAGCTCGGCGAGCTCATTCCTCGGCACGAGACAAACGGGCAACCTGCTCACCAAGGCAAGCTGGTGGTGTGGCGGACTGTTCCTCGGCCTCTCGTTCCTCCTCGCGATCGCGTCGACTCGCAGCCGCGCGCCAAAGTCGGTGCTCGATCAGACTTTCGCGCCGCCTCCGCCGGCATCAGCTCCTTCGGGCGCCCCCGCTGGCGGGGCCAATCCGGTTCCGCTCACGCCGGCCAATCCGGCGAACGCGGCACCTGGCGGCGCTGCACCGACCACGACGCCAAACACTGCGGCGCCCAAGCCCGGTACCCAGCAACCGACGCCGACTACCCAACAACCGGCGAACAAGAAGCCATAACCTCAACGTGACGCTTCGCGATTCTCGCCCCGGGTTCCTTCTTCTCGAAGACGGAACCCTTTTTCTTGGAGAGCTGGCGACGGCCACCACGAGTCCCACCGTGGCTGAAGTCGTGTTCACCACGAACATGAGCGGTTACCAGGAAGTGTTCACGGATCCGTCGTATCGTGGACAGATCGTGGTGATGACAGCGCCGATGATCGGCAACTATGGCATCAATGGCTCCGATCCCGAATCGTCGGCGCCGCAGGTGGCCGGCATCGTGGTTCGCGAGCTCTCGCGCACATACTCGAACTGGCGCGCCGAGGGCGGTCTGCTGCAGTGGCTCGAAAGCGCTGGAGTGCCCGCGCTCGAAGACGTTGACACGCGGCGGCTTACTCGGCACCTGCGAACGCTCGGTGTGATGCGCGGAGTAGTTGCGCCGGGAACGGAGCCCAGCCGCGAGGCCTTGCTGGCGCTCGACGCGTGCCCGCCGATGGAAGGCCTCGATCTCGCCTCGCGAGTCACGACGCGTGAGCGATACACGTGGGGCAATGCGGATGCGCCGTTCCACATCGTCGCATACGACTACGGCATCAAGCGCAACATCCTGAGGCTATTCGCCGAGCACGAGTGCCGTGTTACGGTCGTGCCCGCCGAAACGACCGCAGAGGAAGCGCTAGCGTTGCAGCCGAACGGGATCTTTCTGTCGAACGGGCCGGGCGATCCCGCGGCGGTGTCGTACGCACCGCCAACAGTGCGGGCGATCGCCGATCGCGGTGTGCCGATCTTCGGGATCTGCCTGGGGCACCAGATTCTGGGCCTCACCTATGGCGCGCAGACAGTGAAGATGTCCTACGGCCATCATGGCGGAAATCACCCGGTCAAGGAGCTCGACTCGGGTCGCGTGCTGATCACGTCGCAGAACCACGGATTCGCCGTTGCGGGCAGCGAAAAGGAGATCCCGGGCGCACCTGATCTGCAGGTGACCCACGTGAATCTCAACGATGGGACGGTCGAGGGTCTGCGGCATCGTGCCAAGCCCATCTTTGGCGTCCAGTACCATCCGGAAGCCGCGCCTGGCCCCCACGACGCCCGCCCCTTGTTCGACGACTTCCTGGAAACCGTCCGTTCGCACGGATCAAGAAGTGGTCCAAGCTCTTGACACATAAGAGTTAACGGCGCTAAGTTCGGTCATCGTCGCCATCCTCCCGGGCGTCAGAACACGAGGCATTCCGATGACCAAAGCCGACCTGGTCGAGAGAGTCACGGCCCAGATTTCCCGCACCGCTGGGCCGATGATTTCCAAAAAAGACTGCGCCCGAGTGGTGGACGCATTCCTCGAGTCGATCAAGGAAGCCCTGCAAAGTCAGAAAAACATCGAGGTTCGCGGATTCGGTACGTTCAAGATCCGACACCGCAAGACGCGTATGGCGCGGAATCCTCGGACGGGCTCGCCGGTGGAAGTGTCGGCGCGGCCGGTTCCAGTGTTCAAGCCCTCCAAGGAACTGCGCGCGATGGTTGCGGGGCTCGACATCAGCGAGATGGAGGACGACTTCGAGGAAGTGTCAGAGGCGTAACGACTTCCTGAACGCGAACGCAGCGGCTCGGTGCCACCGGCACCGAGCCGCTCGTGTCTTCCCAGGTCGCTATCCTACGAATAGCATCCGACAGCATCCGTTCACACATGCAGATCACCGTTCTCCTCTTCGCATCGTACGCCGACACGCTCGGCGCCAGCTCCATCGCGCTCGAGTTGCATCCGGGGGCGACGGCGGGCGATGCACTCGATCGGGTGCGGTCGCTCGCGAATGGTGGACGGGAAAGTTTGCCAGAGAGACCAATGCTCGCGGTAAACGAGCGATATGCGCGCCCCGAGCACGTGCTCGCGTCGGGCGACGAAGTCGCGATCATTCCACCAGTTGCGGGCGGCTGATGCGTACCGCCCTCGTCGACGGACCGATCGATGTGACGACGCTCACGCATGAAGTCGCGAGTACGTCGAATGGCGCGACAGTGTTGTTCGTCGGTACCGTCCGGGACGTGAACGACGGTCGGCCGGTGACGGGCATGGAGTATTCCGCGTACAAGAGCATGGCAGAGCGCGAGATGAGCGACATTGTCCGCGAAGCGTCCGAGCAGTACGGTACGTCGGACGTCGTCGTCGAGCACCGGCTGGGTGCGCTCGAGCTGGGCGAGGCGAGCGTCGCGATCGCCGTTGGCCATCCGCATCGCGACGGAGCATACGCGGCGAGCCGCTACGTCATCGAGCAGCTCAAGCGGCGCGTGCCGATCTGGAAACTCGAGCACTACGTCGACGGCACGCGCGAGTGGGTGGACCCGACCCGGCACGCGGCTCATGCATCACCTGGCGCGGAGACGCAATCGTGAGCGAGCCGCTTCCCGTGGCTGAGCCAGCGCGGTCGCTCGATCAGTTCGGGCGCGCCATCGAATACCTGCGCATCTCCGTCACAGATCGCTGCAACTTCCGGTGTGTGTACTGCATGCCGGAGAAGGGCATGCAGTGGCTGCCCAAGTCCGAGATCCTCTCGTACGAGGAGATCGCCGAGGTCGTGCGCCAGCTCGCGCCACTCGGGCTGCGTCGTCTGCGCATCACCGGCGGCGAGCCGACGATCAGGCCGCAGATTCACGAGCTGATCCGAATGCTCCGTGCGATCCCGGAAATCACGGACATCGCGCTGTCGACCAACGGGGTCCGGCTTCCGGAACTCGCCGGACTGCTGCGCGAATGCGGCCTCGATCGCATCAACATGAGCGTCGATAGCCTGCGGCCTGATCGGATCGCCGGCATCGCGCGGCGCGACCTCGGGTTCGATCCGGTTCGGTCGGCGCTCGCGGCGCAGGATGCGGGGCTCGATCCGATCAAGCTGAACATGGTCGTGATGCGTGGCATCAACGACGACGAAGTCGACGCACTCGCCCGGCTCACGATCGACCACCCGTGGCACGTGCGCTTCATCGAGCTGATGCCGGTGGGCGACCTGCGCTCGCTCACCTGGGAGCACGTCGTGCCGAGCGACGAGATCCTCGCGCGGCTCAACGCCATCGCGCCGCTCACGCCGGCTGCGGGACCGCCGCGCGGCAACGGACCCGCGGCGTACTATCAGTGGCCGAATGCATCGGGATCGATCGGTGTCATCACGCCGATGACGCACACGTACTGCGCGTCGTGCAATCGCGTGCGACTGACGGCCGACGGCCGCCTTCGCACGTGCCTGTTCGGAAATCACGAAGTCGATCTCCGTACGCCGCTTCGCGCGGGCGCCCGGCTCGAGCCGTTGTTCCGCGACGCGCTCGCCAACAAGCCCAAGGAGCACGAGCTGCTGCAGATGAAGGTCGGCGGACTCCGCGCGCTGTCGCAAATCGGCGGCTGAGCGCGTCCGTTTCGCGCTTCTCCGGTTCCAATTAGGTTTCGCTTCGTACTTACTCATCAAGCGAAACACACATGGTCAACAAAATCACGGTCGTCGGCGCCGGCAATGTTGGTGCGACGACCGCGCAGCGTGTGGCGGAGAAGGAGCTCGCGCGGACCGTCGTGATGGTCGACGTCGTCGAAGGCATTCCGCAAGGCAAGGGCCTCGACCAATGGCAGTCGGCCCCGATCGAAGGATTCGATTCACGCGTCGTCGGCGCCAATGGCTACGACGAGACCGCCGGTTCCGACATCGTGATCATCACCGCGGGGATCGCGCGCAAGCCGGGAATGTCGCGCGACGATCTGCTCAACACGAACGCCGGGATCGTGAAGCAGGTGGCGGAGCAGGTGAAGACATCGTCGCCCAACGCGATCCTCATCGTCGTCTCAAATCCGCTCGACGTGATGTGCTACGTCGCCAAGCAGGTCACCGGCTTCCCGCGCGAACGCGTGCTCGGTATGGCGGGCGTGCTCGACACGGCGCGCTATCGCGCGTTTCTCGCCGAGGCGCTCGACGTGTCGGTGCGCGACATCCAGGCGATGGTGCTCGGCGGCCATGGCGACACGATGGTGCCGCTCATCACCTACACGAGCGTGAGCGGCATCCCGATCACGCAGCTCATCGACCGGTCCAAGCTCGACGCCATCGTCGATCGCACGAGGAACGGCGGCGCGGAGATCGTCAAGCACCTCAAGACCGGATCGGCGTACTACGCGCCATCCTCCGGCGCGGTGCAGATGGCCGAGGCGATCGTGCACGACCAGCGTCGAATCCTGCCGTGCGCGGCGTGGCTCGACGGCGAGTACGGGATGAGCGGTCTCTTTCTGGGCGTCCCGTGCAAGATCGGCCGCCGCGGCCTCGAGAAGGTGATCGAGGTCGAGCTCACGGCCGACGAGCGCGCGGCGCTCGCCAAGAGCGCGGAAGCCGTCCGCGAGCCGATGCGGGCCGTCAAGCTGTAGCCTCGCATGTTTCTGCTGTCGTTCTATCGCTCGACGATCGGCAAGAAAGTCATCATGGGAGTCACGGGCCTGATTGGCATCGGCTACGTGATCGTCCACATGCTGGGGAACCTGCAGGCATTCGTCGGGCAGTCGAAGCTCAATAACTACGGCGCGATGCTGAAGGGGCCGCTGATCGAGCTGACGTGGCTCGTGCGCGTCGTGCTGATCGTATCGGTCGTGCTGCACGTGCTGATGGCGTATCAGCTCACGCAGCGCGCGCACGCCGCGCGACCCGTCGCGTACCAGCGACGCGAGCCGCAGGTGTCGACGCTCGCGTCACGCACGATGCGTTGGGGCGGCGTGCTGCTCCTCGTGTTCATCGTCGCGCACATTCTGCACTTCACGACCGAGACCATCGATCCATCGCGGTCGCGCGGCATGGTGGACATCCACGGCGTCCCCGACATTTACGGCAACGTCGTCGGTAGCTTCCGCATCTGGTGGGTGGCCGCGTTCTACATCATCGCGATGATCGCGCTGGGCCTGCACCTGTATCACGGCGCGTGGAGCTCCCTCCGCACGCTCGGCTACGCCCGGCCGTCGCCGCACCCGCTGCACCGCCGAATCGCGCTCGTCGTCGCGGTCGTGGTGTGGATCGGTTTCACGCTCGTTCCGGTCGGCGTGATCGCCGGCATCATTCGGTAGGCGAAAGACGATGGATCTGCGTTCCAGGATCCCCTCGGGGCCGCTCGAGAGAAAGTGGGAGAAGCACCGCTTCGAGATGAAGCTGGTGAACCCGGCGAACAAGCGGAAATACACGGTGATTGTCGTCGGCTCGGGACTCGCGGGCGCTTCGGCGGCGGCGAGCATGAGCGAGCTTGGCTACAACGTGAAGTGTTTCTGCTTTCAGGATTCGCCGCGCCGCGCGCACAGCATCGCCGCGCAGGGTGGCATCAACGCCGCCAAGAACTATCAGAACGACGGTGACAGCGTCTACCGTCTGTTCTACGACACGATCAAGGGGGGCGACTTCCGGTCGCGCGAAGCGAACGTGCACCGGCTCGCCGAGGTCAGCGTCAACATCATCGACCAGTGCGTGGCGCAGGGCGTGCCGTTCGCGCGTGAGTACGGCGGCCTGCTGGCCAACCGTTCGTTCGGCGGCGCACAGGTCTCGCGGACGTTCTACGCGCGAGGCCAGACGGGGCAGCAGCTGCTGCTCGGCGCCTACCAGGCGCTGGAGAAGGAAGTGTCGCGCGGCGGCGTGACGATGTTCCCGCGCACCGAGATGCTCGACCTCGTCGTGGTGAACGGCCGGGCGCGCGGCATCGTCACGCGCAACATGGTGACCGGCGCGATCGAGACACACCTGGCGGACGCGGTGGTGCTCGGCACTGGCGGCTACGCCAACGTCTTCTTCCTGTCGACCAACGCGAAAGGATCGAACGTCACGGCGATTTGGCGGGCGCACAAGCGCGGCGCGGCGTTCGCGAATCCGTGCTTCACGCAGATCCACCCGACCTGCATTCCCGTGGCCGGCGAGCATCAATCGAAGCTCACGCTGATGAGCGAATCGCTGCGCAACGACGGCCGCGTGTGGGTACCGAAGCGGCGCGAGGACTGCGACAAGTCGCCTCGCGCCATCCCCGAGCAGGATCGCGACTACTACCTCGAGCGGAAGTATCCGAGCTTCGGGAATCTGTCGCCGCGCGACATCGCGTCGCGCGCGGCAAAAGAAGTCTGCGACGAGGGGCGGGGCGTCGGTCCCGGTGGACGCGGTGTCTACCTCGATTTCACCGACGCCATCAAACGACTCGGCATCGAGCGGATCGCCGAACGCTACGGAAATCTGTTCGAGATGTACCAACGCATCACGGACGAGAATCCGTACGAGGTCCCGATGCGCATCTACCCGGCGGCGCATTACACGATGGGCGGGCTCTGGGTGGACTACAACCTCATGAGCACGATTCCGGGGCTCCACGTGATCGGCGAGGCCAACTTCTCGGATCACGGGGCCAACCGCCTTGGTGCCAGCGCGCTCATGCAGGGGCTGGCCGACGGCTATTTCGTGGTGCCGCTCACGATCGGTGACTACTTCGGCTCGACCAAGCTGGAGCCGGTGAGTCCCGATGATCCCGCTGTGCGCGAAACCGAACGGGAGGTGCGCGATCGCACCGAACGGCTCCTCGCCGTGAACGGCGAGCGAACGGTGTCGTCGATCCACCGCGAGCTCGGCAAGATCATGTGGGAGTACTGCGGCATGGCCCGCGACGAGTCCGGTTTGAAGAAGGCACTCGAGCTGATTCCAAAGCTCCGCGACGAGTTCTGGCACGACGTGCGAATTCCCGGGACCGGCGAGGAGCTCAATCAATCGTTGGAGCACGCGGGCCGCGTCGCCGATTTCCTGGAGCTCGCGGAGCTCATGTGCATCGACGCCTTACACCGCGAGGAGTCGTGCGGCGGGCATTTCCGTGTCGAGCATCAAACGCCTGACGGCGAAGCGCTGCGCCACGACGACCGGTACGCCTACGTGGCGGCCTGGGAGTACGGCGGAGATGGAGAGCCGCCTGTGCTGCACAAGGAACCGCTGGTGTTCGAGAACGTCGCGCTGTCGCAGAGGTCGTATAAATGAGCTGGAGGGATAGAGGGCTGGAGGGCTGGAGGCTGGGTAACAGACACCCGCCTGTCATGCTCCGCCAAACATCCAACCTTCTAGTCCTCCAGCCCTCCAGCCTTCGAGCCCCATGAATCTCACCCTACACGTATGGCGGCAGCCGGGACCGGATGCTGCGGGCAAGCTCGAGCGCTACGACGCGCGCGACATCAGTCCCGACATGTCCTTTCTCGAGATGCTCGACGTCGTCAATGAAGGTCTCGTCGAAGGCGGGCAGGTGCCGATCGCGTTCGACCACGATTGCCGCGAGGGGATTTGTGGCTCGTGCGGGATGATGATCAACGGCGTGGCGCACGGTCCGATGAAGGGAACCGCCACCTGTCAGCTCCACATGCGCAGCTTCACTGACGGCGCGACGATCTACATCGAGCCATGGCGTGCACGCGCATTCCCGGTGATCAAGGATCTGGTCGTCAACCGGAGCGCGCTCGATCGTATCATCGCGGCCGGTGGGTTCGTCACCGCACCGACGGGAAGCGCCCAGGACGCCAACAACATTCCCGTGTCGAAGCAGGCTGCCGACGACGCCATGGATGCGGCAGCGTGCATCGGTTGTGGGGCGTGCGTGGCGGCATGCCCCAACGGCTCGGCGTCGCTGTTCACGGCGGCGAAGGTGTCGCACCTGGGGCTGCTGCCGCAGGGCCAGCCGGAGCGATACCGGCGCGCTTCCCGCATGGTCGCGCAAATGGACGCTGAGGGCTTCGGGCACTGCACCCTGTTCGGCGAGTGCCAGGAAGCGTGTCCGAAAGGAATCAGCATCGACACGATCGCGCGAATGAACAGGGACTACGTCGTCTCGTCGTTCACTGCGCGCGAGGAGAAGGTGCTGGGCGGGACGGGCTGAAGCTCCGCGGGCGCGCGCGCCCGCACTGTTAGGCCGCCTACTGGCGCGCCCCGTGCAACCGTCACTCGCGTCAAACGCGCGAGGGGCAGATGACCGATCCGCGACCGGGCGCCGAAGGCGGGCAGGTTCCGCAGGACCGTTACCGCGATGCAGAAGCCGCGCTCGGCGGCGCTGACGCGGTCGAGAAGACCACGTACGTCGAGGGACACGGGACGCGGCCCGAAGCGCACGTGCCGCCCGGCACGCCAACGGCAACGGTCGCCGCACGCGACGGCCGCAATCCGCTGATCTGGATCGTGCTGCTGGCCGTCGCGCTGATCGTGGTCGTCTATTTCGCCGGGCTGTTCGGCTAGCGGTGCCTGCCGCCGACTCCGCCGTGCTCGTTAGAGCTTGGGCAGCGTGACGCCAACCTGGCTCTGGTACTTGCCACCCTTGTCCTTGTACGAGACTTCGGGCTCTTCCTCACCGCGGAAGAACAGGACCTGGGCGATGCCTTCGTTGGCGTAGATCTTGGCGGGCAGCGGCGTGGTATTCGAGATCTCTAACGTCACGAAGCCCTCCCACTCGGGCTCGAACGGCGTGACGTTGGTGATGATGCCGCAGCGCGCGTAGGTCGACTTGCCGACCGTCACGGTGAGGATGTTGCGCGGGATCCGGAAGTACTCGACCGACCGCGCCAGCGCGAACGAGTTGGGCGGGACGATACACACATCGCCCTCGTATTCGACGAACGACTTGGGGTCGAACGCCTTGGGATCGACGACCGAGCTGAGGACGTTGGTGAAGATCCTGAACTCGCGGGCGACGCGCATGTCGTATCCGTACGAGCTGACGCCGTACGAGATCACGCCGGCTCGCACCTGCCGGCCCTCGAATGGCTCGATCATTCGATGTTCGCGGGCCATGCGTGTGATCCAGCGGTCGGACATGATGGTCATGGAGGCGTCGGGAGCGAGGGTGGGGACGGGCTGGGGCGGCGGGCGACGGGCGACGGCAGACCGAAAAGCGGAGACGACCTGTTTGTCACGTGGCGAGGGACGGGGCAACGGCCGTCGCTTGGCGGGCGGAAGTTACGCGCGCGGGAACGCTGCGCCAAGCACGTCGCGCCGCACGCGCGTTGACTCATTCGAGCGGCGTTGACCCATGTTCGAGGCTCCGATAACTTTCCGCGGCTGGACTTAGTGAAAGTTTTCACGAAGTTGGGAGACGCATGCTCCACACCTACTTCCCGGTCCTGCTCCTGCTCGGGTTCGTCATCTTCAACGCGATCGTGATGCTGGGGCTCTCCCACCTCACGCTCCGCCCGCGCCCGACTCCGGTGAAGTCCACACCGTATGAGTCCGGCATTCCGCCGCTGGGCGACGCGCACGAACGGTTCAGCGTGAAGTTCTACATGGTTGCGGTGTTGTTCATCATCTTCGACATCGAAACCGTGTTCATGATTCCGTGGGGGGCATACTACCGGCAGTTGTCGTGCACGGTCCCTATGGTGAACGATGTGTGTCCCACGGGTCGCATGTCGCTGTTCGGGCTCGTCGAGATGGTCGTGTTCATCGTGATCCTTCTCGTCGGGTTCATCTATGTTTGGAAGAAAGGAGCACTGCAATGGGATTGAGTCCGCGTCCTGAATCGAAAATCGTCGAAACGCCGAGCGACGTTCCGTGGATCACGACCAAGCTCGACGCGTTCGTGAACTGGGGCCGCAAGAACTCCCTGTGGCCCATGCCATTCGGCACCGCGTGCTGCGCGATCGAATTCATGGCGGTGGCGGCGAGCAAGTACGATCTGGCGCGCTTCGGCATGGAGCGACAGGCGTTCTCGCCGCGGCAGGCCGACCTCCTGATCTGTGCCGGCCGCGTGCCGTTCAAGCTCGCGCCGGTGCTGCGTCGCATCTGGCAGCAGATGCCGCAGCCAAAGTGGTGCATATCGATGGGCGCGTGCGCATCGACCGGCGGCATGTTCGACAACTACGCCGTGGTGCAGGGCATCGACAGCATCATACCCGTGGACGTGTACGTGCCGGG
>DATJHY010000017.1:0-12671 GCA_035493635.1 Gemmatimonadaceae bacterium | reverse complement strand
GGCAACGATCCGCGTCGACTCGGTAACGAGGGTGTCGAGTCCAGCGGCATGCGCCGGCAACGGCCTTGGCTTCGTGTCGCGCGTCTCCGATCCGGTCTTCCTTGGGCAAGCGCTCAAGGGAGTGATCACCGGCATGCCCCGATTTCTCGTGGTGAGCGCGTTCTATCGCACGGAGGACGTGGAGCACGACGGGAAGATGGTCCACGTCGCTCACGCGCTGTCGGTGATCCGCGGGCTCGAGCCGCTGGTGGCGGGCGGGAGTTCCTGAGCGCGCGGATCCGCGCGGGCACGGCCATGGAGCCCGGCCGGACGATTCTTGCCTGTCCTTCCTGACCCTGAAACCTATAGGAACCCACCTTCGTCAGAATCAAGCCTCCCTCCCGCTACTCGACCGCGATGAGAGGCCCATGAAGCCCTAACTCGGATAGTCGGATCGTTATCTCGAAAGTGGCATCGCACTCGACTAAACCTCAGCGGGTCGCGTTCTCGCGACCGTTCAGCGACTTGCTGGTCGAGTTGTCGATCGCGCTCCAGAAGTTCGTCATGTACCCGGACGGGCACCCGCTGCTCGAACCCGCGGCAGCGGCGGTCGTCCGCCGTGCCGAGCGGATCATGGAGGACCGGCCGACGATCGCCTTCGGCGTCGCCCGCCATCAGCTCATCATCGAAGGCGTCGCCACCGACCCGAAGCAGCCGGTCCTCCGGCGGCTCGCCGACAGCCTCAATCGACACCATCTCGGCGCGATCAGTCTGTCGCGCGGTGTGAAGCCGAACGAGATCGCGGAGGCGCTCCGGCAGGTGGGCGCCGAGACGAATACGGTCGTCCCCATCGGGCTCCGTCCGCTGCACGAGTTGCCGTCGTGGCCGCACTTGCGACTTCATCCACTCACGTTCGACCGGCTGGCGCTGGTGACCGACGGCTCCGCGACAGCGGCCAAATCAGCCGACGACACCCGCGCCATGGAACTGTGGATCGGATTGGCGACGGCGGCGATGACGACCGGACGGCCACAGGATGGATCGCCGGTGCCAACGGAGCCGGCCGTCATCGCCCGAGCGATCGACGAGCACGAACGAGTGGAAGCGTACGACCAGGTCATCGTCGGCTATCTCCAGCAGATCGCGCGCGAACTGAAAGCCGCGTCGAGCGCCGAATCCGCCGCCCTGCGCCGCCGCACTGCGCGGCTCCTCGCGTCGCTCAAGCCGGAGACGGTGCGGCACCTCGTGGAGATGGGAGGCGACTTCGCGCAGCGTCGCGCGTTCGTGCTGGACGCAGCGCACGGCATGGCGGTTGACTCGGTGCTCGGCATCGTACAGGCGGCGGCGGACGCCAGCGGGCAGGTCATCTCGCGCGGCCTCATTCGAATGCTCACGAAGCTGGCCATGCACGCCGAGGCCGGCCCACCACGCGCGCGAGAGATGGCGAGTGGCGCGCTCCGCGAGCAGATCGACCAGCTCATGACGGGGTGGGAGCTCACCGATCCGATCCCGGCCGAGCACAGCCGATTGCTTCACCGTCTCGCTACCGAGGAATCGCCGCAGCTCTCTCGAGCCGAAGGCGATCGCGCGCCCGACGGCGACTCCGATCTCGCGCGCATTGTGCAAATGAGTCTCGAAGTCGACTCCACCGGGATCCTGCTCGACCAGGCGATCGATCGCGCCGTGGACGAAGGCGCCGTCGAGACCATTCTGAACCTCCTCGTGTCGGCGCCTTCCGGTTCTGGCGCGACGATCGACGCGATTCTTACACGGCTGACGCACCCCGATTCGATCGCGCGGCTGGTCGCGCGCGAGCCGGTCGACGTCGAGAGCCTCGAGCAACTGCTGCCGCTCCTCTCGATCGACGCGCACCGCATCCTGCTCGACGCGCTGTCGAATACCGAGAACCGCCGCACGCGACGCAAGCTGCTCGACCTCCTCGCGCGCGCCGAGGCCGACATCGCGCCGCTCGCCATCGAACGATTGGCCGACGAACGCTGGTTCGTGCAACGGAACATGCTCGTTCTGCTGTGCGCCCGCCACGACGTACCGTCGTCGTTCTCGGCGGAGCCATGGACGACGCATCCGGACGTACGAGTTTCGTACGAAGCCATTCGCCTTCAGCTCGCGATTCCCGGCGAACGCACGCAGGCCATTCGTGCCTCACTCGCCGCCGCCGATCCGCGATCCGTTCGTCTCGGCCTGGCCGCGGTTCAGGAGGAGTGTCCATCCGAAGTTGCCGGCGACGTGGTCAACGTCGCGAAAACCCCCGATGCCCCGGAAGAGCTTCGTACGCTCGCTGTCCGCGCGCTCAGGCACGTCGTCCCCGCGTCTCACGATCCACGGATTCTCGATGTGTTGCTGGCGACGGCCGATGGCGGCACGACGCTGCTCGGCAGGACGCGACTCGCCCCGCCCACGTCGCGCACGCTTGCCGCGCTCGCCGCGCTGAACGATCACTGGTCGAACGATGCGCGCGCGAGCACCCTGCTTGCCCTCGCCAGGGCGTCGGAGTTTCCCGACGTCCGCCGCGCCGCCGGCGGGACGCCATCGGCCGCATGAGCGAGCCGGTCAGGTTCCTCAATTCCTTCGCGCATTCGCTTTCGGTGATGACGCTCTATCCCGAAGGGCACCCGTCACGCGAGTCGGCGATCGACGCGGCGTTCCAGGATCTGAGCGATCTGACGACCTCGTCGCAACCGCCTTCATTCACGTTTCTTGGCGAAGACGTGATCTACGGCCGGCAGACGCTGCGCGAGCTCAAGGAATGGTCGTGGGGGCGCCGGCTCACCGCGGCCGGCGTCCAGCGGCTCGAATTCGAGCGACGCGTGAGCCGCGACGAATTCGAGGGTTTCCTGCAGGAGATTCTGGCGCGGCTGACACTTTCGCTCATCGATACCAGCGAACAACGATTCTCGCGGCCGCTCGGGGTACGTTTCGGCGCCGTGGGGATGCGGGAGCAGACGGATGAAGCGGCGCCGGAACCGCTCGCCATCGCCACCCTCGACGTGACCCTCGACGAGGAAGCGGGAATGCTCGCATGGCTGCACGACGAGGTGCGATCGCGCGGATCGATCCCGCTGATCGAGGCCGAGACGGTCGTCCGCTCGCTCGCCGTGGCGATGCACAGCGAAGCCAACATCGTGCTGCCGCTCCTGAGATTGAAGGAGTTCGACCAGTACACAACGACACACTCGCTGAACGTGGCGGTGCTCGCGATGGGCGTCGCCGAGGTTCTGGGATGCAGCCCGGGGGAAGTGCGACGGATCGGTGTCGCGGGATTGCTGCACGACATCGGAAAGATCCGTATCCCGCTCGAGGTGTTGACGAAGCCCGGCACGCTGACGATGGAGGAGCGGCAGTTGATGAATCGCCATCCGGTGGACGGCGCACGGACGATCATCAAGACCGACGCCGGCCTCGACGTGGCGGCCGTGGTCGCGTACGAGCATCACATCATGCTCAACGGCGGCGGCTATCCGACGCTGCACTACGACCGTGCGTGCACGCTGGCGAGCCGTCTCGTGCACGTATGTGACGTGTACGACGCGTTGTGCACGCGCCGGCCCTATCGCGACGCGTGGTCGTCGGACGCGGCAAAGGCGTATCTGGAGGAGCGCGCGGGCATCGAGTTCGACCGCGATCTGGTCGCGGCGTTTCTCAAGATGCTGCGACTGAGTGCCACGACCGTGAGCGAGGCTCGCGCCCCCGTCAGCTGAGGGTCGCGGGAACGCGCCGAACCGTCTGCGGCAGCGCCGGCAAGCGGGCACGACTGATCTGACGGTTCCGATCTTGCAGACTCGACCGGAGCTTCACTCACCCGCAGCCAGGAGACGACATGGCGGATCCCAGTGACAAGCCCGTGGCGGACTTCTCCGACGTGCAGAGCGGCAGCTCGTCCACCGCTCCGGGAACGCCGGCAGCCAAGCCACAGAGCTACACGGTAAAGAGCGGCGACAGCCTGTCGAAGATCGCGAAGCATGTGTACGGCGACGCGGACAAGTGGCACGCGATCTTCGAGGCGAACCGCGACAAGATCAAGAACCCGGATCTCATCCATCCAGGTCAGGTGCTCGACCTTCCCCCAAACACGTGAGGCCGGCCGACATGAGACAGCTACGCTCGCATCGCATGCTTGGCAGGGGCGCCGTACTGGGAGTCGCGCTGATCGCGCTCGGTGCGTGCAGCAAGAAGGCGGATGAAACGACGATTCAATCGAGTGGAAACGTCGCGCCCGCGGCGTTCCAGGTCGCCGACGTCCAGCTCGGCAAGGGCATCGGGGCCGACAAGCGCGTCGCAAACACGACCGATACGTTTGCGCCGACTGACACCATCTACGCCTCGGTCCACACGACCGGCACGGCGCAGAACGCGACGGTCGCCGCGCACTGGACGTACCAGGACGGCCAGACGGTGAACGATCAAACCGAGACCATCTCGCCCACCGCCGACGCGTACACCGAATTTCACATCTCGAAACCCAGCGGCTGGCCCGCTGGCAAGTACACCTTGCACGTGATGGTGAATGGCCAGGAAGTCCAAACGAAGGACTTCACGGTAAACAAGTAGCGGGCACTAGCGGCGTCTTCGGACTGTGCCCGGTACACGGCGCGGTCAAACAGCTAATTGGGGTCAGACTTGATTTAGAAGTCTCTAAATCGAGTCTGACCCCGATTGTTCTTTGCCGCCGTTTGCAGCTCGCAGTCCGCGGTGCGACGCAGCTACCTCGGCCCGTCTCTCGGAGCTCCCGCACTCACCAGCTCACCGCCTATGCCGTCCTCGGCCGGCGCGACGAATCCGTCAATCGCTAACACCCACGCCCCTTGCCTGGCCGCGGCTTGAGCAACAGCGCGCGAAAACGCGCGTCAGCCTCGAGTGGATCGAACGGCGGGTCGCAGTCGAGATGCATCTGGAAGTGGACGTCCTCGATCGGGCTGTAGCGCTTCAGCCATGCAACCGCGCGCCCGGCCTCCCCGATCGCTGCGTACGCCTGTGACATGTAGAGCGCGTTGTGCGACGGTATCGGCACGTAGGCGAGATTGAGCGACTCGGCGCGCGCGGCATACTGCTTTGCGTCCGCCATGCGACCCGAGCGAGCCGCGGCGACAGCGCTTGCGGCGAGCGCGTTCGGCGTCTCGACGTCGGTACTGATGCGAAGCGCCGCGTCGAGCGCCGCCGCGGCGCGTGGAGCCCTGCCCTGTTCGATCGCGATCAAGCCCGCCGTGTGGCGACCGAGCAGGTATTTGGGGTTCAGCGCCACGGCGCTGTCGATCCAGAATGACGCGCTGTCGTACTGCCGCTTCCAGTAGTATCCCAGGGCGAGGAAGGTGAGACCTTCGACGTACGACGGATTGGCGCTCACCGATCGGCGCAAGTCGCGAATCCCCTCGTCTCGTTCGCCGGAATCGAACAGCACGAGGCCAAGGAGCCGCCACGCGGGCGCGTAAGTCGAGTCCGTCGCGACCGCTCGGCGGCTCGCGCGGATAACAGGCGCCGCGTCCGTCGGGTCGACTTGACGAGCGACCTCCGCCCGAGTCACCCACGCTGACGCGCTGTTCGGCTCGAGAGCGAGCGCTCGATCGGACGCGCCGATCGCCAGCCGCAGGACGCTGTCGCGAAGCGCTCCGGAGAAGACGAAGCGCCGAATGTAGGCCTGGCTGTACGCGTGCGCGAGCGCCGCCCACGCGTCGCCGTACATCGAGTCGCGCTCGACCGCCGCTCGGAGCGACCGGATCGCGTCGATGGCCCCTTCGGGCGTTCGTTCGTCGTAGCTCCGCATCCCGCGCTCGTACAGTGCGACAGCCACCGAATCACGAACGACGCGCGAGCCGCCGGAGCGACGCAGCATCACCGAACCTCCGGCCGCGATGCCGGCGAGAATCACCACGATCGCGAGGGCGGCGGCGAGGCGCCGCCGTCGGCGCGCGCGGGGCTCGCTCGACGGTGAGCTCGCCTGTCCGCTTCGTAGCGCGGAGACGAACGCGCCGACGTCGGCGAATCGATCGGCAGGCACGCGCTCGAGCGCCTTGAGTACGGCCGCTTCGACACCGACTGACACGGCGGATCGCACGGGGCGAATCGCGCGCGCCGGTTCGGCGAGTCGGCGTCCAACGATCGCTTGCGCCGTCGGTCCCGTGAACGGCGGCTCGCCGGCCAGCATCTCGTACAGCACGCTGGCCAGGCTGTACTGATCGCTTCGTGCATCGACGACGTCGCCGGTCGCCTGCTCGGGACTCATGTACGCGGGCGTGCCGAGGCTCATCCCGGTGCTCGTCAGGCGCTCGCTGCCCGTGTCGATGAGCGCTTTGGCGATCCCGAAGTCGGCGACGTACACATCCTCGCCGGCGAGGAGCAGATTCTCTGGCTTGATGTCGCGATGTACGATCCCCTGCCGATGCGCCGCCTGGAGAGCGGCCCCCACGGCTGCGGTGATACGCAGTGCTTCCTCGATCGGCAGCTGTCGCTCGCGATCGAGCCGCGCGCGAAGCGATTCGCCGGCGATATACGGCATGGCGTACCAAGGCAGCGTCGTCCCGTCTGGTCCCCGGAACACTCCGGAGTCGAGCACCGCGAGGATGTTGGGATGCTGCAGCCTTGCGGTGAGGCGCACCTCACGCACGAATCGATCGGCGCCGATCGCGCCCGCGAGCTCGGGGTGCAGCACCTTGATCGCGACGGCGCGTTCGTGGCGGACATCCATGGCGAGCCAGACCGACGCCATACCGCCGCGGCCAAGCTCGCGCTCCACGGTGTACCGACCGCCGAGAACTGCGTTGAGGTGCTCGCGCATCGTGGCTCGGGCAGGTCCGAAGAGAGAGGGGCGACGCGCAAGAGAATACGCGTCGCACGAGCGCTCTGCCAACCGCAAGCTCAGTGCAGACATCCCGGCGCAGCCTGGGCAGGGCCCGAGAATGGCCGGCGCGAAACCCTGTCGGTAGATTAGCCCGGCCTTCCGCCTCCTCCTCTTCTCCCTCGGTCATGGCGCATTCGCTCAGCGAGCAATTGCGAGCGACGCTCAGCGGCACCTACACGCTCGAGCGCGAGCTCGGTGGCGGCGGAATGTCGCGCGTGTTCCTGGCGACCGAGACGGCTTTGGGCCGCGAAGTGGTCATCAAGATCATCGCGCCCGAGCTCGCCCAGGGCGTCTCCGCCGAGCGCTTCACGCGCGAAGTGAAGCTCGCCGCGCGCCTCCAGCAGGCGAACATCGTCCCGCTGTTGAATGCCGGCGAAGCCGCGGGTGTGCCGTATTACACGATGCCGTACGTCGACGGCGCATCGCTTCGTACGCGGCTGGACACTGGCGGACGAGTGCCCCGCGGCGAAGCGGTGCACATCCTGCGCGACGTAGCCAAGGCGCTCGCCTATGCGCATGCGCGCGGCGTCGTGCATCGCGACATCAAGCCGGAGAACGTGCTGCTCTCCGGCGGCACCGCGATGGTGATCGACTTCGGCATCGCCAAGGCGCTCACCGAATCGCGAACGCACGGCGGCGACGAGCGCGCCACATCCGCCGCGTCGCTCACGTCGACCGGCACGTCGCTGGGGACGCCGGCGTACATGGCGCCCGAGCAGGCGGTGGGCGGCGCGGTGGACCACCGCGCCGATCTCTACGCCTGGGGTGTAATGGCGTACGAGCTGCTCGCCGGGGCCCACCCGTTCGCGAACAAGACGACGGCTGCGGAAATGGCTGCCGCACACATCGTCGAGATGCCAACGCCGATCAGCGACCGCGAGCCGAGCATTCCCTCGCCGATCGCGGACATCGTCATGAGCTGCTTGGCGAAGGATCCGGCGCAGCGTCCGGATTCGGCGGGCGCGCTGCTCGCCGCGCTCGACGGCGCGGCGTCAGCGGTGACGACACAGCCGACCGGGCCACGGGTCCCGCCGTCGCGCGCGTCGGCCGGGGCGATTCGACGAACCGCTGTCATCGCAGCAGGGGTGCTGCTGGTGGCGGCCGGCGGCGCGTGGCTGGCGAAACGCGGGCGAGGGGTTGCCTCGCCCGCGGAAATGACGCTCGCCGTTCTGCCGATCGAAAACCTGGGCGGCGACTCGAGCACGGAGTATCTCGCCGACGGCATGACGAGCGAACTCGCCAACGCGCTCAAGAAAGTGGCGGGTCTGCAAGTGACGGGCGATCTCTCGACGTCCCGGTTCAAGGGCGCGCACACCGCGCCGGCGGAGATCGCGAAGCAGCTGGGCGTGGCCATGCTGCTCAATGGCAAGCTGCAGCCCGGCCGTGGTCGCGTGCGACTGCAGATGCAGCTCAGTCGTCCGGACGGGAAGCTGCTGTGGTCCAACACGTACGATCGCGCCGACAAGGACAACTTTGCGATGCAGGACGAGATCACGAGTGCAATCGCGTCCGAGCTGCGCGTCGTGCTCACGCCGCGAACCGTCGCCGTGACCCGCGCGGGCCGTACGACCAATCCACAGGCGCACGATCTGTATCTGCGCGGCGTGTTCGAGAAGAACAAACTCACGCCCGAAGGGCTGAACAAGGCGCTCGCCTACTTCGAGGAGGCGCTCAAACTCGATTCCAACTATGCGCAGGCCCACGCCGGCGTCGCGTTCGCCTACGACCTGCTGGCCGACGTGTACATGCCGTCGCACGAGTATCACATGTTGGCGCTTGCCGCCGCGGAGCGCGCGGTGCAGTGCGACAGCCTGCTCGCCGAAGGGCGAGCGCTGCACGGTTACGAGATCGCGGCGACGACGTGGGATCTCGCCGGAGGCGAGGCCGAGATGGACCGGGCGCTGGCAATGGATCCGAACTCGCCGGACGCGCTGTTCATGTACGGCGTGCTGTCGTATTTGTCCGGCGACATCGACCGGGCGATCGGGTTTGCCGACCGGCTACTCAAGATCGAGCCGTTGTCGGCGCTCGCGGCGCGGACTCGCGCCGAGGCGCTCGTCTGGGGCGGCCGTTATCAGGAAGCGTTGACGGCCGATTCGCTCGCGACCGCTCTCGACTCGAATGTCCTGATTTGGGAACCGACGCGGGGTCTCGCGCTGCTCGAGCTGGGACGGCTCGACGAGGCCGCGGCGATATTTCAGGCGTTCGAGAAGACCTCCGGCAATCCGTCAGTGGGCCTCGCGATGGCATACGGGCGCATGGGGAAGCGTGCCGAGGCTCTCGAGGTCATTCACGCGTTCGAAGCGCGCGAGCGGCGACAGTGGGTGGAACCCACCTTCATCGCATTCGCCTATGCCGGAATCGGGGACGCGGACAATACCATGAAGTGGCTCGAGACGGGTTACGCAAAGAGGTCGTTCAGCCTTCGGCTATTCATGAACTGGGATGTGCCGTGGCTGAAAGTTGTGTGGAGAGATCCGCGCTACCTCGAGCTCAAGCGGAAGATCGTGGCGACGACGGCGAAGTGAGGCTACGCCGTCCGCCGCACCGCCTTGATGCGATCCCGCTCGCTGGTGATCACGTCGATCAGCCGCGCCAGCGCAATCGAGCGTACTTGCGCCTTGTGCGTGACGAACTGGGTCTCGACGTAACGATGCGGTTTCGAGAGCTCATGGATGGACACGTCCTTCTTTCGCGCCGAGCGCTCGACGACCGATCGCGGCAGCATTGAGATCCCGAGCCCGGCGGCGACGCAGCCAATGATACCGTCGATCGTGCCGAACTCCATCGGATTGAGCAGGGCGGCTCCCTCGTCGCCGAGGTAGCGCTCGAGCCGCTGCCGGTAGTGACAGCCCGTCTTGAACACGAGCGGCTTGGGCAGAGCGCTTTGCTTCAGGTACGCCTTGACCGTGCGGTACGGCGCCGGCGTGATGATGACGAGCTCCTCGACGTAGCTCATGATCATGTCGAGGTCGGGATGCTCCTCGACCCCTGAAACGAACGCGCCGTCGAGGCGTGACTCGAGCACCTTGGCCGTCAGCTCCGCGCTCGTCCCCGTCTCGACGCCGATGTCGACGCGTGCGTGGCGCGCCGCGTACACCTTGAGGATGTCGGGCAGCCGCGCCGAGGCCGTGGATTGCAGCGCCCCGATCTGCAGTGTGCCACGCACCTCGTTCGACTCGGAGACGGCCGCCTTGGCGTTCTCGACGAGCGAGAGCATCTGCTGCGCGTAGGGCAGGAGCTGGCGGCCCTTCTCCGTCAGCGTGATGCCGCGATGGTTGCGGTGGAAGAGCTGCACCCCGAGCTCCGTCTCGAGGAGGCGGATGCGCGCCGTCACGTTGGACTGCACGGTCGACAGCGATTGAGCTGCCTTCGTCACGCTGCCGTGCCGGGCCGCGGCGGCGAACACGGTGAGGTCGTGGATGTCCATGTCGCTACTATCACTTTCCGTGATGGGAGGGTTCAAAACAAATCATTACTCATGATACACAGGCGCCCCTACTTTGCAATCCATGACCACGCAAGCCATCGCCATCGGGCGCGAGCGCCCCTATGGCCTGTATGCCATCTGCTTCGGATTCTTTCTCGTCCTGTTCGACACCACGGCGCTCAACGTGGCCATCGCCTCGATGCACCGGGAGCTCGGCGGCACGATGAGCGGACTGCAGTGGATCGTGAACGCCTACACGATCGTGTTCGCGAGCCTCGTGCTGACCTGCGGCGCCCTGGGCGACCGGTACGGAGCAAAGCGCCTCTACCAACTCGGGCTCGGACTCTTCACGCTCATGTCACTGTGCTGCGCGCTCTCGCCCGGCGTCGGGTTCCTGATCGTGGCGCGCATGTTCCAGGGGTTCGGCGCGGCGATGATGCTGCCGGCCTCGCTCGCCCTGCTGAGCCACGCCTACCCCGACCCCCTGGCCCGGGCGCGCGCCGTCTCGTTCTGGGCGTCGATCGTCAGTCTCGGCTTCGCCGCCGGACCGGCCCTCGGCGGCGTTTTCACGAGCTACTTCGGCTGGCGGAGCATCTTCCTCCTCAACGTGCCGACCGGCATCGTCGCGCTGCTCATGGTGCGCGCGTTCATCGAGGAGACGAACGTTACCGAGGCGCGCACGCTCGACTGGATCGGCCAGCTCAGCGTCTCGCTCGTGCTGTGGGCGCTGAGCTATGCGTTGATCGAGGCGGGAAACGCGGGGTGGAGCGCGCCGCGTGTGCTCGCGGCGTTTCTCGCCGCGATCGTGCTCTCCGCCGTGTGCGCGCTCAGCGAGCGCCGAAGCGCGTCGCCTGTGTTTCCGGGCGCACTCTTCTCGCGCCCCGCGTTCGTCGCGTGCGTCGGTGCGGGTATCGGCCTGAACATCAGCGCGTACGGCATCCTGTTCGTCGAATCGATCTATCTCCAGAGCGTCCGCCACATGAGCGCGCTCGCGACCGGGGCGATGATCGTGCCGCTCACCCTGCTGCCCACCGTCACCACGCGAATGATCGATCGCTATCGCGCGGACATGCACTTCAAGCCGCGGCTCGTCACCGGGCAAATCCTCGGATTGTCGGGGGCGGCGATAATGGCGCTCTCGGTCTGGATTCCAGCGAATGCCGTCATTCTGATCGGGTTTGGCCTGCTCGGCGTCGCGCTGGGTTACGTCACGCCGGCGATGACGACCGGCGTGCTCACGTCCGCCCCGGCCGGAATGGCCGGCCTGGCATCAGGAATCCTGAATGCCGGCCGGCAGGTTGGCGGCGCGATTGGCGTAGCGCTCATGGGAACGCTCGTGCAGATGCATCACGACCGGGGGATGGTCGTGTCGTTCGGCGTGACGCTGGCGTTGTTCGGCGTGATCGCGGTGTGGGCGAGGCGGGCGATACCGGAGCCCTAGACCGAGCGACTACGGTCGGCGCTTCTTCATCGCCTCCTCGACCGCCGCGAGCTCGGCCTTCGCTTCGGACAGTATTTGCCGGTGAAGCTCAGTGGGAGGAGCGAAGCTGCCTTGCTGCGCTCCCGAGCCGTTGAACCCACGCGCAATTCCGCCGAGTTTCGCGCGTGGTGCATCGCGGCCGCCGGTGAGTCGCC
Organism: Gemmatimonadaceae bacterium; assembly: GCA_035493635.1. Classification (GTDB taxonomy): domain Bacteria; phylum Gemmatimonadota; class Gemmatimonadetes; order Gemmatimonadales; family Gemmatimonadaceae; genus JAQBQB01. Next base: position 774 of record DATJHY010000017.1, on the reverse strand, counting down.
GCTCGAGCGTCTGAAGGGCCGCCGAATCCGCACCGGTCGCCTCCGCACGCATCGCGCGTAGTTCACTCGCGCGCTGCTCCACCTGCACCTGGGTCGCCTGCACGTCCAAGAGGAACGCTTCGCGCGCTCGCTGCTGCGCAACCGGAATGGCTAGCGCAGGATCCGATCGCACCTCGAGCGCCTGAGTCGACGTCTGGCCGTCGACGTCGAGTGTCACCGTGAACCGGCCGGGCGACACGTACGGTCCGCGGTTGCCGATGTCGTGCGTCGGGATCGGAAGCTGGATGGGAGCGGGCGTGCCGGCGCGGCCTGTCGCGGCGGGTGGCGGTCCGCCACCTTCCTCGCCGCCGAATCCACCACCGCCGCCAGGCGTGGCCGGCGGCGGCTCGTGCCTGAGATCCCACGTCACCCGATGAATCACACCGGCCGATGATCCTCCGGCGATCTCACGCACGACGCGACCGTCCTGTCCGCGCACGATCAGACGAACCTTGTTCGCCGGCTTGGACAAATAGTACGTGAGCTCGGCGCCGTCGGCGGGATTCTCGCCGCCGTACATCCCGTGCGCCGTATTCGAGATGTCTTCCCAGTACTGCATCAGCGTCGCGCGTGCCGGCGCGAAGAAGTACGACGGGCGCGTCGCGATGTCGCCGCTCCACTCGGCGATGGGCGATGCGTCATCGAGAATCCAGATGCTGCGCCCGTGGGTGGCCAGTACGAGGTCGTGCGTGCGCGGATGGATCACGATGTCGTCGTAGCGCGTCGTCGGCAGAT
>DATJHY010000016.1:0-10345 GCA_035493635.1 Gemmatimonadaceae bacterium | reverse complement strand
GCGAGCTGCAAGGCCGCGACGTTGGCACAGGCGATGAGCAGGACGAGCATCGTCGCCCCGATCACGGCGACGAGACTACCGCGAATGTCCCCCACGTATTGGTCGCGCATGGGCGCCAGCGACGTCGTCATCTGGGCGTTGGAGCCCGGCCAGTCGCGCTGGAGCCGCGCCGCCACCGCGGCCAGCTCGCGACGTGCTCGATCGAGCGAAACGCCGCGATGCAAGGCGCCGAAGACCTGGAGATTGCGATTGCCGCGTGACGACGGATTGTCGACGCCGTTGCTGAAGCCGCTGTAGCCGCCGGTCGCGATCGGCAGCCACGTTTCGCCGCGCGACGGATATCGCCAGCGATCGGGAATCACGCCGACGATCGTGCGAGCGATGCCATTGAGGATGATGCTCTCGCCGAGCGCGCGCGACGGCTCTCCGAACTCCTGGCGGGCAAACGCATCGGAGACGACCATCACCGGCGCGGCGCCGGGCCGATCGTCGGCGTCCGAGAACACGCGTCCGAGCTCGGCGCCGATGCCGAAGGTGGGGAAGAAACTCGCGGTGACTAACGATGCCGACACGCGGCGCGCCTCGCCGTGCAGCATGATGAAGTTCGTCTCGCCAATCGCACCCATGTCGTCGAACGAGTGCTGCGACGCCCGCCAGTCCCGGTAGTCCAGGTACGAGCTGACACCGATGGACGACGCCGCGCCGACCTGGGTCGTGCTGATCGCCACCAACCGATCGCCGTTCGGATACGGCAGCGGGCGGAGGAGCAGCGTGTCCGCGACGCTGAACATTGCCGTGGTCGCACTCACACCGACGGCCATGCAGAGCACGGCGGCAAGCGCGGGCAGCCACTGGCGGCGCAGTACGCGCAAGGCGTACACGGTGTCCTGACGGAGGGCGAGCAGCATGTGGGCGTGGGTTTCGGCGCGCGCCTGCTGGCGATCGATCCGGGCGCAGGCTTCGCGCGCGCGGTGGACGTTGCCAAAACGCTGTTCGGCGCGGGATCGAGCCGCGTCGGGCGTTAGGCCGCGAGCCGCGTACTCGGCGGCGCGCATCTCGAGGTGGAATCGCAGCTCGTCGTCGACGTCGGCCGCGATGTCGGCGCCCCAGAAGCTGAGGTACCGGCGCCAGGCTGGTGGGCGACGGGGATCGGGAGCGGAGCTCATGGGCAGCTGACGCTGGCTCGCACCCGACGATTACGCCGGACGGGGCGGCGCTTCGAGGGCGGCGAAGACCGCGTACGCGAAGCGCGTCCACGTGGCTGCCTCGACGCGGAGCTGGGCGCGGCCTTTCGCGGTGAGCGAATAGAAACGTGCGCGGCGGTTGTTTTCCGAGATCCCCCACTCGGCGTCGATCCAGCCGCGCGCCTGGAGGCGGTGGAGGGCGGGATACAGCGAGCCCTCTTCGATCTGGAGGACATCATCGGTCGCCTGCTCGATCCAGCGGGCGACACCGTAGCCGTGGGTGGGACCCCAGCTCACCGCCTTGAGGATGAGGAGGTCGAGGGTGCCGCGCAGGACTTCGATGTTGGCTTCAGGCATTGGCCCTTTCCATAGAAGCTCTATGTGAGGGCACTATGGGGCGACTTCCATAGGAAGTCAAGGGGACTGTCGACCAACCTCCATTGCCTGCCGGGCGAGCCGGCTCTACTCCATGAGCTCGAGATCCAGCGCCTCGACTGCCGCGTCCAACGTCGCGTCCTTCTTTCTGAGCGTCGACAGACGGTCGCGGCGGACGCCCTCTTCGGTGAAGCGGCGCGATGACGGGGTGTCATCAGGCGTGCGGTCGGCGAGTCGGACGGTGAGGCGCGTCGAGCCGTCCAAGAGCGAGCCGATGACAGCCAAGACGTCCGACGCGTTGGCGACGAGCGGCTGCTGAAACACTTCGCCGGTGGACTCGAGCTCGAGCGTGACTTCGCCGGAGCTCGACACGGACACCGGCGTGGCGTGCTCCATGGCGCCGGCGAGCGCCATGCGGCCCTCGGCGCGCAGGCGCGACACGATGTCGTCCCAGTGTTTCGCGAGGCCGGCGACGCTGACGCGCTCGAGTGGGGCGACCGGCTTGGGCGCCGGAGCGTCGGCCACGACCGCCGCCGGCCTCGGGTCTGGTGGCGGCTCGGGCGCGCGCCGCGTGTCGGCGGCAGCGGGCGCCGTGGCGCCGCCGCGCTCGCGCGGCGGCGGCGCGTCGCCTAACGGAGCCGGCCGCGGACCGGTCGGCGCACGCGGCGCCGGCGTGCCGTCGGCGCCGGATGCGCCGCCCGGTCCCATCTCCCGCAGCAGGTCCTCGATCGCCACCGTGCGGTCGAGGAGCGCGAACCGCACCAGCAGCGTCTCGAGGAGAATCTGCTGCTGCCCGCTGCGCCGGAACTTGGGCTCGAGGTCGGTCATCGCGGTGAGCATGCGCACGAGGTCGCCGGGGGTGAACCGCGACGCGCGGGCCCTGAGCCCCTCGCGCAGCGTCTCGGACAGGTCGCCGCCGTCGCCGCCTAACGAGATGGCGAGCGTCGCCCGCAGCGCCTCGCCGAACGCGCCGAGGAACAGGCCCAGGTCGGCGCCCGCATCGGCCAACCGCGCCACCGCCGGGAACACGTCGGCGGCGCGGCGCTCGGCCACGACGTCGAGCACGGCGAGCACCTCGTCCTCCGGGACCAGGCCTAACGCATCGCGGACCCGCTGCGCCGTCAGCGTGCCGTCGCCTAACGAAAGCGACTGGTCGGCCAGGCTGAGCGCGTCGCGCATCGAACCGTCCGCCGCGCGCGCCAGGAGCGTCAGCGCATCCGGCTCGGCGGCGATGTGCTCGGCCGCGAGCACCGTCGCCAGCCGCGCGCGGACATCTGCGGTCCCGATGCGCTTGAAGTCGAACCGCTGCAGCCGGCTCATCACCGGCGCGGCCGTCTGCGTGATCTTCTGCGGTTCCGTCGTGGCGAACACGAACACCACGCGCGGCGGCGGCTCCTCGAGAATCTTGAGCAGCGCGTTCCACGCCTCGCGCGTCAGCATGTGCGCTTCATCGACGATGTACACCTTGTAGCGCTCGTCGCCCGATGGCGCGTACATCGCGCGCTCGCGGAGCTCGCGCGCGTCGTCTACGCCGCGATTCGACGCCGCGTCGATCTCGATCACATCGAGACTCGCCGACCCCGCCCAGATGCGCGTGCACGATGCGCACTGGCCGCACGGTTCGCCCTCCGGCGTGCGGTTTTCGCAATTGAGCGCCATCGCGAGCACGCGCGCGAGCGTCGTCTTGCCGACGCCGCGCGGGCCGCACAGCAAGTAGCCGTGCGCCACTCGCCCGCGCGCGATCGCACCGCGCAGCGTGTTCGACACGTGCGTCTGCACCGCGACGTCGGCGAACGTGCGGGGACGATACTTGCGAGCGAGTGAGAGATACATAGTCAGAGGGACGCTACGCTGGGGGAAGCGCGACCTGGCGGTCGGTCAGGGAGGCGTCGCTTGGGTCGCGCGGCCCAAGATCAGGCTTCCCCCAGTGCCCCAGGCCTGACGAAGCTGCGCTCGACACCACGTACCGCTGCTACCTTTCGGTCCTGACGGAGTTGGTGGGCTGACGCCCTTCGGGACCTGGGACGAGCGAAATATACCCCTCCCCTCTGGGCGTCACAACATCAGTCCCCGCCGGGTCTCTCCTCATCCGCGCCGGCGCGCATCAGCCAATCTCCATTTCTGTGCATAGGCGCAAGCTCCTGCGTGTGGTCGGCTCCACGCTCACCCTGACGCACTACGCCCCACAGATCACGCGCGCCGCTTCGTCCGTGCCCGCGTCGTCCACGTCCATGTGAAACACCGCACGCAGGCGCGTGCGCGTCCACGCGGAGATCAACACGCCCTGCGTCGCCGCGCGCTCTTCGACCGCGCTGGCCTCGCAACCCGGCGGTAGATCGATCATCACGATGTTGGTATCGGGGGGAACGACGCGCATGCCCTTCACGCCATCAACGCTTTTCGCGAAGCGGCGCGCACGCGCATGGTCGTCCGCGAGCCGATCCATGTGCGCGTCCAGCGCATAGAGCACCGCCGCGGCGAGAAAACCGGATTGCCGCATGCCGCCGCCAAACCGTTTCCGCACCATCCATCCGTCGCGCATGAGCGACGCCGGTCCCGCGAGCGCCGCACCCACGGGACAGCCCAGTCCCTTCGAGAACGACACCATCACGGTGTCGGCGCACGCGGCGAAATCGGCGAGCGGCGTTCCCGACGCGACGTGCGCGTTCCACAACCGCGCGCCATCGAGATGGATGCCTAACGAGTGCTCGCGGGCCACGTCGCGAATCGCGCGCATCTCATCCAGCGGTGTGACCACGCCGCCGGCGCCGTTGTGCGTGTTCTCGATGCACACGAGGCTCGCCGACAACGTGTACGGCGAGTACGGCCGCACCGCCGCGCGCAACGACTCCGCGTCCATCACCAGTCCCGTCCCCTGCACCGGACGCACTTGCGCGCCGCACAATGCTGCCGCCGCCGCGGCCTCGTACATCATCACGTGCGATCCGGTACCGAGCAGAATCTCCGTGCCGGGGCGCGAAAGCAGCCACACGGCGGTCTGATTGGCCATCGTCCCGCTCGGGAAAAAAAGCGCTGCGTCTTTTCCGAGCATCGACGCGATGCGCGCTTCGAGCTGCTTGACCGTGGGATCGCCATCCAGGACATCGTCGCCGATTTCGGCGTTGGCGATCGCCTGCCGCATTGCAGGGGTGGGACGCGTGACGGTATCGCTACGAAGATCGATCGGCATGGTGCTCGGTGTGAGAACGCAGCGGCCGCCGGGGCCCAACGGTCACTCCTCGAGCGTCTCGCGTTGGAGACGCCGGACGCGGCGCAGCTCGTACACCCGCCCCACTTCGCCGCCCAGAATGAAAATCACCGACGCATAATAGACCCAGAACACGATCACGACTATGGCCGTGAGCGTGCCCGTGTACAGGCTGCCGGGATTGAAGCGCCCAACGTAAGCCGTGAACAACGCCTTCGCGAGCTCGAACAACGCGCTCGTCACGATGGCGGCGAGCAGCGCGTACTGCCAGCGGATTTTTCGGTTGGGCAGAAACTTGTAGAGCGAGAAGAAGAGCAGGACCATGAACGCCGACGCGACCACGGATCCGATCGCATACTCGAGCCGGCCCATCACGTCTTTCTGCAATCCGATGCGCTGGAGAATCGCGACGCCCTGTGTCGTCGCCAGGCGCAGATACGCATTCACCGCCGTGTATGCCACGAACAGGATCGTGCTCACGACCGTGATCTCGATGTCGAACAACTTCCCGCCGATGATGCTGCGCTCGTGTTCGATGTCGAACACCTCGGCGAGCACGCTGCGCAGCGTACCGAACAATCGCGTCGAGAACCACACGAAGCCGATCAGACTGTAGATCCCGACTGATCGCCGCGCACGGATCACGTCGTTGATGATGCCGTACATCGGCGACTCGGCGCTCTGACTGTGCGGCGGCAGCAGTTGATCGATGAACCGCCACAGGTTTGCGGCCGACTGTGCTTCGGACTGATTGAGGAGATAGCCGAGCCCCGAGAGCAGGAGCAGCACGAAGGGCACCGCGGCCAACAAGATGTTGAACGAGATGCCGCCGGCGAGAAAGAAGATGTTGTCTTCGCCGGCGTTGTCCCAGATTCGCTTGGCGTAGTCCTTCGTTGCCGCCCAAAAGCGTCGCGGCAGAGGCTCCCGGCGGTTGGGCATGGCGGGCGCCGCGGTCGTCGGCCCAACGAACGTGGAGGAAATACGAGCTCCTACTCGGTCTCCCGGTCGGCCGAGTCCTTCACTTCTTCGTTAGGCGCGAGCGTGGCGCGGCGCGTGACGCGCGCCTGGCTCGTCGCAGCGCGGTAGTTGGCCTTCGACTGGGCGATCCGCGCCTCGAGGTCCAGCCGCGCCTGCTGCGCCGCCTCACGCCCCGCGCGAAAGGCTTCCGCCGCCTGGTGCTTGCGCATCTCGAGCGCCTGCCGCGCCGAGTCGAGCCGGTCCTCGACGCTGCGCTTCGCCTGCTCGTAGCGGTCCACCATCGTGTCGGAGAGATCGCCGGCCGCATCGCGCGCGACGTGCGCCGCCCGACGCGCTCGGCGCTTGAGCTGGCGACGCGTCTCCTCGCCGCTCTGCGGGGCGAACAACAGTGCGATGCCCGCGCCCACGGCGAGCCCGACGAGAAATGACGTCGCGCCGCTGCTGCCGCGACGTTCGATCACCACGTACGGTTCGTCCTCGTCTTCGTCCTCGTAGCGCGTCCTGTGCTTCATGTGCTCATCTCCTCGTCTCATCACCGGCGGCCCTTCGATTTCTGTCGGACCACGTCCTTATCCTTGACGGATCCGTAGCTCTTCACGTTTCGCGCCGCGGCCTCGTGCTCGCCGTCGTCTTCCGCCGGCTTCACTAGCGCGGCCAACTCGGCGCGAACCTCTCCCGGCGTGGCGCCCAGCATGTGCGCCGTTCGTTCCACGTCGCCGCCCGTCATCGAAAACGTCTTGAGCGTAAGTTGTCGCCTGGCATCCGCCAATGTCGATCCGACAGGAAGCGACACCGTCGCCGGCGCTTCGGTCGAATTGCGCAGATGGCGTGGAACGACATCGTTCAGCCCGATGGTGTCGGCGCGCGACAGGATGACGGCGCGCTCCACCGCGTTCTTCAATTCGCGAACGTTCCCCGGCCAGTTGTACGAAAGAATCCAATCCATGGCCGCATCATCGAATTCCCTCACCTTCTTTTTATTCTGCTGGGAGAACCGCGCCAAGAACTCCGTCGCCAGCAACCGCAGATCCCCCATGCGCTCACGCAAGGGAGGCAGATACAGTTCGACGACCGCCAACCGATAGTACAGGTCCTCGCGTAGCTCGCCTTCCCTGAGCGCCTCTTGCAGGTCCCGGTTCGTCGCGGCCACCACGCGGATGTCGACGTCGATTTCCTTCTTGCCGCCCAACCGCCTCACCTGACGCGACTCCAGCGCGCGCAGCAGCTTCACCTGGATGTCGGGCGCCATTTCCGCGACCTCGTCCAGAAACAACGTACCTTCGTGCGCCATCTCGAACGCGCCCGGCTTTTCGTTGGTCGAGCCGGTAAAGGCGCCCTTCTCGTGCCCGAAGAGCTCGTTCTCCAGGATGTCCTTGGGCAGCGCCGCACAATTCAAGGCGAGGAACGGTCCGCGCGCGCGCTCGCTCTTTTGATGGATCGCTCGCGCAACCAATTCCTTGCCCGTTCCCGACTCGCCGAGAATCAGCACGCTTGCCGTCGACGGCGCAACCGCGTCGATGACCTGATAAACGCTCCGCATCGCGTCCGACTGGCCGGTCAGTTCACCGTAGTGGGTGAGCGCCTGCAGCTCGGATGCGAGAGCGCGATTTGTTTGCTTGACCTGGAATTTCTCGAGCGCTTTCGGAATGAGCGCCTTGAGACGATTGAGCTTTTCGGCGGTGAGCGGCTTCTCGATGTAATCGTACGCGCCTTGCCGCATGGCCTGGACCGCGGAATCGACCGTCGCCTGCCCCGTGATGATGATGCACTCGCTGGTTATCTCGCGCGCTTGCATTTCCTGCAGCAGCGCGAGGCCGTCGAGTTTAGGCATCTTCAGGTCGGCGAGGATGACGCCGAAGGTCCCCCCGAGGAGGTTCTCGAGCGCTTTCTGTCCGTCCGCCGCGACCTCGACCGCGTAGCCCTCTTCTTCGAGTACCGCGCTGAGGCCTTGGGCGATGCTCCGCTCGTCGTCGGCGATGAGAATCTTGGGCGTATCCATGTCCTAAGTCCGCGACTCCTCTCGCCGACCATCGGCGCGGGGAAAGATGATAGTAACCCCGTCAACCCTGTCGAGCACACGTATCCCGGCCTCGAGAGCCGCGTCCGTCACGCCCGCGCCCAGCCGCAATTCATTTTCCCCGGCTGGTCGCGCGTCGCCAGTCGATCCCTTCCGGATAACCGTCACCGCGATCTCGTCATCTTCCTCACCAGGCCGCACGCCACACTCGGCCTCGCCCGCCGGAAGCGTCACCATGTCGACCGCCGCGGCCAACACGAGCCGAACGGCGTCGGCATCCGCGCCTGTTTCAAGCGGCACGTCTGGTGCCGCCCAAACCGTGAGCGACCCGCCTTCCGCCGCGGCCGCGGCGCCATAGAGCGAGGCGAATTTCTTGATCGTTGCGTGCAAATCTATCGGTTCCCGAGCGGGGCGCGCCAACGCGAGCAACGCGTCGAGCCGTTCCGAGAGCGCCTCGAGCTCGAAGTATGCCGCTTCCGCGAATCGCGCGACACTGGATGCCTCGACCCCGCGCGCCAACCTCGCGCGCAGCACCTCGAGGTTGAGGGCGAGTCCATTGAGTGGATTCTTGAGCTCGTGTGCGGCGCGCTCGGCCAGACGCTCGAGCGCCCTGTGCCACCGCGCTTCGACGGCGCTGCTTATTCGCCCGCCTCCGCGTCGTCCGGTGCCGCGTGCACGGCAACCGGCGCCCCCGGCGCGCGGTGCATCGTCGGAGCCTTCACGAAGCGCGCGACCGTGTCCGCCGTATTCGAGACGCGCAGCTGCTCGAACAAGAATCCGAACGTCGCGTCGTACGCTGTGGCGAGCTCGCTCTTCACCGACTCCGGGATGTCCCAAATGTCCCGCTTGAACGGGCCGAGCGCCTTCTTGCGCGTCTTGTAATAGAACTGCTCGTCGGAGTCGGACGGTTTGCGCTCATCCTTCGCATTCTCATCGAGCCACGTATAGATCCGCCTCCGTAAGGCATCCGGCATGTAATCGTAAAGAATGTTCTGGAAGTTCGTGGCGAGGTGGATCTCACAGGCCTCGACGCGCGGGAAATTGTTGAATGCGTTGTCGGGCAGCGTGGACGCACCGTGTTGCACTGCGCCCGCCAGGTGGTAGTCATCGCGCGCGACCTTGGACAACTGCTCGAGAGCCGGAAGGTCCAACTTGACCGCGGCGATCGAGCCGTCGGGCAGCACCACGCCGCCGTGCGACGTCCCGGTCTGCACGCTGATCTTCGAGAGTCCATCGACGTTCGCGCGCGTGCGTTCCTCGAGCGTGGCGTTGAAGCCATCCATGAACGCGCGGAGCTCGGGCACGGTGCTGTTGTGCGCACCCACTTCGCCGATCTCGCCGCCCACGGAAATCGTCACCACATCGGGTTCGATCTCGCGAATGTAGCGCGCGATGTCGACCGCTGTCTGATAGTTGAGCCGCTGCTGCTCGTCGAGCGTCGCAAGCGAGATGTCGACTAACGTCGAGGTGTCGACGTCGATGTTGAAGAAACCCGCGGCGATGGCTTCCTGGGCGAGCTGCTTCACGGCCGCGACTTCGCCGCGCCGGTCGACGGCGAATTTTTTCGCGTTCACCTGGAAGTGATCGCCCTGCACGAAGAGCGGACCGCGGAATCCCTCGCGCAGCGCGGCGGCGAGCATGACCGCTACGTATTCGCGCGGGCGTTGATCCGTGTAGGCGATTTCAGAGCGCGCGATTTCAACGATGAATGCGCCGGCCTTCTGCTTCACGGCCGTGCGGAAGACCGCGCGCGCGGTGTCGTACGCCATGCCGCGCACGTTGATCGCCGGCACCGTGAAGCCGTGCGTCTTACCGAGACCCCGCGCGAGATAGAGATCGTGAATGCTCGAGGGCTGGACTCCAGCCGCCTGCCCGATCTCCCAGAGCAGCCACTGCGCGTGATCCTTCGTTTGTCCCTGTCCGAATACTGCCTCACGAACCAACTCGTCCATCGCGTCGGTTTGGAGCACGGCTTCGTTGACCAACGTCACTCGACCGTGTTCGACCTTGACGTCATTGCCGAACTGATGCACCCAATCCCCCAATCGCGAAGGACGACACCGTCACGCCGCCGGTTAGAGCGGCATGAAAGGAACACTGCCCGACCGAAGCACAGCCCGCAAGGGGCGTGATTATCCACCCACCCTGACCGTAAGGCCGTCGAACGCCGGCGCGATCCCTCGCGGCAGTTCTGCCTCGAGGTCGGCGTGTCGACTGTGGTGCGTGAGGTGCGTGAGGTACGTACGCTGCGCGCCGATCGCACGCGCGGCATCGATCGCTTCGGCGAAGCTCAAGTGTGTCGGATGCGACGTGCGCAAGAGCGCGTTGAGCACCAGCACTTCGACGCCGCGAAACGCGGCCATGGCGTCGGGCGGAATCCGCTTCGCATCGGTCACGTACGCGATCGGACCAACGCGATACGCGAGCACCGTCACGTCCCCATGCGGCACCGCCACCGGCAACACGTCCGCGTCGCCGATGTGTACGAGCTCGCCTTCGCGCAGCGGGTGCGCATGTCCTTCCGGTTTGGACGTGCCCGGTGTCGGACGGACCTCGTCGAAGATGTACGGGAATCGTTGGGCA
>DATJHY010000015.1:0-12383 GCA_035493635.1 Gemmatimonadaceae bacterium | reverse complement strand
GTGAAGCAGATGGTCGCCAAGGCGCGCGCCGAGCGTGGGACGCGAACGGATCGTCAGCGATAGCGCACGGCCCTAGGCGGTCTGTCGCGCCTCGACGTGCTTTGGCCGCATCGCGACCCACAGGAGCCAGAGCAGTAGGGGTGGTCCCGCGACGAGCAGCGCGAGCGCGAGCATGTGGCGCGATCCGCTCCAGATCGTTTGACCGGCAACGTTCACGCTCAGACTAAGCGCCCAGTCACCGACGCTCGCGGTGACTGATCCCTTGTTCGGGGAATGGGTCGCGCGCCAGATCGCGCTCACCGCCGGAAGAAGCTGCAGCGACAGCAGGAGCCAGTATGCCGCCCATGACGCGAACAGATCGCGCGGGCGTAGGCGACGGAAGAAGCCGGCCATGGTGACGGTCACCTTGTCGAGTACGTGCCCGTGTGTACCGATCGAGCGGCGGAACGTTCCGCGTCTGGTTCCGCCCTCGACGCCGCCATCGACGTGCGATATCCTCGTCCCATGCGCTCACGACTTCTCCTCTCGCTGATCGTCGGCGGTCCGCTCGCGGCCCAGACCGCCCGGCCGCCCGCGCCCCATCCAACCCTCTCACCCGCCGTCCGCCAGTTCGTCAGTGTCGACACGCCGATCGTCGCGCTGACGCACGTTCGGGTGATCGACGGAACGGGCGCCCCGCCCCGCGCCGATCAGACTGTCGTGATTCGCGACGGTCGTATCGAATCGATCGATCCCGCCTCCAGCGGCCGCATCCCGGCCGGCGCGCAAGTGCTGGATCTCACGGGCAAGTCCGTGATCCCCGGACTCGTGATGGTGCACGAGCACCTGTACTACCCCACTGGTCCCGGGACCTACGCGAACCTCACCGAGAGTTTCGTTCGCTTGTATCTCGCCGGCGGCGTCACCTCGATGCGCACCGGCGGGAACATGAACGGCTATAGTGAGCTGAACATGAAGCGCGCCATCGATCGCGGTGAGCGCGCCGGCCCGTGGATCGATGCCACGGCCCCTTATCTCGAGGGACCCGGTCTGCCGCTGCTGCAGGTGCACGAGCTCACCGACGCGGCCGATGCTCGACGGCTCGTGGACTTCTGGGCAGACAACGGCGCGACGTCGCTCAAGGCGTACATGCACATCACGCGCGACGAGCTCAAGGCGGCGATCGACGAAGGCCACAAGCGCGGAATGAAGATCACCGGCCACCTTTGCTCCGTCACCTATCGCGAGGCGGCCGATCTTGGCATCGACGACCTCGAGCATGGCTTCTTCGCGTCGAGCGACTTCGTGAAGGACAAGAAACCTGACGACTGTCCCGGCGGCGCCCAGGTTCCGGGCTCGCTCGCCGCGCTCGACCCGGGCGGCGACGCAGTGAAATCACTCATTCGACATCTCATCGATCGGCACGTCGCGCTGACGTCGACGCTCACAGTGTTCGAGACGTTCACGCCCGGCCAGCCCAAACCGCCGGGTCTCGAGGTGCTCGTACCAGAACTGCGCGACCAATTCGAGCAGCGCTACCAGGTCACGCAGCGAAGCGCTAACTCGCCGTACGCCACGCTCTTCACCAAGCTCCGGCGGCTCGAGATCGATTTCTTCCGCGCGGGCGGACTGCTGCTCGCCGGCACCGACCCCACGGGCGGTGGGGGCGTGATCCCGGGTTACTCCGACCAGCGCGCGGTTGAGCTCCTTGTGGAAGGCGGCCTGACGCCGCTCGAGGCGATCAAGGTCGCCACGCTCAACGGCGCGACCTACCTCGGCCGCGCCGATCGGGTTGGCTCGATTGCCGTCGGCAGACAGGCGGATCTGGTCGTGCTCGATGGCGATCCATCGGCGAACATCGGCGACGTCCGCAAGGTCGATTTGGTCTTCAAGAGCGGCGTCGGGTACGACCCGGCGAAGCTCATCGCCTCGGTTCGCGGCAAGGTCGGGCTGTACTAGGCCGTCTCCGACCTCCCATTCGCGGGAGGACGCGCCCGCGCTCATCGCTCGCGCGACCGCTCTGGCCCCGTTCGGCTGTTGGTGTCGCGTCTCCAATGAGGGCTATCGCCACGGTTGACCCCTGGCGTTCCCCTGTACCGTCTCGGCCGTTCACCGACCACCCATTGGAGACCACTATGAGAGTCCGTCGCCTTTTGTTGCCGACGATCCTTGCGATCGGCGCCGCCTGTGACAGTCGACCACTGGCCGGACCGACCGCGCCTGAAGTCCCGGGCCGCGCCGCGCGTGCGCAGCTCGGTGAGCATGGCGGCGGCCCACCGTCGAGCGTCGTGTTCTATAGCCGGCGCGGAGGCCCGCTCGCCAAGATCTACACCATGAATTCCGACGGGAGCGGAGTCACCGCCGTCACTGGCGGCGCGGGCAACGACGTCTGGCCCGACCTGTCGCCCGACGGGCGCTACGTGGCATTCGCTTCAAGCCGGACCGGGAACAATGAGATCTTCGTGCTCGATCTCACCGATGGGACGCTGCAGAACGTGAGCAGCGACGCCGGCGACGACAACTGGCCGCGCTGGTCGCCGAATGGGCGGCAGATCGCCTTCCACAGCAATCGCGACGGCAACTACAACATCTTCGTGGTCAACGCTGATGGCACTGGTCTTCGTCGTGTGACGAGTGACGGCGCCCTCGACCAGTGGCCGGACTGGTCGCCCGATGGCAAGCGACTCGCGTTTCGCCGCGCGAACGATGTTTACGTCGCCGATGCGGACGGTGAGGAGCAGAACGTTCAGCGGCTCACGTTTCTTCCGGCGACGATCGACCAAATGCCGGCGTGGTCGCCCGACGGACGGCAGATTGCGTTCATGAGCCTCCGGGAGGGATACTGCGCTGTCTTCCTGATGAACGCCGACGGAAGCGATCAGGTGAACCTCACGCCGAAGAACCAGGCGGATCCAGCCTCGGCCTGGTGCAGTCGAGCGCCGTCATGGTCGCGCAACGGACGGCAGATCTATTTCATGTCGTTCCGTCCGAGCACGAACGGCGACGTCGAGCTGTTCGCGATGAACCGGGACGGCTCCGAGGTCACGAGGCTCACCACCTCGCCCGCCGAGGATGGCGGCCCGCGCGCCCGTTGAGGCGCCGATCGCCTCTCCAGGACATGATGGGCGTACGAACCGCCGCTCCCGGGCCAGTGAGGGAGTGGCGGTTTGGCTTGCTCGCGCCCGCGGCCAGCGGTATGCTGGGGCGCTATGCGAGCCATCGGGCAATCCCGGCCACCCGGGACTAATGAACGGACGCCCGGCGAAGACCCCGCGGACCCAAAACGCTGGGCTGCGGTCAAGGCGTTGTTCCTCGACGTCGTCGAGCGTCCGCCGAGTGAGCGGAGCGCCGCCCTCGACGAGCGCTGCGCCGGCGATGAGGCGCTCCGGCACGAAGTCGAATCGCTGCTGGCCAGCGAAGCGCAGGCGAGCGGGTTCCTCGAGGTTCCCGCCCAGGCGCTGATCAGCGACCCCGATTCACCGCCGTGGCGTCCGCGATTCGGACCCGGCGACCACCTTGGCGCGTACGAGATCCTCGAGTTCATCGCCGCCGGTGGAATGGGCGAAGTCTACCGGGCACGCCACACGGTGCTCGGTCGCGTCGTCGCCATCAAGACGGTCGGGAGCGGCTTGAGCGAACCCACGGCGCGGCGTCGTCTGATTCGCGAAGCGCAACATGCCGCCACTCTGGCGCACGCGAACGTCTGCACCATTTACGAGGTGGGCGAAGCGGACGACCAGCCGTTCATCGTCATGGAGTACATCGATGGGCGACAACTCCGTGACGTGCTGCGCGACACGCCGCCGGAGCTGCCTCGCACGCTTCGTATCGGCATTCAAGTGGCTGGCGCTCTGGCCCACGCGCACGAGCACGGGATCATTCACCGCGATTTGAAGAGCTCGAACGTCGCGATCGATTCCACTGGCCGTGCGATCGTGCTCGACTTCGGCCTGGCGAAGCGCCTGCCCTCCGACAGCGGCACGCGACGCGATTCGACGCTCACCACCCACGGCATGCTCGCCGGCACGCTCAGCCACATGGCCCCCGAGGTGCTGCTCGGAGCAGAGGCCGACGTGCGCAGCGACATCTGGGCGCTCGGAGTGCTGCTGTACGAGCTCGCGACGGGAGAGCTGCCATTCAGCGGCCGCACCTCGTACGAAACGAGCGCGGCGATCCTGGCCGATCCGCCGCGCCCGATGGGCACGCAGGTTCCGCTCGCGCTGCGCCTCGTCATCGAGCGGTGCCTGGCGAAGAATCCCGACGCGCGGTATCAGCGGGGTTCCGACGTCCAGGCCGCGCTCGACGCGATCGAACGCCGGCGGTCATGGCCCGTCGTCGGCAGCCTGATCGTGTCGATGCGCCGACGCACATTGCTCATCATCGCGGCTGCCGTGATCGCGGCGCCGGTTCTGCTCTGGGTCGGCGAGAGGGTCAGTCGAGAGTTCACTCGCGCTGTGCCGACTCGTGTGTCGACCCTCGCGCTCCTTCCGCTCGCGAACGCGACCGGTGACCCAGGATCGGCGTACTACGCCGAAGGCGTCACCGATGCGCTCATCGCGCAGCTCGGTGCGGTCACGAACGTGCGCATCATCTCATGGCCGTCGGCGCTGCGGGTCGCGAGCGAAGCGACGAGTCCATCGGAGGTCGCCCGGCGGCTCGGCGCGAACATGATCGTCGAGGGCACGCTGCGCCGTGCGTCGGGCCGCATCGCCATCGACTTGCGCCTCGTCGATCCGGCAGGAGGGCGCGTCCTGTGGTCCGACCGATACGATCGCGACGCGCGCGACGTGCTCGCGCTCCAGGCCGACGTCGTGCGGGCGCTCGCGCTTGCGATCCGCCTCACCATTCGGCCCGAGGCGGAAGACCGCCTCGCGACCGTCCGCGCCGTTCGGCCGGACGTCTATGAGGAGTTCCTGAAAGGCCGCTACGAGTGGAACCAGCGCACGTCGCAGTCGCTCAAGCAGGCGGCCGCTCACTTCACGCGCGCCGTGGAGCTCGATCCCACGTACGCGCCGGCGCACGCGGCGCTGGCCGACTCTTACAACCAGTTGGGGACCGTCCTGGTCGGCTCCGGATCGCCGCGGCAGTTTCGGCCCCTTGCCGAAGCCGAAGCCATCAAGGCGTTGCAGCTCGATCCGTATTCAGCCGAAGCCCACGCCGCGCTCGGCTATGCGCGGCACTACCAGCTCCAGTGGTCCGATGCCGAGCGTGAGTTTCGTCGCGCGATCGAGTTGAACCCGAGCTACGCGCTCGTCCACGTCTGGTACGCGAACCTGCTGATGTCACGACTACGGTTGGACGAAGCGCTTCGTGAAGTCCGAGCCGCGCGCGAGCTCGACCCGTTTTCGCTGATCGTCAACACGAACGTCGCATGGATCCTGGAATTCTCCGGCAAGCATCAGGAATCCATCGACCAGCTCGAGCGGACGCTCGCGCTGGATTCAAGCTACGTGCAGGCCCATATGCGTCTGGCCGACGCACTGGTGTCCACCGGGCGATTCGACGAGGCCATCGCACACGCCCGCCGGGTCGTCGATCTCACCGGACGCACACCGTCCAGTCTCGGCGCGCTTGGCAAGACGCAGGCGCGCGCCGGCCTCCGTGCCGACGCGAGAGCAACGCTGAACGAGATGCTGTCCCGAGCTCGCACCGAGTACGTCCCCGCCTGGTCGATCGCATCGGTATATGCCGCGCTGGGCGAGGTGGACAGCGCGGTTGCGTGGACGGAGCGGGCGTACGACGAAGGCTCGAATGTGATCGCATATCTCGCCGTCGATCCGGTTGCTCGATCGTTGCGCGGTCAGCCGCGATTCGACCGCCTGTTGGCGCGGGTCGGACTGATCGGACTGAAATGAGCGACGCGGCGGTCCCTTCCCCCTCCCCCTCCCCTTCCCCCTCCTCGCCGTCGCCCGACGTCACGGCCCTCCTGGTCCGTTGGTCGAAGGGCGACTCGAGCGCGCTCGACGCGCTCATCGGGTTGATCTACGAGGACTGTCGCGAGATCGCGGCGCGTCAGATGCGGCGCGAACGCGCGGGCCACACGCTCGATCCGACGGCGCTCGTGCACGAGCTCTACCTTCGGCTCGTCGATCAAACCCGGGCGAGTTGGGAGAATCGCGCACAATTCTTCGGCGTCGCCGCTCGCCTCATGCGCCGCATCCTCGTCGATCACGCGCGCGCGCGCCACCGGGAGAAGCGCGGCGGCGGCGTGACGTTCGTCTCGCTGGCTGCCGCGGGCGAGGAGCCGGACGACGCCCGCGCGGGTGACGTGCTCGCCATTGACGAGGCCCTCGAGCGTCTGTCGGCGATTGATCAGGATCAGGTGCGAATCATCGAGCTCCGCTTCTTCGCCGGACTCACCGTGGAAGAAACCGCGCACGTGCTGCGACGCTCGCCGCGCACGGTCAAGCGCGAGTGGCGCCTTGCCAAGGCGTGGCTGTTCCGCGAGCTGCAGAATGACACCACGTGACATGGCGAGGATTACACATATTGAGGAGATGCCCATGATACATCTGCGTTCGATCGTCAGGCTGCCCCGAATCTGCGCCGCCTTCGCGGTGTCGCTGGGAGCGCTCGGCGCGCAGCAGCCAGGCCGGGAGGGCGGCGCGTTCGATCCCGCTGCCGTATCGAGCGCGATGCGCTTCCGCTACATCGGCCCCGTCGGCAACCGCGTCGCCTCCGTCGCGGGCGTGATCGGCGACCCCAACGTCTACTACGCGGGCGCCGCGTCCGGCGGCATCTGGAAGACCGTCGACGCCGGCATTCACTGGACGCCGATCTTCGACGATCAGAACGTCTCTTCGGTCGGCGCCCTCGCCGTGGCGCCGTCGAACGCGAACATCGTCTGGGCCGGCACGGGCGAGCCTTGGATCCGCAGTCACATCTCCATCGGCAACGGCATGTACAAGTCGACCGACGCCGGCCGCACGTGGATGCACATGGGGCTCGACTCCACCGGCCGCATCGGTCGCATCGTGATCGATCCGGGCAACCCCGACATCGTGTTCGTCGCCGCGCAAGGCCACAGCTACGGGCCGCAGCAGGAACGCGGCTTGTATCGCACGACCGATGGCGGGCGCACCTGGCAGAAGGTGCTCTTCGTCGACCAGAACACGGGCGCGATTGACGTCGTGATGCATCCCACCGATGCACGAACGTTGTTCGCCGCCACGTGGCAACTCGAGCTGCACACGTGGGGACGCGAAAGCGGCGGACCGGGGAGCGCGATCTACGTCTCGCACGATGGCGGCACGACGTGGACCAAGCTTCAGGGCAACGGCCTGCCGACGCACGAGATCGGAAAGATCGGCCTCGCCATCGCCAAGTCGAATCCGAATCGCGTCTATGCGCTCATCGAGACCGGCGACGGGAATCCGCTCCACGGACGCCCGACGGACAACGGTGAGCTCTGGCGCTCGGACGACGGTGGCACGAACTGGCGCGTCGTGAGCTACGACCGCGACCTCGCGTGCCGTCAACCGTACTACACGCGCGTCGCAGTGGCGCCCGACAATCCGGACGAGACCTATTTCCTCTGCGCCACGTTCAACCACTCGATGGACGGCGGCGCTACGCTCACGCCGACCGGTCGCGGCGGTGGTGGCGGACGCGGGCGCGGCGGCGCGCAGCCTGGCGGCGAGGGCGGCCGAGGCCGCGCCAACGCGCCGGCGTTCACCTCGCCGGGCGGCGACAACCACGACATGTGGATCGACCCAACCAATCCGGAGCGGATGGTGGTCGGCAACGACGGCGGCGTGCACATCTCGACGACACGCGGCCGGAGCTGGCTGCACGTGCAGCTTCCGATCGCCCAGATCTACCACGTCACGGTCGACAATCAGGTTCCGTACTACGTCTACGGCAACAAGCAGGATGGACCGTCGTATCGCGGGCCGAGCAACAGCCGCTCGGGCGGGCAGATCCCGCGCAGTGAGTGGCATGGCGTGCAGGGCGGCGAGAGCGGCTGGGCGACGCCGGATCCTGTCGATCCGAACATCATCTGGTCGACGGCATCGGGCTCGGGCAGCCGCGGCGGCATCGTGATCCGCTTCGACGAGCGCACACGCACCGGACAAAATGTCGAAGTGTGGCCGCTCAGCACGGGCGGTCATCCGGCGAGCGAGGTGCAATACCGATTCATCTGGGACGCGCCGTTCACGATCTCGCCGCACGATCACAACACGGTCTACACGGGCAGCCAGTTCGTCCACATGTCGAGCGACGGCGGCCGCACGTGGCACGTGATCAGTCCCGATCTGACGCGAAACGACAAGTCGAAGCAGAACATCTCCGGCGGGCTCACGCCGGACAACATCGGCGTCGAGTACGCGGACGTCGTGTACGCGATCGCCGAGTCGCGCATGCAGAAGGGTCTCATCTGGGTGGGTACGAACGACGGTCTCGTGCAGGTCACGCGCGACGGCGGCAAGACCTGGACGAACGCGACCGCGGCCATCCCGGGGATTCCGACGTGGGGCTCGGTGCGCCACATCGAGCCTTCGCGCTACGACGCCGGCACCGCATATCTCATCGTCGACGCGCACCAGGAGAACAATCGCGATCCGTGGGTCTACAAGACCAACGATTTCGGCAAGAGCTGGAAGCTGATCGTCAATGGGCTGCCCAAGGTGCCGATGGGATACGCGCACATCATTCGCGAAGATCCGGTGCGGCGGGGCTTGTTGTATCTGGGCACTGAGAACGCGCTCTACGTCTCGTTCGACGACGGTGACCATTGGCAGCCGCTGCAGCTCGGCATGCCGCACGCGCCGGTTTATGGGATGGTCATTCAAGAACGCTTTAATGATCTGGTCGTCGCCACCTACGGCCGCGGCTTCTTCATCCTCGACGATCTGTCGCCTCTTCAGAAGATGACGCCGCAGGTCACCTCGTCGGCCGTGCATCTGTTCGAGCCGCGGCCGGCGTATCGGTTCCGCGACATCCAGACGAACTACGCCCAGAGCGACGACCCGACGGCCGGCCAGAATCCGCAGTACGGAGCGGACATCAACTACTGGCTGGCGTCGGCGCCGTCGAGCGCTCCGACGGTCACGATCCTCGACGCAGCAGGCAAGACGGTTCGCACGATCCAGGGTACGCGGCAGGCGGGTCTCAACCGGGTGTACTGGGATCTCTCGAACGAACAGTCGAAATCGCCCCGCATGCGGACGAAGCCGGTGTACGATGCCGAGTTCGAGATGGCAGCGGATGGCACCCGGCCCACTCCGGGCTTCGGTTCATTGAGCGTGCTGATGCCGCCGGGCCGATACACGGTGCGCCTCACCGTGGACGGCAAGACCGACACGCAGCCGCTCGAGGTGCTCAAGGATCCGAATCAGAAGGAAACCGATCAGGACATCCGCGCGTCGACGGACTTGCTGCTCGCGATCCAGAACGACATGAACAACGGCGCCGAGATGCTGAACACGATCGAGGCGGTGCGTTCGCAGATTGAGGGGCTGGCGCCGCAGCTCGCGAATGCGGCCGACGTTCGGGCCGCGGCGGATACGGTGGAGCGGAAGTTCATGGGCGTGGAGGGGAACATCGTCGATCTGCGGATGACCGGCCGCGGGCAGGACGAGGTCCGGTATCCGGTGAAGCTCGGCGGACAGCTCAATTGGCTGGCTGGTGGTGTGTCGGCGTCGGACTTCGCGCCGACGACACAGCAGGGGCAGGTCCAGCAGGTGCTCAACAAGCAAGCGCGGGACACGCGGGACGCGTTGCAGAAGTTGATTGCGGGCGATCTCGCGCGGTTGAATGCGCAGTTGAGGGCGAAGGGGTTGAAGACGATCGAGGTGGCGATGCCGGCGGTGGTGTTCTAACAGTCGACTCGGCAGAAAACACGACGGGCCCGGCAGATCGCCGGGCCCGTCGTGTTTCGCAACAAGAATTGTTACGGAGTGTAGCTCAACGCACAGCCGCCGGTGCCGGCGTTCACCCAGTTGCGCTGCACCAGGAAGTTCTTCGATCCGACGGTGATGTTCCAGCTGCTGTTGTTCACCGTTCCGAACGTCCACGCGCACTTGTCGGCGTTTTCGTAGCCGCGCCGATCGTACCAGGCGTTGCCACGCGGATCGGTCGTGGTCTCCTCGACTTCGTGGGCGAGCGTGTTCACTTCGTAGTCGGCGCCAGCGTCGCCATTTGCCGGCGAGTAGGTGCCCGACATCGTGCACGCCGACGGGTATGCGTAGTCGTATGGCATGGCGGCGTACTGAATAGTCCTGCTGCCATCGGGCGTGCTCACCGTTCCCCAATAATGATAGGCGCAGTATTGCGTGCCGAATCCGCCACCCAGGTTCACGGCACCGGCCGTGAAGATCGCGTACAGCGTGTTGGGGTCGTAGGTCAACACGTGACTGTTGAAGCCGGACGACAGCATGTTTAGCATGTCGGCGTCGCTCACGTTCTGCGTTCCCGATGGCGCGTTGGTGTTGTTCGCCCAATAGCCGGTGTAGTTCACGACGTTGGCGATGTTGTTCGTGCCGTCGGTGTAGCTCGTATTGATGTTGAAGTAGTTCGAGCCGCCGAGGTGATTGAGGAAGTAGCCGACCAGCGACGTGTCCTTCGACCCGACATCGTTCGTCCCCGGCGTCGGTCCGTGGTTGTAGATCGTCGTTCCCGACCAGTAGATCGCGACGACGTTGGTCTGGTTCAGAAGTACCGGACCACCGTGGTAGTAGATGCCAGTCCCGCCACCCGCGCCGCCCGGCTTCGAGTTGTGCGCGAACCAGTCCCTCGTCGGGAACACGATCCCGTGCCCGTTCGGGCTGTTCATTTCCGGCGATACGTCCTGGCTCGATGCCCCAGCCGCGATTCCTCGCGGGGTCGGCGTCGTCGCATTCTCCGAGCAGGCAGCGAGTATCAGCGCCGCCGTACATAGCAAT
Organism: Gemmatimonadaceae bacterium; assembly: GCA_035493635.1. Taxonomy (GTDB): domain Bacteria; phylum Gemmatimonadota; class Gemmatimonadetes; order Gemmatimonadales; family Gemmatimonadaceae; genus JAQBQB01. Next base: position 1,521 of record DATJHY010000015.1, on the reverse strand, counting down.
GCGGTGCTTCGATTGAGCGCGTTCGTCGAGCTCGACATCGGTGGCTCCATCTCCATGGGGGTCGGCTTCGGCGCCTCCAGAGCGCAAAAGTGTCCCGGCTCGTTACCAGTGGGCTGCGAGGTCGGACAGACTGGGCTTGGATCGGGACGCGCCAGTGTATCATTTCAAACAGGTGACTACAAGAGCCAAAGGTCACCTGTTAACGCATCTTAAGTCACGTAGCCAAAACTTTTTCGTCGCGAGCGCACAGTTTCTTGGCAGCGCGGGCCCGGGACTCACCCGGGCCCGCAATAATAGACATCGAGTGCGATCGACTTGATTCAATCGCGTTAGAAAGCCGTAGCGCCCTTCGGCGTTCCAAGTCCCGTCGGCCCGTCGTATCCCGTACCAGCGGTGCAGAGATAGTTGCCGCAGTTGCCGTTCTTGCCGGACGTGACGTCGTTCAGCGCGGATGTGTGCGAGTACGGGTTGGAGCCGTATGTCACGTTCGTACCGCCGACGGCGTACACGCCGCCGATCAGCGGCGCGGCGACGCTCGTTCCGCCAAACACGAGCCAACCGCCGTTGTGCAGCCGATAGGTGTCGTACACAGCAACACCCGTATTCGGATCCGCGACCGCAGATACGTCGGCAACCGTTCGTCGGGAACAACCAGTGTCCTTTTGCCAGCTCGGTTTGGCAATGTAGGCGCTGCAGCCGCTGCCAGCGCCGCTCCAGGCCGTCTCGCTGTACGAACCGCCAGAATTCTTGAGCGACGTTCCGCCGACAGCGGTCACATACTGGGATGCCGCAGGATACTCGACTCCATACCCATTGTCGCCCGAGCTCACGGTGATCGCGATCCCGGGGTGATTGAAGTGGGACTCGTAACTCGTCTCGCTCGAGAACTCGCCCGCACCGTACGAGTTCGAGATGACGTCGGCGCCCTGAGCAAACGCTTGGTCAACGGCCGCCATCAGATTCGCCAGCGAATTCGACTTGGCCTCGACGAGGAGGATGCTGCAACTCGGGCACATAGCGCTCGCCATGTCGAGGTCGAGCGAGATCTCCTCCGCCCAGCCGGCGTCGCCCCGCGGATAATTCATCCCGCCATTCTGGTCGATCTTTCGAAAACATCCGTTGGCCGTTGTGCACGCAGGCAGACCGAACTGACTGCGATAGACGGCGAGGTCGCTCTCCGCATTCCCGTCGTCGTACGCGTCGACGATCGCAATCGTCGTCGTCGAGCTGCCGCTACCGGTGATGCCATACGCGGCCCGCAATTGTGCTGGCGTGAATCCGCTCGGCGCGGTCGTCGCAAACGGGTTTCCTGACGGATCAACAGCAACCCACGAATGGCACCGGGCCGTCTCCGGCGCGGCACTCGGACAAACGCGCGCATGCGCGAGCTGCATTGCTACGCCGGTCGCTGGGCTTCCATCACGAGACGCAGCGTTTGGGGAGGTCGGGGTCGTGTTCTCGGAGCAGGCGGCGAGGATCAGCGCCGCGGCACAGAGGAACGCGGTCTTTCGTTGAAGCGCG
>DATJHY010000014.1:0-31539 GCA_035493635.1 Gemmatimonadaceae bacterium | reverse complement strand
CCTGCCCGTACGAGTCGCGACGAACAGTGGTGGAGACGGCGAGCCAACGGCCGTCGTCGCTCAGGTCGGACACCGACGCATTGACGACGTCGAGCGCGTCCTGCGGAGTGAAGTAAGACGCCGCGCGCGACTGAGCGATTGCCGCGGAAGCCGGGACGATCGCGAACGCGAGGGCGGTGAGGAGGGCGGAGCGGGGACGGGTGCGCATGAGGCCTGGGGTTGGGACGCAATCATACTGGCGCGTTGGAGGGCGGAGGGCAAACGGCGGACGGCCTCGGGTGGCGTCGGCTCGGCGGCGACGGGTCAAGACGGGCCCGACGACAGACGGCCGACATCCGACTTCAGACTTCAGACTGGACCGGAAAACCGCAAAAAGCGTAAAAAGGGTCAGAGTCGAATTAGCGCTCCCGCTAATTCGACTCTGACCCTTTTTACGAGCGTGGACCGTTAACGCCCAACGCCCTTCTCTGATGTCGGATGTCGGATGTCTGCCGTCCGTCGTCGGGTGGCGCCCCGACGGCAGCCCGGCTCCGTGATGCCAGCCCGAGCGCCGTCAGCGCTTTTCGCTCTTCTCGCTCTTCTCCGCCCCCTTCGACTCGCTCAGCGCCGGCTCCCCTTCCAGTACCGCCTTCGCGATCTCCACCATCGGCATCGAGCGGTCCTGGCTCGTCCGCCGCAGGATGCTGTATGCCTCCTCCTCGGACGATCCCGTGCGACGCATCAGCACGCCTTTGGCGCGCTCGATGGTCTTTCGGTTCTCGAGCGCCTGCCTCGCCGATGCGGCGTCCTTGCGCGCGGCGGTGAGCTCGCGGGCACGAGTGGCCGCGAGCCGGAGGGTCGAGTCGAGCATCCGCGGCGGCGACGGCTTGGGCAGGAACGCGATCGCCGACGTTGCCGCGACCTCGCGATCGCTCAAGGTGATCGTCTGATCGCCGCTGAACAGGACGACGCCCACACCGGCGAGCGCCTCCGTGATGCGCTCCGCGGCTTCGATGCCCGACCCGTCGGGCATGTGCACGTCGAGGAGCACGACATCGGGTGAGACTGCCTTGGCGCGCTCGAAGGCCTCGCGGCCGGTCGAGACTTCGGCGACGACGGTGTGGCCGAGCGTGGTGAGAAGCTCGACGAGCAACGCGCGCGCGTTGGCATCATCCTCCGCGATGAGCACGCGAATGCTCGAGACAGAATCGGTCATCGTGTTTGTGGTGGTGTGCGCGACCGAGCGCGCCGTCGGCGGCGCTTCTCGATCAGTCCAGTGCGGCGACATGAGCGAGTAATTCCGAGGTTCGTACCGGTTTTCGGAGCACGAAGTCTCCGTCGGCACCCGCGCCGGCGCCTGGTTCCCATCCCGTGACGATACCCACACGAATCGATGGCCATCGATCGCGTACGGTCGTCACCAGCTCCCAGCCACTTCGATCGGACAAGCCGATGTCCGTGACCAACACATCATACGCCGAAGACGCACCATCGAGCAACTGCAGCGCTTCTTCGACGCCGCCGACCGCGTCGACTCGATGGCCATCGGACTCGAGCACAGCGCGCATGAAGTCGCGACTATCCGTCTGATCCTCCACGAGCAGCACGCGCCGCGCGGCGCTCTGCGGACGATCATCGGCCGCGTTGGTGGAGCGATCCGATACAAGACGCGGAAAGATCAGCCGAACGATCGACCCCGCTCCCGGCATCGACTCGATTTCGGCCCGGCCGCGATGGCGTTTCACGATGCCGTACACCTCGGCGAGCCCCAGTCCGGTCCCCGCGCGGCCCTTCGTCGTGAAAAACGGCTCGAACGCGCGCTCCCGAACCTCGGCCGTCATGCCGATGCCGGAGTCGCGTACCTCGAGCCGCACATCCTGTTCGCCCACGTACGTTCTGAGGCCGAGCGTGCCGCCGCCTTCCATGGCGTCGAGCGCGTTCTGCACGAGATTGAGCATCGCTTCCCGCAACTCGCCGGCGATGCCGCTCACCATCGCGCCATCGGCGAGATCGCGCTCGAGGTGCACCGTGCCGCCGCGCGCGCGCTCCGCCCAGATCGGCCGCGTGAGCGCCACGACCTCGTCGCACACCACGGAGAGGTCGACGTCTTCCTCGCGTTCGCCTTGCAGCGGCTCCTGCCGAATGAACCGCCCCACGCGCGCGGCCGTCGCGGCGCCCGTCTCGGCCGCCTTCGCGATCCGCGTCGCGTAGTCGCGGACCGCCGCCGGATTGTCGGCGTTCACTTCGAGCAGATAGGCCGCCGCCATGATCGGATTGAGCGCGTTGTTCACGTCGTGCATGACGCCCGCGGCCAGCTGCCCGATCGCGGCCAACCGCCGCTCGCGCGCGCGCGCCTCCTGCAAGGCGAGTACTTCCGCCGTGCGCTCCTGCACCATCCGCTCGAGGCGCTCGGCTTCGGTCGAGACCAGCTCGTAGAGCTCGGCCGTTCGCCGCGCCTCTTCCTCGAGCGCTTTGGCGAGCTGTGTCTTGACCGTGACGTCGCGGTCGACGGTGACGGCGCCTCGAATGCGGCCGGTTTCGTCGTACAGCGGGTTCGAGCTCACTTCCACCACCACGGGGGCGCCCTCGGCCCCGCGCCGCACGACGAGCGTTTCGCCGCGCACTCGTTCGCCACGCAGCGCGCGAGCGGTTGGATGCTCGTGCATGAACAGGCTCGTCCCATCGACGGTCCGCGGCCGATCGAGCTGCCACAGCTCCCGCAGCGTTGGCGGCTCGCCCGACGCGTGATCCTGCACCGCCTGCGTGTTCGACCGAACGATACGGCCTTCCACGTCGAACACGCGCACGGAATCCGGGATGACGTCGAAGATCGACTCGAGCTGCGCCACGCTGCGTCCCAACGTGAGACGCAGTTCCTCGCGCTCGCTGACTTCGTTTCCGGCAAAGAGAATTCCGCGCGACCCCGGGCCGGCGGGGAGCGCGGCGAAGGTCGTCTCGATGAGTCGCCGGCCGTCACGATGCTGGAAGGGAATGCGCGCCGTCGCGGTGCGCGCGCCTCGCAGCGCCGCGTCGATCTGCTCGGTGAGATCGGCCAGCGCGTTTGGAAACGCGTCGTAGATCGACACTCGCGCCAGCGCCGCGGTGTCGAGACCCGTGAGCTCGCGGTAGCGTGTGTTGGCGTTGACGAGACGCAGTTCGCCATCGAAGGTGGCAATCGCCAGCGGCACCGCCTCGAACAGTGCATCGAGACGTACGCCGGCCAGGGGCTGCGGGGGCGGGGCCAGGGCCGTCTCCGATGCTGGGTGCGTCATCGAGCGGACTACCTCATGAGAATTCTGTTCAACTAAACGATTGACGCGGGGTCGCGCTAGAAGCGCCGACGACCGATGACGACGCGCGGCCCAGGCGTCACTTGCGCAACAGGCTGAGCGGCAGTCCCACCACCACAACCATCACCGCGCCGATCACGTTGTGCCAGAGGAACGACACCGATGGCTCCCCGAAATTCACGGCCGCCACCGTCGCCATGCCGGCCACGAGGCCGAAGAACGCGCCAAGCCCGCGCGCCCGCGGGATCATGGCCAGGAGAAAGACGCCGAGGATCGAACCATAGAAGAACGATCCAAAGCGATTCACGACCTCGATCAGGGAGCCGAGGTTGACGGCGAACGTGGCGACCACACAGGCGAACAGTCCCCAGAACGCCGTCGCCGTGCGCGACACGACGACGAAATGCTCATCCGGCGCGTCGCTGCGTATCCATCGCTTGTAGAAGTCGATGACCGTCGCCGTGGAGAGCGACATCAGCTCGCCCGAGATGGCGTTCATCGCCGCGGCGATGACGGCGGCGATGAACAGTCCCGCCAGGCCGATCGGCAGATTGTCCAGTACGAAGCGCGGAATGATGTAGTTCACGTCCTTCGTCGGCTGGTGCGTGATGCGGCCGGCCAGCGCCAGCGCTTCTCCACGGAGCGCCGCCCGCTCGAACGGCACAGTCGACGAATCGTAGCGCAGCTTGATGCGCGCGTACTCCGCCGGAGCGACGCGCTCCACCGCGCGCTCGTGCGCGGGGTTGAACAACACCGGCCCGGGATGGTACTGGTAGAACACGAACACGAGCACGCCCACGAGCAGGACGAGCGCCTGGAGCGGGATCTTCCAGTACGCGCTGATGAGGAGCGAGCTTCGCGCTTCGTCCACCGACTTGGCGGCGAGATAGCGCTGCACCTGGCTCTGATCGGTGCCGAAGTACGACAGCATGAGGAAGGTGCCGCCGATCAACCCGGACCAGAACGTGTACGTGTTCGTGAGGCTGAACGAAAAGTCGAACACGCGCAGTCGCCCCGCGTTTCCGGCGACGTGCAAGGCGTCGCTCGGCGAGACGGGAATCTTCACGAGCAGCGTGATCACCACGGCGAGGAGCGCGCCGACGATGAGGAACATCTGCTTGACGTCGACCCACGCCACCGCCTGCACGCCGCCAATGATCGTGTAGGTGACCGCGGGAATCCCGATCAGCGCCACCGACCACGCCACGGGCCATCCAAAGATCGTCGAAAACACGACGGCTGGCGCGGCGATGATCGTGCCGCACGACATCGCGCGCGAGACGAGAAAGAGAAAGGCGGTCAACGATCGCGTCTTGGCATCGAACCGGCGCTCGAGATACTCGTACGCCGTGTAGACCTTGGCGCCGTGCAGGAATGGAACGAGCGTCACTCCCAGGATCACCATCGCCAGCGGCAGCCCGAAGTAGAACTGGACGAAGCCCATGCCGTCGGTAGCGCCCTGGCCGGTCGTGCCGATCATCGTCACGGCAGAGAGCTGCGTCGCCATCACCGACAGTCCCACCGCCCACCAGGGGAGGCTGCGGTTGGCGAGAAAATATCCTTCGGTGCTCGACGTTCCCTTCGATCGACGGATGCCGTGCGTCACGACGTACGCCAGCCATCCGATGACGATGACCCAGTTGAGCCAGTGCACGTTATGGCGTGTAGGTGTGCTGGAGGAGCCAGAGGAGCACGAGCGTGATCACCTGCACCGACATCACGCGAATCAGCGTTCGGCGGAAGCGGGAGCCGCCGTTCATGGCCGGATCGCCGACGAACCCGCGGCCGGACGGCTCGCCGCCGTCTGGCGCGCGGCCAGCAGGTTGATGAACAGCCGCGCCGCGCCCGGATTCCCGGCGGGAAGCTGGCGGAAGAACGAGAGCGTGGTGTAGACGTACGTGCCCTTCCCGACCGGCGCCACGAGCACCGCCGCGTCGTTGGGCGCCTCGCCCTTGTCGTTCATCGAGAACAGGGAGCGGTACTGGCGATCGAAGGTCCGCGGCATGTAGAGCGCCCGCTCCTGGACCCAGTTCGCGAAGTCTGATTCGAGAATCCTGTTCGGCCCGCCGAGGAGCGGCGACGCCGGATCGAGCACGCGGACCGTCGCGTTCTCGTCGGTCACGCGGTCCGCCGGCCGTGACAACGTGATCGGGTACGGCAGAATCCCCGGCTGCGCGTATTCGAACTGACCGTACTGTGTCACGATCGTGCCGCCGTTGCGCACGAAGCGCATCAGCACCGGGTTGTTCGCCACGAGGGCCGGACTCGCCTCGTAGGCGCGCGGCCCGAGCACGATCGTCGTGAATCGGGACAGATCGCTTTGGGGAAGCTTTGCCGGATCGAGCTCCTCCACGCGAAGCCCGAGCTCCTCCAACATCGGCATGACGTTGTCGCCAACTCCGCGCACGTAGCCCAGGCGCAGGTTGGCGAACGTCGCGTTCACCGCCTCCAGCCGCACGGTCGACGCCCGATAGTAGCGCAGCGGGCGAATGTGCTCGTACTCGATCGGCACGTAGCCGACCGAGAACTCGTGTTCGCCGATCGCCGCGCGCGCCGCGATCGAATCGCGCCCCGCTGGCAGCCGTCCCTGAACGCGAAACGAGACCTGCGCGTCGCCGAACGGGCGAAGCGTCACGCGACGCACGGCGGAATCGGCGTGGAGTCCGGACGGGAGCGTGAGAGAGACGTCGACGGCCCGGGCCGCGGTTGCCGCCGAGTGCAGCGAGACGACGACCGTACGATCGAGCGGCGCGTTGGCGCGGGCGTACTCGATCTCGTGCTCGAGCAGCACGGCGACCTCGGGCACCGTCGCGATCGGGCGTCGCACCTCGCCGCGAGCGGGATCGCCGAACCGATAGGCGATCGCTCCGGTATGAACGGGCACGGCGACGCCGGCCACGCGCAGCACCAGGTCGGCACCGGAGTCGCGTCGCCGATCGGCGCCGACGATCATCTCCGAGAGCGACTGGTCGAACGTGTCGCCGCGCCGCGGCCGCCGGAGCCACCACGACATCGTCGGCGACTGGGCGGCGTGGAACTGGAGCGTGTCGCGCAGCACCGAGTGCGGCGCCACCGGCTTCGCCGCCGTCACGCCGTCGGCCTGGCCGAGCAAGGCTGCGCGCTCGAGCGCGACCGGCGACGATCCATCATCGTACACGCTGATCGTGACCGGCAGCGAGTCGCCCTCGGCGACGAGCTCGCGCGATGCCGTGGCGTCCACACTGACGCCAGCCGCGGCGAGCAGTGCCGCGATGGCGCGGTCGCGCGTGGAGGCCAATGCGAGCGCGAGGTCGCCCGTCCCGCCGGCACACGCCGCCATCGACGGCGATGCAACGTCGAGCGTCGTACAGCGCACACCGCTCGCCGCCCGCATCGCCAGCCTCGTGTATGTCGCCAGCGGAGCAACCATGTCCGACGGCTCCGCGAGATTCATCGAGCGACGCACGGCTGCTTCGGCCGGGGCCAGCGAATCGACGGCGGCGCGCACCGAATCGGCGAGCGCGAGTCCGCGGAATCGTGTCCAGCTCGTGTCGAGTCCGTCGAACAAGCCCTGTTCGGGCGCATGCGCATCCGAAACGCGCGATACCTCGAGCCGCACGCCGTCCATGCGCGGCCCACGCTGCGGCACCTCGCCCTGTCCCTGCGAACGATGCTGCGACCGGCTCAGGGTCGCGATCTCCGAGTAGGACACGCCGCGCAGCGCGTCGAACTCGCCGACGTTGAACGACAATGTCCTCGCGGCACGATAACCGCCTCGATAGAACTTCTGCGTCACCCACGGCGGCAGGCCGCCGACCGCGGACGGCGGGAATCGCACCGAGTCGGCCGCGGCGTCGAACACGTCGCGCGCCAGCACGCCCGCGTATTGATGATGGCCGTGACCGTCCGCCGGCGTGCCGGTCCACACCGCGATGATGACGTGCGGCCGAAACGCGCGCACGATCGCGACCATGTCCTTGAGAATCGAGTCCTTGGGCCACCGCCCGAGCGTCTCGTCGAGCGTCTTGGAGAATCCGAAATCGAACGCCCGGGTGAAGTACTGCCGCCCGCCGTCGATGCGGCGCGCGGCGAGCAGTTCCTCCGTGCGGATCATCCCCAGCTGCGGACCGAGCTCGTTGCCGATGAGATTCTGCCCGCCGTCACCGCGCGTCAGCGACAGATACGAGGTCTCGATGTGCCGCGCCTTGGCGAGCCAGGTGATGACCTGCGTGTCTTCGTCGTCGGGGTGCGCGCCGATCATCAGCACGCGTGTCGTCGTGCCGAGTCCTTCGACCAGCTCACCCAACGCAGCGGCGCCGCGCTCTTGAGCAGGGAGACGCGGCGCTGCGACGATCAGCAACAACAGAATCAACCCACGCTTCATCGACTCGATCATCCTCGGGGGGATGGGGAAGATGGAGCGGGCGGGAAGGGTCAGCGCGCCGCTCCTGCCTTGCGCCGGGCCGCTGGCGCGTAGGTGAGCACGTCGCGAATAATGCGCGCCTGCTCGACGTCGTGCGAGGACTTGTACCCCTCAGCCGGGCTCGAACGTTCCGGCCGGCCGATGTAACGAAGCGTGGTGAGGGTACCGATCGAGGCGCGGAGGCGAGGCTGAATGTAGGTCCACGCGCCCATGTTCTTCGGCTCTTCCTGCGCCCACACGACTTCTTCCACGTTCGGATAGAGATCCACCACGCCCGACACCTCGCGCGGCCACGGCGCCAGTTCCTCGACACGGACGAGCGCCACGTTCGCCGGACGCTCCGCCGCGGCCGTGAGATCGTAGTAGACCTTGCCCGTGCAGAACACGAGTCGCTGTACGGCCTCACGATTCTGCGACGTGGCCGGATCGTCGACCACGAGCTTGAACGCGCCGCTCGCCAGATCCTCGAGCCTGGATGTCGCCGCGGGGAGCCGCAGGAGCGACTTGGGCTGCATCAGCACGAGCGGTTTTCGCGGGCGTCGCACCGCCTGCCGTCGCAGTACGTGGAAGTACTGCGCCGGCGACGACGGATATGCCACGATGATGTTCTCTTCGGCCGCCAACTGGAGGAACCGTTCGAGCCGCGCGCTCGAGTGCTCGGGCCCCTGCCCTTCGTATCCGTGCGGCAACAGCAGCACGAGGCCCGATTCCTGCCGCCACTTCGCGCGCCCTGCCGAAATGAACTGGTCGATCACTGGCTGCGCGACGTTTGCGAAGTCGCCATATTGCGCCTCCCACAACACCAGTTCATCGGCCGCCGCAATGCTGAAGCCGTACTCGAAACCCAGCACCGCCGTCTCGGAGAGGGGGCTGTTATAGATCTCGAACGCTCCGCTCGCCTGGGGCAGCGTCTGGAGCGGCGTGATCGTCTCCCCGGTGTTGGCGTCGTGCAGCACGGCCTGGCGGTGCGAGAACGTGCCTCGCTCCGTGTCCTGTCCGGTGATGCGGATGCTCGTTCCATCGGTGAGCAGCGAGGCGAACGCCAACGCTTCGGCGTGTCCCCAGTCGATCGCGCCGGAATTGATCGCGTCGCGACGACGGGGCAGCGTGCGCTGAATCGTCGGATGGAGCTTGAAGGTCGACGGCCAACCGAGCAGCTGCTCGTTGAGCGCGACGAGCTTCTCCGGTCGAACGCCCGTGTCAGGCCCTGCCTCCGGCGAAGGCGTGGGCGTCGGCTCTCGCGAGTCACCGCTCGTGTCGGCGTGGCCGCCCTGCTTCATTTCTGTGTAGATCTGCTGCAGCCGGTCCGCGAACGCCTTGTCGGCCGCCTTGACTTCGTCCTCCGTGATGACCCGCTCGCGCACGAGCCGCGCGCCAAAGATCTCGCGCGGCGCCGGATGCTCGCCGATCGCCTTGTACATCACGGGTTGCGTGAACGCCGGCTGATCGGACTCGTTGTGCCCGTGGCGCCGATAGCCGACGAGGTCGATCAGGAAGTCCTTCTTGAAGCGCTGGCGATAGGCGCAGCCAAGCCGAATCGCCTGGACGCACGCTTCGGCATCATCGCCGTTCACGTGCACGATCGGAATCTCGAATCCCTTGGCGAGATCGCTCGCGTAGTGCGTTGACCGCGCGTCGATGGGATCGGTCGTGAATCCGACCTGGTTGTTGGCGATGAGGTGGAGCGTACCGCCCACCCGGTAGCCGCGCAGCAGCGAGAGATTGAGCGTCTCCGAAACCACGCCTTCGCCCGGAAACGACGCGTCGCCGTGCACCACGATTGGCAGCACCTTGGACTCGTCGCGCGTGTTCGGCGCGGCCCCCGGCACGCGCTGGCGGGCACGTGCCACACCCGCGACGACCGGGTTGACGATCTCGAGGTGGCTGGGGTTGGGCACCAGCTCGACGGCGATGGCACCCATGCCCGCGACGTCGTGCGCGCCTGCGTACCCCATATGGTACTTCACGTCGCCGGTGTCGCTGTCGGCGTTCGTGTCGGCATGACGGCCCTCGAACTCCTCGAACAGCGCGCGGTACGGCTTGCCCATTACGTGCGTGAGCACGTTGAGCCGGCCGCGATGCGCCATTCCAATCACGATGTGCCGCGCGCCGCCCTTGGCGCCGAGTGCGATCGCCTCATCGAGCATCGGCACCAGCGCGTCTACGCCCTCGATCGAGAAGCGCTTGACGCTCACGTACGCCAACCCGAGGAAGCGTTCCAGCCCGTCTACCTCGGTGAGCCGCTCGAGCAACGCCTTCTTTTCCTCAGGCGTGAGCGGCGTGGTCGCCGTGCCGGACTCGATCGTGGCCCGGAACCACTGCCGCTCGGTCTCGTCACCCAGATGCTCGAACTCGTACGCCAGCGCGCCGCAGTAGAGATCGCGCATGCGGTGCACGACGTCGGCCGCGGTGCCGCTGCCATCCTCTCCGACAGCCGCGGCAGGAACGTGCTCCAGATCGGCCTCGGCGATGCCGTGAAACTCCGGCTTGAGCTCCGCCGCGCCGGGCGGCGGCGTGCCGAGGGGGTCGAGTTGCACGGCCAGGTGGCCGTAGCTCCGAATGGCGCCGATCAGTGAGGCCGCGGCGGCCGCTTTCCTGAGGACGGTCGCGTCGTATGTCCCGACGACACCCGCTTGGGGCGCGGCGCCGCCGATCCGTTCGGCGAAGCGAAAGAACTGGCGCCAGGATTCGTCGACCGACGCCGGATCGCGTCGATATTGCTCGTACTGCTCGGCGATGTACCCGTCGTTGAAGACGCTCGTGATGGGAAGAGACGACATGAAGCGAAATCTAAGAGGGCGGCTGCGGCCTTCGGCTATCGGCGATCGGCTTGGCGCACGGCTGACGGCTGACGGCTCGAGCTGGCGGCTGATGGCTGACAGCTCGGCTGGCGGCTGACGGCTACAGCTGACGGCTGATGGCTGCAGCTGGCGGCTGTCGGCTCGAGCGATCGGCGACGTCGCCGCCGAGCTGATCGCGGGGACCCTGGACCGATTGCCGAGAGCCACGCGATTAGCTGTCAGCTCAGACCGACAGCCGACTGCTGTCAGCTCGAGCCGTCAGCTATCAGCCGTGAGCCAAGCCGATCGCCAATAGCCGCAAGCCGAGCCGTCAATCCACCGGCAGCACCAACCGAAAGCTCGACCCTTTCCCCGGCTCCGACTGCACCTCGATCGTCCCGCCGAGCAGCTCGGCCAGCCCGCGGGAGATGTAGAGCCCGAGCCCGCTCCCGCCGTGCCGTCGCGTCAGACCGGTGTCGAGTTGCGCGAACGGCTTGAATAGCCGCTCCAGATCGCGCGGCGCGATGCCGATGCCTGTGTCGCGCACCGTGAAGCACACCGAGCCGCCGCAGCGCTCGAGCTCGAGTCGCACCTCACCCTCTTCGGTGAATTTGATCGCATTGCCCGCGAGATTCACGAGGATCTGCCGAATCTTGTCGACGTCGCTCGTTATCCGAATCGGCGCGTCAGGCACTTTGTAGTTGAACGCGAGATGCTTCTGCCGCGCGAGCGGCTCGACCACGGCCGCCGTGGCGCGGACGATGTCCGCCGCCAGGAAATCGGTCGGCCGAACGGTCTCGCGTCCTTCGTCGAGACTCGAGAACGCGAGCACCTGCTCGATCACCGCCGCGAGGTGCTGCGTCACGGCTCGCATGCGCTCGAGGACGTCGAGCTGGCTGTCGGAGAGTGGGCCGATCACCTGATCGGCGAGCAGCTCCTCGTAGCCGGCCAGCGCGGTGAGCGGCGTGCGCAGCTCGTGCGAGACCGTCGCCAGAAAGCGGCTCTTGGCTCGATCGGCCGCCTGCGCCTGCTCGAGCAGCTCGGCCTTCCACAGCGCGAGCGCCGCGTAGTCGGCGATCGCGCGCAGCCGGTCGATCGCCGCCGGCGAAAACAGCGGAGCGCCCGGCGCGCGCGTGACCGCGATGACGCCGAGCATCACGTGATGCGCCATGAGCGGCGCGAGGAGCAACGGGCCTACCCGCAGGGTCGGCAGCACGCGCATGAGCGGACGCGCCGAGCTGCTGAAATCGTTCACCATCACCACGTCGCGAGTCCGCAGCACCTCGCGAGCGAGTGACCCGGGCAACGCAAAGCGCGAACCTCGCGCCGGTGCGAGCGCGTCGATCGCCGCGACCAGCTCGCCCTCGTTGGCCACGGCCTTGAGCACGCCGGCGCCGTTCGCGCCGCACTGCGCCGCCGCGGCGTTGCACAGAATACCGAGGAGCACCGACGTGTCGGTGACGCCGGCCATTTGCCGCGCGAGGCGGCGCAACGCCTCGGTCTCGCTGTCGGGCAGTCCGACGAAGCCGAGCATCAATCGCCCGTCGGCGTCTCGACAGACCTCGAACTCGACGACACGCTCGGACGCGTGACCGAGCGTGAGATGACGCGTCGCGCCGTCGCCACTCGTCGCGATCAACGCGTCGAGCAGTGGCGCCGCGGGGACCGACGCGCCCGCGTGATCCCCAGTTTTCGTCAGCTCAGTTGCGCTGTGGACGTCGTCCCGGGCCACTGGAGCACAGGCGGCGGGTTGATGGCTTCTCGCTTCGGACTCACGGCGGACAAGAGACGCAGGGCGTGTTCTCGCTCCAGCGTCGGCAGATACAAATAACCCGCGATTCCGTTCATGTCGAGCAGGTGGGCTTCACCCGGATGACGCGTCAGGCTCACGGCGATCAACGGCATGTCCGACAGCGCCGGATCACGTTCCCAGCGGTCCAGCGACATCGTGGCCAGCAGATCGTAGTCGCAGATCACCGCGTCGGGCCGATCGCCGCGCACTCGCTCGCTCGCCTCGGGAAGACCGACCGACGGAATCGTCTCGACCCCAAGCTCCTCGAAGAAGCGGCAGAAATGTTCGGCCAGATACCGGTGTCGGCCAACGCAGAGCACTCGCATGCGGGCAATATACGTCGCGAAGTGTGTGTTGTTCAGGGTTGCGCGCGCGCATCACGATCTCGTGATCACGGTCACCTCGTGAAGGAGCGGGCTCCACGTTGCCTGTGTCGCGACGCGTACGCGGCCGCGCGTCTTCGGGTTTTCATCGTGGCGCGGCGACATCAACTCGCGAATCGATCTCGACGGTGCCATACTGTGCCGCGATGAGCCAACGCTTAAAGCGTACTCGAATCACCACACCGCGAACGCGTGCCCGATAACACACTCTCATTCGACCTCGCGGGAAAAGTGGCCGTCGTCACCGGCGGCTACGGCGTGATCGGCGGTATGATCGCCGACGGACTCGCGCGCGCGCACGCGTGCGTCGCGGTCCTCGGCCGCCATCGCGATCGCGCCGACGCCAAGGTCGCCGAGATCCGGCGCGCCGGCGGCGACGCGACGCCGATCATCGCCGACGTTCTCGAGTCGGAACAGCTTCGTCGCGCCGCCGATGACATCCGCCGGCACCTCAAGCGCGTCGACATTCTCGTCAATGCCGCCGGCGGCAACGTCATGCGCGCCCGCAACGACAATCGCAGCATCTTCGAGGTGCCGCTCGACGCCTTCGACGAGGTGCTCCAGCTCAACCTGCACGGCACCGTCATCCCTTCGCTCATCTTCGGCGAGATCATGGCGCGGCAGGGCTCGGGCAGCATCATCAACATCTCGTCGATGGCGGCAACACAAGCGATCAGCGCCGCGCTCGGCTACTCCGTCGCCAAGGCTGGCATCGACAACTTCACGCGCTGGCTCGCCGTGGAGCTCGCGCGCAAGCACGGCGACGGCGTGCGCGTCAACGCCATCGCCCCCGGCTTCTTCGTCTCGACGCAGAATCGCGGGGTGCTCGTCGACGAGAACGGGGCGCCGACGCCGCGCTCGCGGCGCATCATCGAGCGCACGCCTATGGGACGCTTCGGGCGCGCCGAAGAGCTGCTCGGCGCCGTGCAGTGGTTGTGCAGCGACGCGGCGTCGTTCGTCACCGGCGCCGTGATTCCAGTCGACGGCGGATTCAGCGCGTTCAGCGGCGTGTAGGAATGCAAGATCGGCCGCCGCGCTTCGGGTACCGATGGACCATCGTTGCCCTGCTCTTCTTCGCGACAACCATCAACTACGTCGACCGGCAGGTGCTGGGCATTCTGGCGCCGACGCTGCAGCGCACGCTCGGCTGGACCGAGACGGACTACGGTGCGATCGTGTCGTGGTTCAGCTTCGCGTACGGCGTGGGCCTGTTGTTCGCGGGCCGCGCCGTCGACGCCATTGGCACTCGGCGCGGCTTCGCGATCGCGATCGTCGTGTGGAGTCTCGCCGCGATGGCGCACGCCCGCGCGCGGAGCGCGGCGATGTTCTCCGCCGCGCGCGCGCTCCTCGGACTCGGTGAATCGGCAAACTTTCCGGCCGCCATCAAGACCGTCGCCGAGTGGTTCCCCAAGCGCGAGCGCGCGCTGGCGACCGGAATCTTCAACGCGGGAACCAACCTAGGCGCGATCATCGCGCCACTCGTCGTTCCCTGGATCACACTTACCTGGGGATGGCAGGCGGCGTTCATCGCGACCGGCGCGATCGGATTCCTGTGGCTCGTCGTGTGGCTCGTTGTGTATCGCGCGCCGGCTGACCACACCGGATTGTCACCGCGCGAGCGCGCCTACATCGAAAGCGATCCGCCCGACGACACGACCAGGCCGCGGTGGCGCGAGCTCGTCACGCATCGCGAGACCTGGGCGTTCGCCGCGGGCAAGGCGCTCACCGATCCGATCTGGCTGTTCTATCTGTTCTGGCTGCCCAAGTTTCTCGATTCGAATTTCGGCGTGCACCTCAATGCGCTCGCGACGCCGCTGGTCGCCATCTATGTAGTCGCCGACGTCGGCTCGATTGGCGGCGGCTGGCTTTCCAGCCACCTGATCGCGCGCGGCTGGAGCGTGAACGCGGCGCGGAAAACGACCATGCTCCTCGCGGCACTGTGCATCGTCCCGACGGCCTTCGCCCCGTTCGCGCACAGTCTCTGGATTGCCGTGGCCGTTGTCGCCGTAGCGGCGTCGGCACACCAATGGTGGTCGGCGAACCTCTTCACACTCGTCAGCGACATGTTTCCGCGGCGGGCGGTGGGCTCGGTCGTTGGCATCGGCGGGTTCGCCGGCGCCATGAGCGCGATGCTCTTTCAGCGCCTGACTGGCGCGATCCTCGACGCAACCCACGGGCGGTACGGGGTGGTGTTCGCGATTTGCGGCTCGGCGTACGTCGTGGCGCTGGGGGTCATACATATGTTGGTGCCGAAGATCGGAGGGGACGGGAGAGCGGAAACGCCTCAGACGTGAGGTTTGGGGGTCGAGAAGCGAGATCGACGTTCGCGGCTCTGGCGCCTCACGTCTAAGACCTCACCCACGAAAGCGAGTCCAGCATCGAGGCCTCAGCATCGAGAACTCAGGCGTGTGAAAGCCAACCCAAGAGCGGAACGGCGCCCGCACTTTGGCAGTTCACGCCCCTGGTGTGGCTTTCCCACGTCCGACGCCTCGATGCTGAGGCCTCGATGCTGGTCTCGCCTTCGCGGGTGAGATGGCAGTTGCAGCCTTCGAGATGCCAGACTCTGAGCTGTTACAAGCTTGACACCCCGCCTCCAAACCCCAACATTGGCAGCCAGAGATAAGATGAATTGATGACAGCCCGCGCCCCTGCCACTGCCCCGATCGCCGTCGCATGAAGATCATCGATATCCGGGCCACCCCGGTGAGCGTCCCACTCGCCGCGCCGCTCCGTCACGCCAACGGGTGCCACTGGGGCCGATTCGTGCGCACGATCGTCGAGGTCGAGACCGATAACGGACTGATCGGCCTTGGAGAGATGGGCGGCGGTGGCGAAAGCGCCGTTGCGGCGTTCAACAGCCTCAAGCCATACCTCCTTGGACACGACCCGTCGCGCCTCGAGGAAATGCGCTTCCGAGTCGCCAATCCCACTGCTTCGCTCTACAACCAGCGAACCCAGCTCGTGGCGGCACTCGAGTTCGCGTGCCTCGACATCCTCGGCCAGGCGTGGGGTGTTCCTGTGTGCGAGATGCTCGGCGGTGCGTTGCGCGATCACGTCCCGTTCGCGTCCTATCTCTTCTTCCGCTATCCCAACAACGGCGACGGTTCGGGCGAAGTCCGCACCGTCGACCAGCTCGTCGCCGAGGCCGGTGCGCTCAAGAAGGCGCATGGCTTCACGACGCACAAGCTGAAAGGCGGCGTGTTCGATCCCGACTACGAGCTGGCCTGCTATCGCGCGCTCGCCGAGGCCTTCCCCGACGATCGTATCCGCTTCGACCCCAACGGCGTTTGGTCCACCGAACAGGCGATCCGATTCGGCCAGGCGATCGAGGGGCTGAACAACGACTACCTCGAGGATCCGTGCTTCGGTCTGCACGGCATGCGGCGCGCGCGCGAGAAGCTGCGCGTGCCGCTCGCCACGAACACGGTCGTCGTGAACTTCGAGCAGCTCGCCGCCAACGTTCTCGAGACGGCGGTCGACGTCATTCTGCTCGACACCACCTTCTGGGGCGGCATCCGGCAATGCCTCAAGGCCGCAGGTGTCTGTGAAACGTTCCAGCTCGGCGTTGCGGTGCACTCGTCGGGCGAGTTGGGAATTCAGCTCGCCACGATGCTGCATCTCGGGGCGGTTCTCCCAAACCTCACCTTCGCCGCCGACGCGCACTACCATCATTTGATGGACGATGTCGTGCAAGGCGGAAAGATCCCCTATTGCCGCGGTAGCATTCAGGTGCCGACCGCGCCCGGGCTCGGCGTCAAGCTCGATCGTGACCGTGTGGGCGAGTATCACGAGATGTTCAAGCGGCTCGGTTCCTATCCTTACGATCAGGATCCGCTCCGACCGGGTTGGGCTCCGCTGATTCCGAATCAGCGATGGGCCGATCCGCTCGACGAGCGCTCGCCGACGATTCCCGCCTGACAATCGCCGTGTTGCCACGGGCGATCTTCCGCGGCGGCATGTGCCGGCGACTGATCGCGACGTCGCTCGTGCTCGCGCGACCGGCGCTCCCGCAATCGCCGCTCCCGCCCAACGAAGACGGCTACGATCTGTGGCTGCGCTATCGCCTCGTCTCCAACGCGGCGCGGCTCGCCGAGTATCGCGCGGCGGCTCGATCGCTGGTGATCGATAGCGATTCACCCACGCTCGCTGCCGCGCGCGACGAGCTCACGCGAGGACTCGAGGGACTCCTCGGCCGCCGCCTCGCGATCGCAAAGACGCTGACCGACGGCTCGATTCTCGTCGGAAGCAGAACGCGGCCCGGTCTCGTCGCGTCATTGCCGCTCGCGAGGGAGCTTCCGCGTCTCGGCGACGAGGGCTATCTCGTGCGCGCGACGACCGTCCACGGCAAACGCGTGATCGTCGTGACCGGGAATACCGACGCCGGCGCGCTGTATGGCGCCTTCAGGCTGTTGCGACAACTGCAGACGAACGGCTCGCTCGCGCGCCTCGCGATCACCGATCGGCCGCGCATCGCCCTGCGGCTGCTCGACCACTGGGACAATCTCGATCGCACCGTCGAGCGGGGATACGCCGGCAAGTCGCTCTGGGAATGGGACGTCCTCCCCGACTCGATGTCGCCGCGCTACCGCGACTACGCGCGCGCGAACGCGTCGCTCGGCATCAACGGCACCGTACTCAACAACGTCAATGCCAATGCCAAGGTGCTCACGCCCGAGTACCTCGTCAAAGTCGCCGCGCTCGCCAGCGTGTTCCGCCCGTACGGCATTCGCGTCTATCTCACCGCGCGATTCAGCGCGCCGATCGAGATCGGCGGATTGAAGACGGCCGATCCGCTCGATTCCGCGGTGCGCGCGTGGTGGAAGGCCAAGGCCGACGAGATCTACCGCTACGTGCCCGACTTTGGCGGGTTCGTGGTCAAGGCAAACTCCGAGGGACAGCCGGGGCCACAGGATTACAAACGATCGCACGCCGACGGCGCCAACATGCTCGCCGACGCCGTCGCGGCACACGGCGGTGTCGTGATGTGGCGCGCGTTCGTGTACAGCAACGCGGTGCCGGTCGATCGTGTGAAGCAGGCGTACGACGAGTTCAAGCCGCTCGACGGCTCGTTCCGCGCCAACGTGCTCGTTCAGGTAAAGAACGGTCCGCTCGACTTCCAGCCGCGCGAGCCGTTCCATCCGCTCTTTGGCGCCATGCCAAAGACCCCGCTCGTCATGGAATTCCAGATCACGAAAGAGTATCTCGGACAGGACACGCATCTTGTCTATCTGGGCAGCTTGTTCGAAGAGGTGCTCCGATCGGACACCTACGCCAAAGGCAAGGGTTCGACGGTCGCGCGCGTGATCGACGGTTTGCTCCATGGCTACCGCCACACCGGCATCGCCGGCGTGTCGAATATCGGCACCGATCGCGACTGGACGGGCTCGCAGTTCAACCAGGCAAACTGGTACGCGTTCGGCCGACTGGCCTGGGACCCAACGGCATCGTCGAGAGCGATCGCCGACGACTGGATCCGAATGACCTTCTCGAACGATCGCCGGGTCGTGTCGCGCATCGAGCACATGATGCTCGTGTCGCACGAGGCTGTCGTGAACTACATGACGCCCCTCGGACTCGCGCACATCATGGCGACCGCACACCACTACGGCCCCGGCCCGTGGGCCGACGGCGGGCGACCGGACTGGACGCCGTCGTACTACCATCGCGCGGACACGCTCGGCCTGGGATTCGATCGCACGAGCTCCGGCAGCAACGCGGCGGCACAGTACTTCCCGCCGGTGCGCGACGTGTTCGCCAGCCGTGACTCGGTTCCCGAGAACCTCCTGCTCTGGTTCCACCGTGTGCGCTGGGACGATCGCCTTCGTTCCGGTCGCACGCTTTGGGAGGAGCTGGTTCGCCACTACACCGCGGGAGTCGACACCGTACGCTCGATGGAGCGAACCTGGAAAGACCTTCGTGGTTCGATCGACGCCGAGCGTTTCGCCGCCGTCGATTCATTTCTCGTCATTCAAGAACACGAAGCACGCTGGTGGCGGGACGCGGCGCTGTCGTACTTCCAGACTTTTTCACGGCGCCCGATTCCGCCTGGTTACGAGCCGTCGCTGCATCCGCTGTCGTTCTATGAGGGATTGCGCTGTCCGGCAAATCGGGACAAGCCGCGGTGTCCGGAGATCTACAAGTGAGCGCGCCGGGGGTGGCCCGAGCGGCTGTTTCTCGCACCGTCCACGACTTCAATGGTGGCGTGACGTGACAACCTGCTTCCTCGGCCTCGATGTCGGCACGAGCGGCGTCAAGGCGATCCTCGTCAACGAGATTGGCGACGTTCTCGCGTCGGCCGTCGAACCACTGACCCTCTCCACACCATGCCCCGGCTGGGCCGAGCAGGAGCCCGACGCGTGGTGGCGGGCGAGCGTCGCCGCCATTCGTACCGTCATCGCGGCGCAACCGAGGGCCCAAGTGGACAGCGTCGGGCTCTCCGGACAGATGCACTCGTCGGTCTTCCTCGACGCGAACGGCGCCGTGATCCGACCCGCCCTGCTCTGGTGCGACGGCCGGACGACGGCGGAATGTGCCGAGATCACGCGGCGCGTCGGAGGTGAGGAGCGGCTTCGCGATCTGGCCTGCAATCCTGCGCTCGAGGGCTTCACCCTGCCAAAGGTGCTCTGGCTCCGCAATCACGAGCCGAGCGCGTTCGCGCGACTGGCGACGGTGCTCCTCCCCAAGGATTTCATTCGGTATCAGCTCACCGGCGTGCTCGCCACCGAGCCGTCGGACGCGTCGGCAACGCTGATGTTCGACACGGCGCATGGAACTTGGAGCGACGAGATCTTGTCGGAGCTCGGGCTGGCGCGGTCGATCGTGCCGAATGTGGGCGGTTCGTCGCAGGTCCTCGGAAAGGTGACTCCGCAAGCCGCCAAGCTCACGGGGCTCGCGGCCGGGACACCGGTCGTGGGCGGCGGCGCGGACAATGCGTGCGGCGCGGCGGGCGTGGGCGTCGTCGGCCCGGGCGAAGCCGTCGCGAGTTGGGGAACTTCGGGAACGGTACTCGCCCCGATGTCCGAGCCTCGCGTCGATCCAATGCTCCGGGCGCACACGTTCTGCCACGTTGTCCCGAGCACCTGGTATCTGATGGGCGTCGTCCTGTCGGCCGGCGGCGCCTTTGCCTGGTATCGCGACCAGCTCGCGCGCGATACGACGAGCCTCGGGAACGCGAACGAGCTGCTCAACGACGAAGCGGCATCGGTTTCGCCGGGGGCAAACGGCGTCACGTTTCTGCCGTATCTGCAAGGCGAGCGCACACCTCACCGTGACGCCGCCGCGCGCGGCGCGCTCCTTGGGCTGAGCCTCGCGCACTCACGCGCGCACGTCACACGCGCGGTGCTCGAGGGCGTCTGCTTCGCGCTTCGAGATTCGCTCACCATTCTGCAGGAGCTCGGCCTCTCGGCCGACAACGTGCTCCTCACCGGCGGCGGAGCGAAGAGCCCGTTCATTCGACGCCTGCAGGCGGAGGTCTACGGACTGCCCGTGTGCACGGTCGATCGCGAGGAGGGACCGGCTTACGGCGCGGCGCTGCTCGCCGCCGTCGGCGCCGGCGCCTTCTCCGATTTGGCCGCTGCGGCGCGGGCGACGCTCACCCGCGGCCCACTCGAGCATCCCTCTCCGAGCGCCCACGCGGCCTACGACGAACCGTACGCGCGCTTTCGGGCCTCCTTCCACGCGGCCCATCCGGGTGCAGATTCGAGGCGCTGATCCGGCAGCTTTTCGTTACATTCGCGCCCCATGTCATCACTGCTCAAGAAACTGCTCGGCGCCCAGGAGACGGGCCTCGTCATCGTCCTCATCGCGCTGGCGATCGCCCTCACCGTGCTCGCCGGCTCGCACGTCGATCCCCGCACCGGCCAGACGGTCAACAATTTCTGGAATTCGTACACGCTGATCCAGGCCGCCACCGACGCGAGCTTTTTCGCGATCATGGCCATCGGCGCCACGCTCGTGATCATCTCCGGCGGCATCGACCTGTCCGTGGGATCGATCTACGCGCTCGCCGGCGTGTCGATGGCGCTGCTCCTGCGCGCGCTCGGGCCGATGAATTCCGCCGCGACGACGTTCGTCGGACTCGGCACCGCACTCGGCGTCGGACTTCTCTGCGGGCTGCTCAACGGCGCCCTCGTCGTCGGACTCCGCGTGCATCCGTTCATCATCACACTCGGCACGATGTGGGTGCTGCGCGGGATCGCTTTCGTTGCCACGAGCGCGATGAGCATCCTCGTCCCGTCGCCGCTCACGCGCGTCGTGAAAGCGACGCTGGGTCTGGGCGGCGGGTTGTATCCCGTGCCGATGCTGTCGATGATCGCCTGCACAGTGGTCGGCACGATCTACCTCACGCGCACGGTCATGGGCCGCCACGTCTTCGCCTTTGGCGGCAATATCGAGGCGAGTCGCTTTGCCGGTCTCTCGCTCCGGCGTATCCAGATCGGCGTGTTCGCGGTCGCCGGCGCCACGGCGGGGTTCGCCGCATTCCTCGGCGCCGCGTTCTACGGCTCGACCTCGTCGGGAGACGCGCAGGGGTACGAGCTCTACGTGATCGCATCCGCCGTCGTCGGCGGCGCGAGCCTCATCGGCGGCAAAGGCAGCGCCTTCGGCGCCATGCTTGGCGCCGTACTGATCGTATTGATCAGACAATCCATACGCACGCTGCACTTCGATCAGAATTACGAGTGGATCGTGATCGGCTGCGCGATCGTCGCCGCCGTGGTCGTCGACCAGTGGAGCAGCCGGATGACGGCACGCCGTCTCAGCCGCGGCGCGATGCCCGCCGCCAAGACATGACGACCGCTGTCGAGACGAGCCGCGCGCTCGCCGTTCGCTTCGAGCACATCACCAAGCGCTTCCCTGGGGTGCAGGCGCTGAGCGACGTCTCGCTCGACGTCGCGCAGGCATCGTGTCACGCGCTGTGCGGCGAGAACGGCGCCGGCAAGAGCACTCTTGGAAAGATCCTCGCCGGCATCTACACGCCGGACGAAGGCCGGCTTGTCGTGTATGATCGCGAGCTCCACTTCTCGAGCCCGCGCGACGCGCTCGCCGCCGGCGTCGGCATCGTCCATCAGGAGCTCGTCTTCTGCGGCAATCTGTCGGTCGCCGAGAACCTCTGTCTCGGGACCATCCCGTCACGACGCGGCTTCGTCGACCGATTGGCGATGCAGAAGCGCGCGCACGATCTCCTCGCCGAGATCGGCGCACACCTCGACGTCACGCGACCTGTCGCCGATCTCAGCATCGCGCAGCAGCAGATCGTGCAGATCGCCGCCGCCGTGGGCAGCGGCGCCCGCGTGATCGTCTTCGACGAACCGACGAGCAGCTTGAGCCAGGTGGATGCCGAGCGGTTGTACGACCTGATCGGCCGGCTGCGCGACCGCGGCGTCACGTGCATTTACGTGTCGCACCGCATGCCCGAGGTTTTTCGCCTCTGCGACACGGTGAGCGTGCTGCGCGACGGCAAGCACGTCGGTACGCATCCGACCGCGGAGCTCTCGGAGAGCGACATCGTGCGTATGATGATCGGTCGTCCGCTCGCCGAATACTTCCCCACTCCGCGCTCGACGGAGGAGGGCAAGGAGGTGCTGCGCGTGAAGGATTTGACGTCGCCCGGAAAGTTCGAGCGCATCTCCTTCTCACTGCACTCAGGCGAGATCGTCGGCCTCGCGGGACTGGTCGGCGCGGGACGATCGGAGGTGGCGGCGGCGATCTTTGGTCTCGACGACGACGCGCGCGGCGAAGTGCATCTGAACGGAAAGCTGACTCGCGTCGACGGACCGGATAAGGCGATCGCGCTCGGCATCGGCCTCGTGCCGGAAGACCGCAAGAAGCAGGGACTCGTGCTCTCGGAGAGCTGCCGGCACAACACGACCCTGCCGATCCTGAATCGGCTCGCCAAGCTCACGTGGATCCGCGAGTCCGCCGAGTGGCAGCTCGTGCGCGACTACTTCAAGCGACTGGGTGTGCGGACGAGCAATCCCGACCTTCCCGTCGCCGGACTCTCGGGCGGCAACCAGCAAAAGGTGGTGCTGGCCCGTTGGCTCGCCGCGAACGCCCAGGTCCTGATTCTCGACGAGCCCACGCGCGGCGTCGACGTCGGCGCCAAAGCCGAGATCCACGCGCTGATCAACGAGCTGGCCGCCCAGGGCACGGCGGTGCTGCTCATCTCGAGCGAGCTGCCGGAACTTCTGAGTCTCTCGACGAGAATCATCGTGCTGCGCGAAGGAAAGCTGGTCGGCGAGGTGCCCGGCCACACCGCGACACAGGACGGCTTGCTCAGGCTGATGGCAGGTCTGGCAGCGTGAGACGCATTCGACCGCTGTTTGGGCTAATTAGGGTCAGAGTCGATTTAGCAAACGCTAAATCGACTCTGACCCTAATTGCGCTTTTGCTCCTGCCGGCAATCGGATGCGCCTCGCGCCACGTCGCGCCCGCCCCACCGGCGACGAACTGGGTCGCCGCCTGGGAAGCTCCGCCACAGCTGACGGAACAGCGGAACCTTCCGCCGGCACCAGGTCTCACCGCCAGCACCCTCCGCCAGACGATTCGCGCGTCGATCGGAGGCACGCGTTGGCGGATCCGTATCTCCAATGAATTCGGTGATGGCCCCTTGACCCTCTCGTCGGTCCACGTCGCGCACGGAACCACTGGTCGCGACACCGTCGATACGGCAACCGACGCTCACGCAACGTTCGGCGGCCGCGACACGGTGACGATCCTGCCGGGCGCCGCCGCCGTCTCCGATGTCGTGACGCTCGCCGCGCCGTCGCTCGCCGATCTCGCCGTGAGCATGTACGTCATTTCGGCTCCGGCCGGCGTCACCGGGCACCCCGGCTCGCGGACGACATCGTACTTGCTGCAAGGCAATCGCGCCGACGCGCGTACACTTTCCGGCGCCAGCAAGACCGAGCACTGGTATCTCCTCAGTCGCATCGACGTGCTCGCGCCGCCGAGCGCGGCGGCGGTCGTCATCCTCGGCAACTCGATCGCCGACGGACGTGGCTCGGGCACGGACAAGAACGACCGGTGGCCGGACAATCTCGCCCGGCGGCTCCGCGCGGGCGCCGCGACCAGGGAAATCTCTGTCCTCAACGCGGGCATCGGAGGCAACGCGGTGCTCACCGGCGGCCTCGGTCCAACCGCGCTCCAGCGCCTCGACCGGGATGTGCTCGATCAACCCGGAGTTCGGTGGCTGATCGTATCGGAGGGCGTGAACGACCTCGGCACGTCGCGGCCCGGTCTGGCGGATTCAGTCGCCACGAAGTTGATCGGGGCATATCGGGAAATCGTGACGCGAGCGCGCGCGCGACATCTGCGCGTGTACGGCGCGACGATCCTTCCCTTCGGTGCGTCCTTCTACTCGACACCGGATCGCGAAGCAGCGCGGCAGCGAATCAACGCCTGGATCCGGGCGAGGGGCAACTTCGACGGCGTGATCGACTTCGATGCGGCGATGCGCGATCCCGCCGAGCCGACTCGCTTGCGCTCCGACGCCGACGGCGGCGATCACCTGCACCCTAACGAGAACGGCTACCGCATCATGGCCGAGGCCATCGAGCTGTCGCTCTTCGCCGAGAAATAGCGTCCGACTCCATGTCTGTTCACCAGTGGTCCGTCCTGAACGGCACGGCGGGCAGCTTCTCTCGATTGTACAGCTCCGCGCGCCCGGGGTTGTTGGCCCACGCGTAGCGCACCGCGACCGGACGCGTCACGCGATCGCTCCACACCTTCACTCGGTTGCCGACGATCCGCGCGTCGGCCCACACGAACCGCCGATCAGCTCCGGCAATCTCGAAGCCCGCCACGCGATCCGCGCCCGTTCCACTGATCAGTCCCCCGCCGACGCTTCCGAAACTCACGACCGCGGTATCGCCACGCATGACGTGCGAGCGATACGTCGGCCCGGAAGCGAGCACCGGTTCGCCATATGCCACTCGACGCGCCACGAGCGCGAGTCGCGCGCCCACATCCTCCTTGTTGCGCGGATGGATGTCGTCGGCCTCACCCACGTCGATCGTGATCGCCCTGCCGGTCTTTGGCAGCGCGAGCGCCGCCTCCATCGACTCGCGTTGCGTCGCCCACGCGGCGTGGAGCGGCGGAACCGAGTCCGGCGTGCCGAAATTCGGAAGCTGCACCCACAGGAACGGAAACACGTCGCGAGCGGTGTCCCACGTCCCTCGCCAGCTCGAGATCAGCCTGCGGAATTGCTCACGGTACGCGGTTGCTTGCCCGAGGTTGTTGGCGTTCGACTCGCCCTGATACCAGATCACGCCTTTGATCGGAAGCGATAGCAGCGGGTACAGCATCTTGTTGTACAACACTGATGGAACCTTGTTGATGCGCTGCCCGTCCGGCTGAAAGGACACTGCGCCGACCTTGAACTTCCACGTGCCCGCCAGCGATCGGCTTGTGCCGTCCGCGAATGAGAGTGTGGCCGGTGCGTTGATTCCGCCCCCGCCTCCGCCGTCCGACACACGCACCGCGAACACGTTGCGTCCCGGGTGGAGCGCGTTTGCCGGTATCCGGTACGACCGGCGCACGTTGTAGCCGTTCGTTCGGCCGACCTCGACGCCATTCACCCACGTGATGTCATCGTCGTCGATCGCGGTCATCGTCAGTGTCGCATCGCCGACGTGCGTGGAGTCGAGGTCGACGGCGAGCCGGTACCAGGCGATGCCGTCCATCGAGGGGTAGCCCTGGTCTTCCCAGTACGCCGGCACCCGGATGTCCGACCAATCGCGATCGTCGAGCAGCGGGTCCGCCCAGGGGGCGCGACCATCCGACATTCCGGCATCCCGCATCGGCAGCGCACCAATACGCTGGCGCAACGAGTCGCGGACGGCGCGCATCTGCGCCTCTTCGGTGCGCCGCATCGCGCTCCACGCGCTGTCCGACAGATGCTGCGCGGCCCGGCTGATCCACGTTTCGATGTTGCTTCCACCCCACGTGGTGTTCACGATTCCGATCGGCACGCGCTCGCTCGCCCGGAGGTCTCGCGCGAAGAAGTAGGCGACGGCGCTGAACGCTCCGGCGTGCTGTGGATCGGCCGGCGCCCAGCTGCCGCCCGCGAGATCGTCTTCGGGGGAGTCAGCCCAGGAATTTGGAACCTTGAATTGGCGGATGAGCGAGTCGTGCGCGCTTGCGATTGCCTCTGCGCCATTGCGCGCCTGCTGGAGCGTGAACTCCATGTTGGATTGTCCTGACGCGACCCACACGTCTCCAACGAGCAGGTTGCGGAGCTCGAGGTGCTCCCTTGCCGTGCGGACAGCCAACGCGAACGGGCCGCCCGCCGGTTCGGCCGGCAAGCTCGCCTTCCACTTCCCATCTGGTGCTGCCGTCACCGTCGCCGTGTGGCCGCGAAACGACACGGTCACCCGTTCTCGCGGCGCTGCCCAGCCCCACACCACCACCGGCTTGTTCCGCTGAACCACCATCCCGTCGCCGAAGATGCGCGCCAACCGGAGCTCGGCCGCGTGGCTGCTCGGCGATCGGTCCGGCGCCGTCATGGCGAGCGCGGCGATGATTGAGATCGGGAGAACGATCGGTACGCGCATGCGAGCCTCAATCTGATGTCACGTGTGAGAACCTTCTTAACGCCGTCGCCGTCTTTGGACACGCTTCGTCGCGCCACGAGCCCGGACTGAGCAGCCCAACGCAGAGGAGCATAGGACACAAAGGTCGCAGAGGAGTCCCGTGCTTATCCGGGACTCGTCGTGGCGTGGAGAGTTCGGGTGGTTGTGAACCCGGAGGCACGCGGACTTGGCGGAGGCAGCGGATCTGCTCCCAGTGGCGCCAACACGCCGTTCGCCACGAGCCGGGATTGTTGAATGACCTGCCGCTCGGTAGGCCACGAGTAGCGTCACGAGCGGCAGCCCCCAAAAAATTCTCGGCTCGTTGGGCGGAAGATTCTCTCGGCATTCGGAGCGATCCGGAGAATCCGCCCAATCCGAAGAATCCGCGTTCACAACCACCCGACCTGTCCACACCACGAAGAGGCCCGTATCCACTAGGAACTCCTCCGCTTCTCCGCGTTGGCTAGTTCTGGCTCGTTCCGCGGCACCCCCACCCCCCGGCAAAACCTTGTCTTGACAGCCCCGACGGCAGCCGTAGAATCGGGGTGATCTGATGACTTAGTAACTTGACGAAACTTCGCCCCGACTGTCCAGCACGTTCTCCGTTCCACGATTCTCGGAGGGTTTCCTGATGGGACGCTGGAGTTTGCTTCTGGTCCTCGCCGCCACCGCCGCCGCCGGCGCGAACTCCGCGAGCGCGCAGGCGACGGGCCGGATCACTGGCCGGACCACCGCTGAGAACGGTCGCGCCCTGCCCGGCATTCAAGTCACCGTTACCGGTACTTCCCGGACCGCGGTCTCGGACACGGTCGGTCGGTACACCCTCACGAACGTGCCCGCCGGTACCCAGATCGTCCAGGCGCGGGCCTTCGGGTACTCCTCCGTCAACGTGACGGTCACGGTCACGGCGGGTGGAACGGCGACCGCGGACTTCGTGATGAAGTCCGCCCCCACTCAACTCAGCCCGATTGTCGTCACCGGCTACGGCGAGCAACAACGCCGAACGGTCACCGCGGCAATCGCCACGGTGACCGCCGAAAAGCTCAAAGACATCCCCACCTCGGACCCGATGAAGGCACTGCAGGGACGAGTGGCCGGCGTCGAGATCGTTTCGTCGAGCAACGAGCCCGGATCGGCGATGAACGTCCGCATCCGCGGCGTCCGATCGCTCACCGCGAGCAACGATCCGCTGTTCGTCGTCGACGGCATCCCGATCTCCGGCGGCATCCAGGACTTCAATCCGCAAATGATCGAGACGATCGAAGTCCTCAAGGATGCGGCCGCGACGTCGATTTATGGCAGTCGCGGCGCCAACGGCGTCATTCTCGTGAC
Source organism: Gemmatimonadaceae bacterium (assembly GCA_035493635.1). Taxonomy (GTDB): domain Bacteria; phylum Gemmatimonadota; class Gemmatimonadetes; order Gemmatimonadales; family Gemmatimonadaceae; genus JAQBQB01. The sequence continues at coordinate 4,013 of DATJHY010000014.1, read as the reverse complement.
GACCAAAAAGGGGCCGCTCGACGGCCGGCTGCACACCTCCTTCACCGCCGACATGTACTACGGCAACCAGGATCCGGTGCAGCTCATTCCAATGATGAACCTGCAGCAGTACGTGAAGTACATGCAGGACGGCGCGGCGGCGAACGGGCAGGACACGAGCCTGGCCAAGATCTTCACCGCCAAGCAGCTCTTCGCCGTCCAGCACAACATCTCCACCGACTGGCAGCGCGCCGTCCTGCGAAGCGGCGCCCAGCGGAGCGTTCAGGGCGGCGTGATCGGCTCGACCGGCGAGACGCGATTCTCGCTCTCGGGCAACTACTTCGACCAGATCGGCTTGATTCCCGGTCAGGGCTACAAGCGCACGGCCGGTTTCGCCTCGATCGATCACAACACGCGGCGACTCAACGTCGGCGCGAGCTTCAACACCTCGCGAATCAACACCGACCAGGGCGAGGGCGGCGCCGCCTACGGCTATCTGTTCGCGATGACTCCGCTCGGCCAGCCGACGAACTTCACCAACCCCGACTCGGCCGGCCTGCTCGACCCGCGACCCGACGACGACCAGCTCAACATCAATCCCGTCCTCGAGGCTCAGTCGGTCATTCGGCAGCAGCTCGTCAATCGCGTGTTCGGGTCAGCGTACGCCGAGCTGCAGCTCGCCGACGGATTGTCGTACCGGATGAACTTCGGCCCCGACTACACGCAGCTCACCGACGGCTGCTACAACGGACCGTGGGCCCACGGGAACTGCACCAACCTCGGCGCCAACAGCTCCAACCAGGGTCAGCCGCCGCAGGCCGGGCAGTTCAACCAGCAGGACTTCTCGTACACGCTCGACAACCTCCTGCATTTCAACCGGAGCCTTGGCTACATCCACCGGCTCGAGTTCACGGGACTGTACAGCATCCAGCACGACCGGTTCACCAAGGACTCGCTCTACGCCACCAACCTGCCCTACCCCACGCAGCTCTGGTACGACCTCGGCTCGGGCACGGCGGGCAATGAGAGAAGTCTCATCTCGGAGTGGGCACTCCAGTCGTACATGGGACGGGTGAACTACACGATCTTCGATCGGTACAGCGTCAACTTCACCGAGCGCGCCGATGGATCGAGCCGGCTCGCTCCCGGGCACAAGTGGGCCTACTTCCCGTCGTTCGGCCTCGCCTGGCAGATCGGCGACGAGCGGTTCATGCGCCGGTTCAACTTCGTCAATTCCCTGAAGCTGCGCGGCAGCTACGGCACCACCGGGAATACGTCGATTGGTCCGTACCAGACGCAGGGCACCCTGCAGTCGCGCCTCTACACGTTCGGCTCGACGCGCGTGCGAGGCTACAAGCCCGGCTCGATCCCGAATCCCGATCTGGGCTGGGAGAAGACCGACCAATCGGACATCGGCCTCGACTTCTCGGTGCTCAACGATCGTGTCAGCGGCACGATCGACGGCTACCTGGCGAACACGCACGACCTGCTGCTGCGACGACTGCTGCCGGTCACCTCGGGCTTCACGTCGACCCTCCAGAACATCGGCGCCACACGCAACACCGGTCTCGAGATCGGCATCTCCACCGTCAACCTGAAGAACTGGCGCGGCCTCACGTGGACGATGGACGTCAACTGGGCGCGCAACAAGAACAAGATTCTCTCGCTGGCCAGCGGCGCCGCGCAGGACGTGGGCAACGTCTGGTTCGTGGGACAGCCGATCAACATTCCGAACGACGCCCAGCGCCGCGTGTTCTACGACTGGAAGTACGTGGGCGTATGGCAGTATGCCGACTCGCTCGAGATGCAGCGGTTCAATCGACACGGCGGCACGTTCAAGTTCGGTGATCCCCGCGTCGCCGACATCAACGGCGACAGCACGATCAACGCGAGCGATCGCACGATCGTCGGCACCAGCTACCCGAAGTGGACCGGCAGCCTGTCGAATCGGTTCACGTACAAGAATTTCGATCTGTCGGGGCTGATCACCGCCAAGTGGAAGTACACGTTCGTCGACGGCACGCCGCGGAGCTACTTCGGCCGGTTCGGCAACCTCGCCGACATGGACTACTGGACGCCGACCAACCCGACCAACAAGAACCCGGCGCCGACCACCGGCGCGGTCGACCGGCTGTATGCCGGCACTCGCCTCTACCGCGACGGCTCCCACTGGAGAATCCGCAACATCACCGCGGGCTACACGCTCGACCGGCGTCTCGCCGGCCGCATCGGCTTGCAGAGCCTGCGCATCTACGGCACGGCACAGGATCCCTACGTCCACACGGACTATCTCGGCATCGACCCCGAAGTCGGCGGCGCCGTCCCGACGGTCCGCACGCTCCTCCTCGGCACCAACATCGTCTGGTAGACCCGCCCCCGGCCACCCATCGAGAGAGACTCATAAGATGAAGCGCATACTGATCTCCACAGTGATGCTCGGGCTCGTCGCCGGACTCTCCGCCGGATGCGCGAACCTGGACGAGAAGCTGATCACTGGCGTGAGCAGCGCGTATTACGCCACGCCCGACGGCCTCAACTCCGCCGTCATCGCCAGCTACAGCCAGCTCCGCAACTTCTACGGCCGCGAGCAGCTCCTGTCGCTCACCCAGGTCGGCACCGACACGTGGATGGCCGCCGACCAGTCGGGCTCCAACAACAAGGACTTCGACAGCTACGGCGGCGGAATGAACAGCACCGTCGCGCCGCTCGCCAACACATGGAACCCCGCCTATCAGGCGATCAACACCCTCAACGCCGCGCTCGACCGCGGACCGAACACGCAGGGCATCTCACCCGCGGTCAAGCAGTCGCTGCTCGGCGAAGCACACTTCCTTCGCGCGCTCAACTACTTCACGCTCGTCCAGCAGTTCGGCGACGTATCACTCATCCTGCACGAGAACATAGGCGTGGTTGCGACGGCCGTGCGTGATTCGGCGGCCGCGGTGTACCGCACGATCATCGCCGATCTCGACTCGGCGGTGACCATGCTCCCCGTCACACAGACCGAAGTCGGCCGCGCCACGAAGGGAGCCGCACTCACGCTCCGCTCCAAGGTCTACCTCACGCGCGCCTACAAGCCGTACTCCCCGAGCAAGCAGGCCGACTTCCAGGCTGCGCTCGCCGACGCCAAGGCGGTGATCGCCTCGGGGACGTACTCCCTCGAGCCGGTGTTTGCCGACCTGTGGTGCGTTGCGCGTCCCGCCGATCCGGGCCGCAGCGGCTACTGCGACAACACCGGCTACAACATGAACCGGAAGGAATTCATCTTCACGGTCCAGTTCTCGTACGACCTGACCCACTACGACGCGGGTGATGAGTACAACTATCTGCACCTGGTCTTCCTGGGCCAGTACGACAACAACGGCATCTGGGTCGGCACGCCGCGCGACCTGAACAACGGCCGCCCGTTCCGCCGCCTGATGCCCACTCCGTACGAGCTGAGTCTCTGGAACAAGTTCATCGGCACGCCCGGCGCGAGCGACATCCTCGACACGCGCTTCGACGGCTCGTTCCAGACGGTGTGGATCTCGACGCAGAACGGCGTCAAGAACGCGACAGGCGTCTGCCCGCACTGCACGAGCGGCGCACTGATCAACACCGGCGATACCGCCGCCGTGTATTACACCTACGGCGTGCCCGACGCGCAGCGTTCGAGCAAGGCGTACGTGACCCTTACGCCCTGCCCGACCGATCAGGTCAAGGAGCCAACGGCAGCCACGTACTGCGGTGATCGCAACAATGCCAACGACGGCTACTTCAACTGGCAGCGCTATCCGTCGCTCAAGAAATACCAGGACAACCTGCGCGCCAACTTCACGGCGCAGGAAGGCGGCAAGGTCGAAGTCGTCCTTCGACTCGGCGAGGTCTACCTCATCGCCGCCGAAGCCGACGTCGGTCTTGGCAACCAGGCCGAGGCGGCGACGTACGTGAATGTGCTCCATCAGCGCGCGGCGAGCCCCAATCACAAGAACGATTACAACGTCACCGCCGCGCAGATGACGCTCGACTACATCATGGAAGAGCGCGAGCGCGAG
>DATJHY010000013.1:0-29026 GCA_035493635.1 Gemmatimonadaceae bacterium | reverse complement strand
GACGACATGCCGGCGTCGGCGTAGTCGCGCTGCGTCAGCTTGAGGATCGCCTTGTCGTTGCGCTGCGACAGCCAGATCACGGCGCGCACGATCAGGTCCTGCGTCCAGTGCACCTCGTCGATCAGCCACGGCGTCTTGATGCGCGTCAGCTCGGCTGCCGCCGCGCGATCGAGATAGAACGTCGTGTTCGGATGCCGCTGCAGGAACGTCGCCGCGACCTCGACGTCGATGTCGCCTTCGACGGCGCGCTGCACGATGCTCGACTTGTGTTCGCCCGTGGCGATGATCGCGATCTCGCGGGCGTCGAGAATGGTCGCGATGCCCATCGTCATGGCCTCGCGCGGAACATACTCTTCGCCGAAGAAGTCGCCCGCGGCGTCCTTGCGCGTAATGGCGTCGAGCGTGGCGAGCCGCGTCCGGCTCTCGGCGCCCGACCCCGGCTCGTTGAAGCCGATGTGGCCGGTCTTGCCGATGCCGAGAATCTGAAAGTCGATGCCGCCCGCGCGCTCGATGTCGCTCTCATACCGCCGCGCCGCGTCGTGGATCTCCTGGCGCGGCACATCGCCTGGCGGGATGTGCACGTTCTCCGGCTTGATGTCGATCGACGAGAAGAGATTCTCCCACATGAACCGATGGTAGGAGTGGATGCTCTCCTTGGGCATCGGGTAATACTCGTCGAGGTTGAACGTCACCACGTTGGCGAAGCTCAAGCCCTCGTCGCGATGCATGCGGATCAACTCCCGGTAGATGCCGATCGGCGTCGATCCGGTGGCAAGTCCGAGCACCGTCCGCTCACCCGCGGCGTTGCGCTCGCGAACGAGAGTGGCAATGCGGTTCGCGACGAGCCGCGCAATGTCCTCGTGGTCGTCCACCACGACCGTACGGATGTGCTCTCCGCTGAAGGGCGCGTGCGATGGACGAGAGAGGGGGGCCGCGCGATCCACTGTCTCGCGGGCCCCCCTTTGTTCGTTCACGACCGCGTCCCGGCGAGTGCCAGCGACCGACCGTTCCATGTCAGCTCGATGTGCGCGTGATCGTGCTATGCGGAGAACGAGCTGCCGCAGCCGCAGCCGCCCGTGGCATTCGGATTCTTGAACGTGAAACCGGAGCCCTGCATGGACGAGACGTAGTCGATCGTCACGCCGTTCAGGTATTGGGCGGAGAACGGATCGACGAACACCTGCCACTCGCCCTGCGCGAGGATCAAATCGTCTTCGGCGGCCTCGTCTTCGATCAGCAGGCCGTACTTGAACCCGCTGCAGCCACCCGGCTGAACACTCACACGGAGGCCGCCCTTGGCCGGATCCACGCCCTCCTGCTCCATGAACTTCTTCACCTCGGTGGCGGCGCCCTGCGTTATGGTCACCATCACCTCGGGCTCATTCATCGTGCTCATTCGCGACCTCCAGTGGAAGCGGCCAAGTTCCATTGGCCGCATTACATACGAAGTATAACCCGAACCGCAACCGTGTTCAAACGGCTGCCGCGCCCGTCAGTCGGCAGCGATCGAGACCGCCTCGCGGGCCGCGACCGCTGGTGGAGGCAGCTCCGACCGGAAAGATCTGGCGATCCACGCGAACGCGACGACGGCGATGACCAGCAGGACGAGCCCCGCGCCCAGCTCGCCAAAGACGATCTTGCCGATGCCGAACAACGAAGCATACACCGCGACGATTCCCGCGAGCCAGTTCGTCCACGCTAGCGCCCCGCCCGGAATCGATTCCCGACCGTAGCCGAGCCGCTCGGAGACTTTGACCCATCCGGGTCCCCCCGGTCGGACGCGTTCGTAGAATGACGCCAGCGTTGCCTCCGTCTCGGGCTGTGTCATGTACGTGACCGCGAGCCAGATGACGGTGCTCACGGCGACCGTAATGAGCATGATCACGGAGTCGTTCCTCGGATCGTCCGCGGGGAACCACCGGCCCGGGACGGTCACGAAGCAGATCGCCGAAACGGCGAACGAGGCGAGCATCGCGCTGATCTCCGACCAGGCGTTGATTCGCCACCAGTACCAGCGGAGGATGAGCACCAGGCCGGTACCCGCGCCGATCGCGAGTAGAAACTTCCAGGCGCCCTCCACCGACGACAGCTGCCAGGTGACGAGCGTCGAGGCGAGGAACAGGAACACCGTTGCCCAGCGCGACACGCCCACGTAGTGTCGCTCGTTGGCGGTCTTGTTGAAGAATCGTCGATAGACGTCGTTCACGAGGTACGACGCACCCCAGTTGAGCTGCGTCGCCACCGTCGACATGTACGCCGCGGCGAAACCCGCCATCATGAAGCCGCGCCACGGCGTGGGCAGCAGGTCCACGAACGATTGCACGTACGCCGCTTCGTGGTCGTGCGTTGGGCCGATGCCGTTCGGGTAGAGGATGATCGTCGCGAGGCCGGTGACGATCCATGGCCACGGGCGGAGCGCGTAGTGCGCGACCTGGAACGAAAGCGTCGCCAGCACGCCGTCCTTCTCCGAGCGCGCCGAAAAGATCCGCTGCGCGATGTAGCCGCCGCCGCCGGGCTCCGCGCCCGGATACCATGCCGCCCACCACTGCACGCCAAGGAACACGGCGAGCGTGAGAATCGGCATCCAGGCGTAGGCAACGAGACCGTGCCCCGTGAAGGAGATCGGCAGGACGGAGAGCGCCGCCGTCTCGCTGCCGAAGTGCTCGGTCAGCTTCGCCTTCATCACGTCCATGCCGCCGACCGCGCGCACGGCGAAGACGGCGAGCACGATCACCGCCGTCATCTTGATGACGAACTGAATGAGGTCGGTCCACAGCACCGCCCACATGCCGGCCGCCACCGAGTACGCCATCGTGATTACGAAGCAGATGCCGACGGCGATGACTTCGCCCGAGATCGTCATCCCGCCCAGCTGTACCGCGTGAAGCCCGAGCGAGATCGTCAGGATCTTGATCATCGCCCGTGTCACCCAGCCGAGGATGATCAGGTTGATGGGGATCGCGAGGTAGAGTGCGCGAAAGATGCGAAGCGTGGCCGCAGGTTTGCCGCTGTACCGCACCTCCGCGAACTCGACGTCGGTCATGACGTGCGCACGCCGCCACAACCGGGCGAAGAAGAACACCGTGAGCATGCCGCTCATCAGCATGTTCCACCACAACCAGTTGCCGGCCACGCCGTGCGCCGATACGAGACCGGTGACGACGAGCGGCGTGTCAGCGGCGAATGTCGTTGCAACCATGGACGCGCCGGCGAGCCACCACGGGACGGCGCGTCCCGAGATGAAGTACTCGCTCAGGCTCTCGCCGCCGCGCTTCGTGAACGCGAAGCCGATACCGGCGGAGAGCAGGAAGTAGGCGGCGACTATCGCCCAGTCGATCGCGCTGATGTGCATGGATTCATGGAGTGTGAGCGTTGGCCCGCAGCCGGTCGTAGTCCGTGACGATCGCGTCGGTGAGCTGGCGACGGACTTCGCTGATCTTGTTGTTGTTTCGCGTGGGATCCACGCGATTGCTCAACAGGATGACGAACAAGTCCCGCGTTGGGTCCATCCCGATCGAAGTGCCGGTAAAGCCGGTGTGTCCGAACGACCGGGTCGACATCGTGTGCCCGGCCCATGGCGCGGCAGTCGTGTAGCGCATGCCGGGCAGCTCAGGCTTCTGCCATCCGATCCCACGGTTGGAAAACGTCGAGTCGGCATAGGCGGTGAACTTCGCGATGGTCGCGGGCTGTATCACGCGCGCACCGTCGAGCGCTCCGCCATTCAGGTACATCATGGCAAAGCGCGCGAGATCGTGTCCGCTGCTGAACAGCCCCGCGTGCGCCGAAACGCCACCCAGATAGTACGCCCGCTCGTCGTGGACCATCCCGCGCACCAGCCGCCGGCGCTGCACCGTGTCGAGCTCTGTCGGCGCGATGCGCGGCCACAGTGAGATCGGCGGCCGATACGTCGTTTCGTGCATGGCGAGCGGCTCGAATACGCGGTCGTGCAGATAGAGGTCGAGCGATTGTCCCGAGATCTCCTCAACGAGCCGTCCCAGCATGTACGCGCCGATGTCGCTGTACACCATCTTCGCGCCGGGCTCCAGGTCCAAGGGCGTGGCGAACATCAGCTTGGCCAGGCTGTCCGGATCGTGGGTGATCTCGTCGTACGCCTTGAACGCCGGAAGTCCGGAGGTGTGCGTGAGCAGGTGCCGGACGGTCACCTTTTCCTTGTTTCGTCCAGTCCAGGTGGGCAAGTAGCGCTGCAGTGGCGCCTCGAGATCGATTCGCTGCTGATCGACGAGCTGCATGACCGCTGTGGTCAGACCAATGACCTTGGTGAGCGAGGCCAGATCCCACATCGTGTGTTCGTCCGGCCGCGGGCTGGGTGCCCAATCGAGCGTGCCTACGCCATATTCGGCTAGGACTCCGGCGTGCGTGCCAACGACGGCGAACGCGCCGGGGAACGCACTGTCGGCGCGGCCGCGGTCGAGCACGCGCTGCACGTCGGCTTGCATGGCGTTCTTCAGCGCAGCATCGGCCGGCGTTGTCGCCGCCGAGGTCGGGCTCGAAACGACGACCTGGCGGTGGCAGGCGCCGAGTGATGCAAGACAGAGAAGACGCAACCAACGGGAGCGGTATCGATGCATTCGCGAAAGTGGGTGAGTGGAAGCTTCGTGGCAATGCTCGTGGCAATGCTCGTGGCCGACTGCGCGCATCAGCCAACCCCTACGACCGGCATCGCCCGGGCCACGGTGAAGCCCGGCATCACGGTCCTGCTGGAGGACAGCATCGGTCTCGTCCGCAACAAGCGGATCGCCTTGCTGACGAATCAAACCGGTGTCGATCAACACGGTGTCTCGGACATCGAGCTCCTCCGCGACGAGCGCGCCCGCGCGGCAGGCGTGAAGCTCACCCGGCTGTTCTCGCCGGAACATGGGATCCGCGGCACCGAAGACCGCGAGAATATCGCCAGCGGAATCGACGAGCGCAGCGGACTCCCGGTCCACTCGCTCTACACCGTGACGGCGATCGCGCCGCCCGATAGCCTGCTCACCGATCTCGACGCGCTCGTGTTCGATCTGCAGGACATCGGCACTCGAACGTGGACGTATGTGGGTTCGATGATCTACGCGATGCGTGCGGCGGCCCGACGACATCTGCCCATCATCGTGCTCGACCGTCCCAACCCGATCACGGGGATGCACGTCGATGGTCCAATGCTCGACGCGTCGCTGGCCAACGCCGAGGAGCACACGAGCCAGCGGTCGGCAAAGCCGTACGCATTATATCCATTCCCGTTGCGGCACGGAATGACGATGGGCGAGCTCGCCTTGTTCTACAACTCCGTGCTCGCCATCAACGCGCCGTTGCACGTCGTTCCGATGACCGGTTGGCGACGCGCGATGTGGCTCGACGAAGCCGGGATGCCATGGGTGAGGCCGTCGCCGAATCTTCCTTTTCCTCAGAGCGCTCTGCTCTATCCGTCGCTCGTGGCATTCGAGGGATCGAACGTGTCGGTGGGGCGCGGAACCGACATCGCGTTCCAGCAATTCGGCGCGCCGTGGATGGACGCCCCTCGCGTCGCGCAACTGCTCAACCGGCGGCATTTGCCGGGCGTCCAGTTCGTGGCCGGCTCGTTCGCGCCACAGAATCCCACCGACAGCAAGTACGGCGGTCGCACCATTCCGAGCGTGCGCATCGCCGTAGACGATCGGAACGCGGTGCAATCCGGACAAATCGCCGCTGCGGTGTTGTGGGCGATCGATCGCGCGAATCATGATTCGCTCAAGATTCGGCAGCCCACGTTCGATGAGCGGTTCGGCAGCACGGCGGTGCGACAGGCGATTCTGTCGGGCACCGATCCCCAACGAGCCATGGAGGCGCAACGAGGCCCGGTTGCGCAGTTCCTGAAAGAGACTCGAAGATTCTGGCTGTATCAGTAGGCGAACACGACCGGAGTGCATGGCTCTTGCACCACGTTCCACCAAACATGCGAGGACGAAAACCATGAGATTTCATCGAGTCGCTTCACTGCTCGGCGGCGCGGTCGTTGCGTTCGCGACAGTTGCCTGCGGACCCCGCCAGGTGGAGGTACGAACCGCACCGACCCAGGCGACACAGGTCTCAGTGCAGGTGAACAACACGCTCGACCAGGCAGTGAACGTCTACGTGAGCTCCGGCGGTGCGGATACTTTTCTGCGGCAGGTGGCGGCGAAGAGCAACGTGACGATACCGGTGCAAGGATTCGCGGCGGGTTCGACGGTGACACTCAAGGCGGTGACAGTCGATGGTGTTCACACGTATACGCGCAACAACGTGGTCCTCAGCGGGACGTTCGCGTTCGCGCTGCCCTGAGGGGAACAATCTGCTGAGTCGGTTGCTACAACTCCGTGGAGCGGCTACTTTTACGCCGGAGCGACGTCCCCGGCCGTTCAGGTGCGTCGCATCGAGTCCCGCCGCTACTGCCGGTCAGCGTAGCCTCAGCGCAGGCGCCTAATTCGAGCCGCATGAAGATTCTCCCGGACTGGCTCAAAAACGGATACCTGAGAGTCATCGATCCGGTCGCGAATTGGCTGGTCCGCCGCGGAGTCCATCCCAACACCATTACGGCCTTCGGCACCGCCTGCACGGTTGCGGGCGGCATCATCTACGGGTTCGGCCACATCCGAACCGGCGGGTGGTTCCTCTCCATGACGGCACTGTTCGACGTCCTGGACGGAACGGTCGCCCGGCGGTCGAACAAGAGCTCGACCTTCGGCGCGTTTCTCGACTCGACGCTCGACCGGCTGGCTGATGGCGCCTTGTTGGGCGGCCTGGCCGTGTTCTACGCCATCAATGCGGTACACCACTCCATCCCGATGCTGGTGGTTTGCCTGGCCGGGCTGATCGGCTCGTTCCTCACGTCGTACATTCGAGCCCGCGCCGAAGCGCTCGGGCTCGATGCCAAGGTCGGCATGGTGCAGCGCCCCGAGCGCTTCGTGCTGCTGTCGGCCCCGCAGGCGCTGTTCGGCCTCGCCCTCGATGGTTGGGTGCTGGGAACCATCATCGTATTTCTCACCGTCACGGCGTGGATCACCGTCGTGCAGCGGATCCAGTTCGTGCACCAACAGACGAACGCCCGCGCCGACGCGCCGCCTCTACCGCTCACCACCGAAAAGACGTTTTGGCTGCGTCGCCGGACGCCGCGTTCGACCGGCACGCGCCCTTAGTGTCGATAGGAGACCCGTTCGTGGCTTCGCCCACCATTCGCCCGGCCGCCGGCCGGCTTGGCATTCTCACGCCTGGCCTCGGTGCCGTTGCGACGACGTTCATGGCCGGCGTGGAAAGCATTCGCCGCGGCCACTCCAAGCCGATCGGCTCGCTGACCCAGATGGCGACGATCCGGCTTGGCAAGCGGACCGAGAATCGCGCCCCCCTCATCAAGGACTTCGTTCCGCTCGCCTCGCTCGACGACATCGTGTTTGGCGCCTGGGATCCGATTCCCGACGACGCCTACACGGCCGCAAAGAAAGCCGGCGTGCTCGAGGATCGAGATCTCGAGCCGATCGCCGATTTCCTGCGCGGCATCACGCCGATGCCCGCGGTGTTCGACAACAAGTACGTCACGCGCATCCACGGCGAGAACATCAAGAAGGGCAAGACGAAGCGCGATCTCGCCGAGCAGCTGCGGCAGGACATGCGAGACTTCAAGGCGCGGCACAAGTGCGATCGGCTCGCGATCGTCTGGTGCGCGTCAACGGAAATCTTCATCAAGCCGGGACCGCAGCACGCGACGATCGAACAGTTCGAGAAGGCGATGGAGCGCAACGACGAGGCGATCTCGCCGGCGATGCTCTACGCCTGGGCCGCGATCATGGAAGGCATTCCGTACTGCAACGGCGCGCCCAATCTCGCGGTCGACACGCTCGCGCTGCAGCAGCTCGCCAACGAGCGCGGCGTGCCGATCTCCGGCAAGGATTTCAAGACCGGGCAGACGTGGATGAAGACCGTCATTGCGCCCGCGCTCAAGGCGCGCATGCTCGGTCTGGCGGGCTGGTACTCGACCAACATCCTCGGCAACCGCGACGGCGAAGTCCTCGACGATCCGGCGTCGTTCAAGACCAAGGAAGAGTCGAAGCTCAGCGTGTTGCACACGATCCTGCAGCCCGAGACCTATCCTGATCTGTACAAGGGCTTCTCGCACGTCGTGCGCATCAACTACTACCCGCCGCGCGGCGACAACAAGGAAGGCTGGGACAACATCGACATCGTCGGGTGGATGGGCTATCCGATGCAGATCAAGGTCAACTTCCTCTGCCGCGACTCGATCCTCGCGGCGCCGATCGTGCTCGACCTGGCGCTCTTCTCCGACTTCGCCCACCGCGCCGGAATGAAGGGCATTCAGGAATGGTTAAGCTTCTATTACAAATCGCCGATGGCCGCTCCCGGACTGCAGCCGGAACACGATCTTTTCATCCAACAGACGAAGCTGAAGAACACGCTTCGGCATCTGATGGGTGAGGAACAGATCACGCATCTCGGCCTGGAGTACTACCAGTCCTAGAACGGGGGGAGGCGAACATGCGAGGCTGGACGATGGGAGCCTCGGCAGTCGCAGCGCTGGCGGCGGCCTCGCTGGCAGCCTGCGACAACGGGCCGAGGCAGCCGCCGCCGCTGCACCAGTACACGCTGAGCTACGATTTCACGATCAGCCCCGACCAGGCACCGCCGCATGCGCGCGACGACATCCGCTACAGCGTCCGGATCTTCGACCGCAAGACACGCCAGCCGATCGAGAACGGCGAAGGGCAGCTATTTTCCAGCAACGCGGAAGGCGCCAAGACGTGGGACGGCATGATCTACGGTCCGGAGGTCGGGACGTATCATGCGAAGCTGAATTTCGTCGTGCCGGGGCTCTGGGCCGTGGCAATCCGGTTTCGACGCGATTCTCTGCACCCGCTCGAGCGCACCGACTGGATGCAGGACGTGATCAACGAGCGGCCGTCGAACATTCCCTGATGCGACACTTTTACAGAAGCCATCTGACCGTCGCTGAAGTACTTGCCGCCGCCGATCAGTTCTTCCCGAGCATCGGCCTGGCGCAGCAGACCACCGCCCCAAAAGTCCGCACGTATACGGGCGCGCTCGGCAACATGCGGCTGTCCGTGCGCGCCGAAGGCGGCCACTATACGTTCGTGCAAGTAGATACGGACCAGATGGGCGAGAGTCGGCTCGACCGCAACGTCAAACGGTTCTTCATGACGGTGCACCGGACCGAGGATCCGTCGCACGCGCTGAGCGCGAATTATTGATGGCCAGGAGAGCGCCGCGCACACCGGCGCCGGGCGGGCAGCGATCGACCGGATCGGTGAACACGATCGCTAGCGACGATGTGGCAGCGCCATCGCCATCGGCGTCGCTGTCGCGCGATCAACTGCTCGAGCTGTACTACTGGATGCGACTCACGAGGACTCTCGAGGAGCGTCTGGTCGCGCTCTACCGCCAAACCAAGGTCATCGGCGGACTGTTTCGCTCGCTGGGACAGGAAGCGGATTCGGTGGGAAGCGCGTATGCACTCGAGCGTCGCGACGTGCTGTCGCCGCTCATTCGAAATCTTGGATCGATGCTGGTGAAAGGCGCGACGCCGATCGAGATCCTTCGGCAGTACATGGCCAAGCGCGATTCGCCCACGCGCGGCCGCGAGCTCAACATCCATTTCGGCGACAGGGAGCGCGGATTCATCGGCCAGATCTCGCCGCTCGGCGATCTGGTACCCGTCATGGCGGGCGTGACCCTGACCTTCAAGATGCGCGGCGAGGATCGCGTGGGCCTCGTGTACGTCGGCGATGGTGCCACGTCGACGGGCGCGTTTCACGAGGGGATCAATTTTGCCGCCGTGCAACGTTGTCCACTGGTCGTGATCGTGGAGAACAACGGCTACGCGTACTCCACACCGACCGCAAAGCAAACGGCGGCCAGACAGTTCGTCGACAAGGCGGTCGGCTATGGTATTCCAGGCGAACGGACGGACGGGAACGACGTTCTCGCCGTGTACGACGCGACCAGGCGCGCCGTCAACCACGCGCGACGCGGCGGCGGTGTTTCGCTCATCGAGTTGATGACGTATCGCCGGAAAGGACACGCCGAGCACGACAATCAGTCGTACGTACCGGCGGGTGAGATCGAGCGGTGGGAGCGCGAGAACGATCCGATCAGCCGCTACGTCGCGCGGTTGACCGAGGAGCTCGGCTTCGAGCACCACGACGTGCAGGCGATGGACGAGCGGGTGCGCAAGGAAGTCGACGATGCAACCGACGTCGCCGAACGATCGGCAGCGCCCGAGCCGCTGGACGCGCTCCGCGGCGTCTATGCGAATCCACCCGCCGAGCAGCCACTCTGGTATCGCGAAGGCGGCGCGAGCGTCGTCGACTCGCACGAGCGGCCAGAAGCCTGGGGCACATACACGCCGAACGGCGACGACGGGATCCGATGAGCGAAGTCACTTATCTCGAGGCGATCCGCGAAGCGCTGTTCGAGGAGATGGAGCGCGATCCCAACGTGTTCTGCCTCGGCGAGGACATCGGACGATACGGCGGCGCCTTCAAGGCGACCGAGGGACTGCTCGATCGATTCGGTGAGCAGCGGGTCATCGACACGCCGATATCGGAGACCGGCATCGTCGGCGCCGCGGCGGGCGCCGCGCACATGGGCATGCGTCCGGTGGTCGAGATGCAATTCATCGATTTCATCGCGAACGCGTACGACATGCTGACCAACTACGTCGCCACGGCGCGTTATCGAGCATCACTGCCGTGTCCGATGGTCGTCCGGGGACCGAGCGGCGGCTACGTACGAGGTGGTCCGTTCCACTCGCAGAATCCCGAGGCCGGCTTCGTCCACACGCCGGGGTTGAAGGTCGTCTATCCGTCGACGGCCGACGACGCCAAAGGTCTCCTCAAGGCGGCGATTCGCGACGACGACTGCGTGCTCTTCTTCGAGCACAAGTACCTCTATCGACGTGCAAAGGCCGAGCTTCCGGCCGGCGATCACGTCGTGCCGATCGGCAAGGCGCGCGTGGCGCGCGAGGGGCGCGATCTCTCGGTGATCACGTACGCGGCCACGGTGTGGAAAGCGGTTGAGGCCGCGGAGCAACTCGAACGCGAGGACGGATTGTCGGTGGAGATCGTCGACCTTCGGACATTGGCGCCGCTGGACGACGAAGCGATTCACGCCACGGTTCGCAAGACGAATCGCGTGCTGATCGTACACGAGGACACGCGCACGGGCGGATTGGCGGGAGAGATCACGGCGCGAATCAACGAGCGCTCGTTCGCCTTTCTGGATGCGCCGGTGCTTCGTGTCACGGCCCATGACGTGCCGTTGCCGTATGCGCCGTCGCTCGAGGACTTTGTCCTGCCCCAGACGGCCGACATCGTCCGCGCGCTCCGAACGCTCGCCGCATACTGACATGGCGGGAGCGCCCGACGAGCAAACCGATCAAGCGAATGGGCCTCCGCCCGCCTATTTTGGTATTGGATGTCTGACGGCGGTCGCCGGCTTCGCGGGTGGCGGAATGATCGCCGTCCTCATAGCGAAGATCGTGGGGGCGCTGACGCGCTGTGCCGCGAATGCGGAAACCGGCGCACCATGCAGTTGGGGAACGTATTGGCTTCGCGGCGCGCTGATCGGGATGGTACTGCTGCCGACTCTGGCTCTATGGAGACTTCGGCGCGGGCGACAGCGCGCGCAACACTCGGAACGAGGGTGAATAGGTGGCGCGCGTTGACATCGTGATGCCTCAAATGGGCGAATCGATTGCGGAGGGCACGCTTTCGAAGTGGCTAAAGAAGGTCGGCGATCAGGTCAAGCGCGATGAGCCGATCTTCGAGATCTCGACTGACAAGGTGGACGCGGAGATTCCCGCGCCATCGACCGGCGTCATCGCCGAGATCCTGGTTACTGAGGGCCAGACGGTGCCCGTGTCGACGGTCGTCGCGCGTCTCGAGACGGACGTCGCGGCCGGAGTCGCGGCGGCAAGTCCGGCGCCGGCGGTTCCAGCGGCACAGGCGAGTGGGAGTGCGGCGCTGGTGGCGGCTGGTGGCGGTGCGGGGGGCCCCCCCCAAAAACAACCTACAACCGGCGCGCCGCCGTCCTCGCACCAAACGAGCGCGCCCCCCCCCCAAACCACTCCCACGCCGCATCCGAACGGCGGGTCGTTGGAAGAACGCCTCCGCTCCAAGTCCTCGCCGCTCGTTCGGCGGATGGCCGCCGAGCACGGCGTCGAGCTGAGTGCGCTTCAGGGTTCGGGCATCGCGGGCCGCGTTACCAAGCGCGACCTGCTGCAATTCCTCGAGTCTGGCGCGCCGGCGCCAGTCGCTCGCGCGCCGATGCCGGCCTCGACGCCAGGTTTGCCGCTCCCGGAGCCGTGGCCGGGCGACGTGGTCGAGCCGATGACCAAGATGCGCCAGCTCATCAGCGAGCACATGGTCGCATCGCGCCACACGGCCGCCCACGTCAGCTCGTTCTTCGAAGTCGACTTCACGCGCATCGCGCGCATCAGGGCGAAACATCGCGCCGAGTTCGAGCGCGCGACCGGCGAAAAACTCACGTACCTGCCGTTCATCATCAAGGCCGCGGTCGATGGCCTCAAGGCGTATCCGGTGTTGAATGCGTCGGTGCGTGGCAACGAAGTCATCTACCGCAAGCAGATCAACCTCGGCATTGCCGTCGCGCTCGACTGGGGTCTGATCGTTCCCGTACTGAAAGGCGTCGACAATCTCTCGCTCACCGGCATCACGCGGTCGCTGAACGACATCGCCAACCGCGCGCGCGCCAAGCGGCTCGATCCGCGAGAGGTGCAGGACGGCACGTTCACGATCACCAATCCCGGCGTCTTCGGGTCGCTGACCGGCACGCCCATCATCAATCAGCCGCAGGTCGCGATCCTCTGTGTGGGCGCGATCGAGAAGCGGCCGAAGGTCATCACGGGCCCCGAAGGCGAGGACGCCATCGCGATCCGTACGTGCGCATATCTGTCGTTGTCGTTCGATCACCGCATCGTCGACGGCGCCGACGCGGACAAGTTCATGTCGTTCCTCAAGAAATCGCTGGAGAACTTTCCGGAGGCGGTGCTCTGAGCATGTCGCGCGCTCTCACGATTCAACGCACGTTGGTCACACCACCCGAACGCGAACGCTTTCACGAAAAGCTTCGCCGAAAGCACGAATACTACGCGAACGCGAATTGCCGGTACTGGGTGTTCGAGGAGGTCGGCCTGCCGGGAGCCTTTCTCGAGTTCGTCGAGGCGGCGGATCCGGAGACGCTGAGCCGCGCCCACGCCGCCGCGCCCGAGCCGGTGCTCGATCCCAACCGCGTCTATTCGGAAGTGGAGCTGCGATAGATGCCATCACGCGCCATCACCGTCGACGGAAAGCGCTGGCTCGTCTTTCCCTCCGGCCGTACCACGCAATACGACCGCGACGAGTTCGGGCTCATCTTCGTGAACGGTACTGGTCCGGATCGCGAGGTTCGAGTCACGCGGTACTCGCCGGTCGGCGCGCGGTCGCGCGAACGGTCGCTCGTCGAGATGAGCGATGCCGATCTCGCTCGCCTGCTCGCGTACTCGCAGCCGAGCGACACGTCGCCCGAAGCGAATTACTCGGCGTGACGCCGCCGTCGACCGCCGCGCCGGACACGACCGCCCAGGTCGACCTGCACGTTCACTCCACGGCGTCCGACGGCTCGCGCGCGCCGGCTGACGTGGTGCAGGAAGCCAGGCGCGTCGGTCTCGCCGCCATCGCGTTGACCGATCACGATACGGTCGACGGCGTGGCCGAAGCGGCCAACGCCGGTTCTGCGATCGGCGTTCGCGTAGTTCCCGGCGTTGAGCTGAGCGCGGTCGAAGGCGACGTCGAAACGCACATCCTCGGACTGCACCTGTCGGATACGCGGGAGCTCGAAGCGCGGCTCGTTGGCCTCCGCGACATGCGTCGCACGCGCGCCGAGCGCATCGTGCAGCGGCTCAACGAGCTCGGCGTGCGCATCGCGATCGCGGACGTGCTCGAGCAGGCGGCGGGAGGCGCGATCGGTCGCCCGCACGTGGCGCGCGCGATGATCGCCAACGGATGGGCGGTCGATTTTCGCGACGCGTTCGATCGCTACCTCGGGAACGGCAAGCCGGCGTTCGTCTCCAAGGACCGCCTGGCGGTCGCCGACGCCATCGAGCTCATCCATCGCGCTGGCGGACTGGCGATCCTGGCCCATCCGGCACAGGCCGGGACACGAGAGCGCGTGCAGGCCTTCGCGGCGCTCGGCATCGACGGAGTGGAAGTGCGGCATCCGAGTCACTCCGCGGAAGACGCAGCCCGGCTCGCGGCGCTCGTCGAGCACTTTGGCCTCGTACCGAGCGGCGGCTCCGACTGGCACGGCTCAGGAGACGGCCCGCGCACGCTTGGCGCGATGCGCGTACCGGCCGAGTGGCTCAGCCGCCAGGACGGGCGCGTACGCGCGCGCGCGGCCTGAGGGCAGCGCACCATGGATCTGCGCGGACGGCGAGCGTTGGTCACGGGTGCTGGGCATCGCGTCGGGCAGGCGATCGCCGTGGCGCTTGGTGGGCGCGGCATGCGCGTCGCCGCGCACTACAACTCCCACGCTGACGGCGCGCGAGACACCGTTCGCGCCATTGAAAGCGCGGGAGGAAGCGGTGAGATATTCGGCGCGGATCTCACCAAGCCGGAGAATGCGCATCGGCTGATCGGCGACGTCGTCGGCAAGTTCGGCGGCCTCGACGTGCTGGTGAACTCGGCCGCGGTGATGATCAGAACGCCCTTCGGTGAGATCACGCCCGAGCAATGGGACGGGATCATGGCGCTCAATCTCCGCGCGCCATTTTTCCTGACCCAGGCGGCGGCGCCGCACCTTCGCCAGTCGCACGGCGTCGTCGTGAACATCGCCGACCTGGCCGCGTTCGAGACGTGGCCCGGATACCTGCCGCACGGATTGTCCAAGGCAGGCGTCGTCTACATGACCCGCGCACTCGCGCGCGTGCTCGCGCCCGAAGTACGCGTCGCGGGTATCGCGCCCGGCACGGTGCTGTTGCCCGACAACTGGTCCGACGCCGACGAAGAGCGCCTGCGGCGCACGACACCGCTGCAGCGAACCGGCACTCCGGCCGACGTGACGGCGACCGTGCTGTTCATCCTCGACTCGGACTACCTCACGGGCGAGACGATCATCGTCGACGGTGGTCGGCATGTCCGCGCCTGACGCTGCCGCGCGAAAGACGTACAGCACCATCGTCGTCGTGGGCGGCGGCTGCTACGGCAGCTACTACGTTCGGCAACTCCGCAGGGCGGTGCAGGCTGAGGCGATCACGGCCGAATGCATTGTCGTCGTCGACCGTGATCCGCGTTGTATGGTCGGTACCGCCATCGCCACCGAGCGCGATGCCGCCGCGTCTCCACCAATACGGCTGCACATCGCCGACTGGCGCGCGTTCTTCGATGAGTATTTGACGAACGCCGCGCGCGACCCCGATGCCGTGCGCGCCGATGCGATCGTCCCATCGCCGCTCATGCCGCATCTCATGGCCGAGTGGATCGTCGAGCGCGCGCGACGGCGGTGGCCCGACCGATCGGTCGACACTCGCCCGTTCGACGAGCCGCCGACCGTGCCGTGGGAGCGCGCGGGTGGCGACGGCACGCACTACGTGAGCTTCGCGACCTGGACGTGTCCGGTGAATTGCATCGAGCCACGCACGTGCCCGGTGACGAAAGGCCCGCGCAGCTGGAGTCTGCCGGACCGGCTGGCCGAGCACGCGCGCGAGCGGCGCGGCGCCGGCAGACCGATCGAGCTCGCGGTGCTGCACTGCAGTCACCGGGCGTACGGCGTCGGGATGTTCGATACGAGCGCCGTCGTCGAAGCGGACCACCGAATCGCCACGGCCGCGCGAGAACGCGCTGCCGAGGTCATGGTCGGGACGGTCTCGCATTGTCACGGCGCCCTCACGCGCCTCGTGATTGGCGAACCGCCGAGCGCGGTTCCCGGGTCCGCTATCTTTTCAGAAGATCTGATTCGGCACCCGTAGCGGGTTGCCTGCGAGGTACGGACGTGGCCACGACATACAATTACGACGTCGTCATCGTTGGGGCGGGGCCCGCCGGGATGTGCGCTGCCATGTACGCGGGACGGGCGATGCTCCGTGCCGTCGTGCTCGAGCGCGGTTTCCCTGGCGGCGAGCTCCTGAATACAGAGGTCATCGAGGACTACCCGGGGTTCGAGCACATCCTCGGTCACGAGCTGGCGCAGAAGTTCGCCGATCATGCGGTCAAATTCGGCGCCGAGTTCAGGAACGGCGTGATCGTCGAGCGCGTCTCCAAGCTGCCCGACGGGAGCTTCGAGACGCGCACCGAATCCGGCGACGCTTATCTCTCGCCGGTGGTGATCGTCACGGCTGGTGGAACGCCTGTAAAGCTCGGCATTCCTGGCGAGCTCGAATACGCCGGCAAGGGCGTGTCATACTGCGCGATCTGCGACGGCGCGTTCTTCCGGAACCAGACCATCGCGGTCGTCGGCGGCGGCGACGCGGCGACCGAAGAGGCGGATTTTCTCACGCGGTACGCCGACAAGGTGTATCTCATCCACCGGCGCGACGAGCTGCGCTCTTCCAAGATTCTTCAGGAACGGCTGTTCGCGAATCCCAAGGTGCAGGTCATCTGGAACACGGTCGTCGAGCGGGTCGACGGCGACGATCAAGGCCTGGTCAAATCGCTCACGCTGCGCAACGTCGAGACGGACGAGACGAGCGAGCTCCCCGCGACCGGCATGTTCGTGTTCGTCGGATTCCGCCCCAACACCGGCATCATCGATGCCCACGTCAATCATGACGAGATGGGGTATCTCAAGACCGACGAGAACATGCAGACGAGCATTCGGGGACTTTTTGCGGCGGGCGATGTGCGCGCCCAGCTCACGCGCCAGGTGACGACGGCGGTCGGTGATGCGACGACGGCGGCGATCGCGGCCGAGAAGTATTTGAAAGCGCTGGCCGACGGCGACGCGTCGGAGCCGATCCTGAGCAGCGGGGGCTATACGTCGTGAAGGTGTCGTCGCGTACGGTCGGACCGTTTCAGGAAAACAGCTATCTCGTCGTCGACGAGACGGCCAATCGTGCCGTGCTCATCGATCCGGGTGCGGAACCGGAACGGCTGATCGCGATGGTCGAGGGGTCTGGCGCCGTATTGGATGCCATCTGGCTCACCCACGCGCACATCGATCACATCGGCGGCATCGTCGGCGTACGCCGGCGGTGGCCCGTTCCCGTTCATCTGCATCCGGCGGACATTCCGCTCTACGAACGCGGGGCGATGCAGGCGGCCATGTACGGCCTGCCATTCGATCAGCCCGACGCGCCCGATATCATGCTTGCCGACGGCGACGTCGTCGCCGTGGGCGGCCTTCGCTTCGACGTGGTGCACGCGCCCGGCCATGCGCCGGGACACGTCGTCTTTCACCACGGCGAGACAGTGTTCGGCGGAGACCTTCTGTTCGCCGGCTCGATCGGACGGACGGATTTGCCGCTGAGCGACCCGACGCAAATGGAAGAGTCTCTGGCGCGAATCTGCACCCTCGGCGATGCCACCGCCGTGCACCCCGGCCATGGTCCGAGTACGACGATCGGCATCGAGCGCGCAACCAACGCGTTCCTCACCGGCGGAGCGCGCCTGGTGAGGCGATAGGCGTCGTGTCGCGTCGCATGACTCTCCCCGCGATCGAATTGAGCGCGTTGGCATTCTGGCTCGGCGCCGCCGTGCTCACGGCGGCGGTGGTCGCGCCGGCCGCTTTCGCCGTCCTTCCGACTCGCACGCTCGCCGGCAACATCGTGGGGCAGGTGCTGCCGGTGATCTTCTACAGCGGAATCGTCGTCGGCGCGCTGGTGATGGGTCTCGAGACCGCCGACAACGACGGCTGGCACTGGGACACGCCGGTCGTGTTCGGCGCGCTGGTCGCGGTGGCCTGTGCCGTCGCGCAGTTCGTCGTGGGTAGCCGCATCGAAGCCGTCCGCGTGCAGATCGGAGGCTCCGTGGATGCGCTGTCGCCGGACGATCCGTTGCGGGCCACGTTCGGGCGTCTCCACGGCGTGAGCGTTGGACTGCTGGGCATCGCGATGCTCGCCGCGGCCGTGGCGCTGGTCGCGGTCGCGCGCGGGCTCGCCGAACGGCGCTGACCTTCGGCAATTGCATACCAGTTTTCGCATACAACCACTTAAATTCCTCGGATACGACCATGGCTGACACTCGCCGGGAAAAGGATCCGCTCGGGCCGCTCGACGTTCCGGCCGACGCGCTGTACGGAGTCCAGACGTTGCGCGCGAAACAGAACTTTCCCATCAGCGGCCTGCGACCGCTCGAGCCATTCGTCGTCGCGCAGGTCTGGCTCAAGAAGGCGGCCGCGCTCACGCACAAGGAGACCGGCCGTCTCGACGCCAAGCTCGCCGACGCCATCGTGCAGGCCGCCGACGAGGTGTTGGCCGGCAAGCACCGCGACCAGTTCATCGTCGACCCGTACCAGGCTGGCGCGGGCACCTCGCACAACATGAACGCCAACGAGGTGCTCGCGAATCGCGCCAACGAGATCCTCGGCGGGACGCGCGGCGCCTACAGCCCGGTGCACCCGAACGACCACGTCAACATGGCGCAGTCGACGAACGACACGATCCCGACGAACATCCGGCTGGCCTGCCTGTCCGAGCTCACCGGGCTCGTCGGCGCGTTCGAGAAGCTGCGCGACGCGCTCGCGGCCAAGGGCCGGCAGTTCGACGATATCGTGAAGGCGGGGCGAACGCACCTCCAGGACGCGATGCCCATCCGCCTGGGGCAGGAGTTCACCGCGTACGCAGGCTCGATGACGCGCGGCGTTCGCCGCGTTCGAGAGGCCGCGGACTACCTGCGAGACCTCGGCATTGGCGGTAGCGCCGTCGGCACGGGTGTCACGGTGGAAAAGGAATACCCGGCGCTGATGATCAAGCATCTCCGGCAGATCACGGGACTCGAGCTGCGCGTCGGCGACGACCGCGTGCAGCTGATGCAGAGCATGGGCGACGTCGCCGGATTCAGCGCCCAGCTGCGAGTGCTCGCCATCGACCTGAGCAAGATCGCGAGCGACCTCCGGCTCATGGCGATGGGACCGCGAACTGGCATCGACGAGCTCAAGCTGCCGGCCGTGCAGCCTGGATCGTCCATCATGCCCGGCAAGGTGAATCCGTCGATCCCCGAGATGGTGAATCAGGTCTGCTTCCAGGTGATGGGCTGCGACACCACCGTGGCGATCGCCTCGGAGCACGGCCAGCTGGAGCTGAACGTGATGATGCCCGTCATCGCGTTCAACGTGCTGCTCTCGATGCGCATTCTGACGAATGCGGCGGTCGTTCTGGCGGACAAGTGCATCGCCGGGATCGAGGCCAATCGCGAGATGTGCGAGTACTGGGTCGAGCGTTCGGCCGCGCTGGCGACCGCGCTAGCCCCGCAGATCGGCTACGCGAGGGCAGCGGAGATCAGCAAACAGTCGGTCAAGGAGGGTGTGCTGATCCGCGATCTGGTGAAACGAGACGCCATCCTCCCGCCCGACGAAATCGACGAGGTGTTGGACCTCAAGAAGATGACGGAGATCGGCGTGCCCGGCGGGACGCACGGAGCGGTGGCGGGTGGCTGAAGCCCGGCTCGCCCTTTTCGGTGGCGCGACGCTAAATTCAAGATCGTGCGCATCACGACACTCGCTGAATACGGCGTCATCTGCGCGCTGCACCTGGCGCGGCGTGCGGCCGAAGGCCCGGTCACCGGTCGCGAGATCGCCGAGCTCGAGCGGCTGCCGGTGGACTATGTCGAGCAGATCCTGCTGAGGCTCCGCCGCGCGGGCCTCGTGCGCAGCACACGAGGTGCGCGCGGCGGCTATGCACTGGCCCGTGACTCGGAGCAGATCTCGATTCGCGACGTCATCGAGGCGTCGGAAACGACGACCTTCGACCTCCATTGCGTGTCGCATCCGGTCGGCGAAGAACGGTGCTCGGCCTCACAGACATGCAGCATCCGACCGGTCTGGCTGTTGCTGCAGGCGAAGATCGACGACGTGCTCGCCGGAGTGCGACTCTCTGACCTCCTGGCCGAAGAAGGCGAAGTCCGCTCACGCGTCGGCCTCCGCAGCATAGCCGAGCACCATACCGATCCGCGCGCGCTGCCTGTCCTTTAGCGTGCCATGGCCTTCCTCGAGAGCTGGCGGGCGGACAAGGGGCTGCAGCGCAAGGCCGCCGTGTACGTCGCCGCGCTGTTCGAGGACCCGGCCGAGACCGACGTCGCATGGCTCGCCGAGCGCGCCACTCGCGGCGACGCTGACCATGCCCGGTGGGAGCTGCGCTACGCGCGCCGCGCGCTCGGTCTGATCGCCGCGCAACGCGATGCGCTCGACGATCGCACCGCGTCGATTGTGGCCCGCGAAATCTCGGAAGCTTTCGCCCGGGACCACAATATCGCGGCGGGGATGCTCGACACCGCCGAGCGTCAGTTCAACGTGCGATTGAGCGCGTATCGCGACGGCCTCGCGGCCCGCGGCGGTGCGCCGACCTGGGTGCGAATGGGGCAGACGCTGTTCGCGTTTTCGGGTGGCAGCTTCAAGTCGCGCGACGCCAACATCGAGCACGCTGGAGAGTTGCTCTCCGGATATCTCGACGCGGCCAACGAAGCGCTGCGCGCGAGCTTCGGAACGGCGATGCTCCCGGAGAACGTGCCGCCGAGCGCACTCGTCGCGGCAAAGGCCGAACGCACGCGAAAAAGCTGAACCTCGCAGGCGGAAAAAAAGCGGAGCCCGATCACCCTAGCGGGTGGCGGGCTCCGCCGTCGTTTTTGTGCGTCTTGAGGTACCGCGTTGATCCTGAAGTGCCGAAGGTGGGACTCGAACCCACACGCCTACAAGCCCACTTCGCTGCTGAGGTACTGCGTTGATCCTGAAGTGCCGAAGGTGGGACTCGAACCCACACGGGCATACGCCCACTGCGCCCTGAACGCAGCGCGTCTACCAATTCCACCACTTCGGCAGAACAAAAAAAGTTAGTCGCCACGGGGGGTGCCGTCAACGCATCGTGTGTTGCTGCGCGTGGATGGGACTTCTATGTTGCGAGATCGCGCGACCATCTCGTCACGCACGCTTTCTCCGCCTGCCGATGGCCAAGCCCGCGAAATCAAACGACGCGAAGGACATCAAATCGATTGCACGCAATCGACGCGCGCGTCACGATTATTTGATCCTCGAAACGTTCGAGGCCGGACTGGTGCTCACCGGGACCGAGGTGAAATCGCTGCGGGAAGGGAAGGCAAACATCAGCGATGCCTATGGCATCGTTCGAGGCGGCGAGGCGTTCCTCCTCAACCTCCACATCGCGGCCTACGAGCACCGCGGGTACGCCAATCACGAGCCCGACCGGACCCGAAAACTGTTGCTCCACCGCAAGGAAATCCGTCGTCTCATCGGGGCCGTGGAACGACAAGGGCTCACCCTCATTCCGCTCGAGCTCTACTTCAAGAACGGAGTCGCGAAGGTGGCATTGGCACTCGGCAAGGGCAAAAAGCTGCACGACAAGCGGGACGCCGAGCGCGAACGCGACGCCGCGCGCGAAATCGCGCGGGTGGCGCGCGCGCGATGATCGTTCCGGCGCTCGTTGCGCTGCAAATCGCCGCCGCTCCACCGCTCGTCATTCGGGACGCGCGGCGTGCTGTCACCGTGCCCACCATGGCGAGCGCGAGCGGCGCGATGGTACGTCTCGGCGCGCTGCAGCCGATGCTGCCCGTCAACGTCTCGCATGACTCGCTCGCCTGGTACACCGTCGAGGTGTGGGGTGCGCGAATGCAGGTGCAGGTGGGGGCGACGTCGGTGCGCGCGGGTGGCGACGTGTACCAACTGGCCGCGGCGCCGCGACTGGAGAACGGCCGCCTCGTCGTGCCCGTTCAGCTCGTGACCGACGTGTTTCCGGACGTGGTGCCGAACGTTCGTTGGGACGACGACGCCAAGCAGCTCGTGGTGTTCTCGGTGGACGCCGCGACGCGGGCCAACCTGCGCACTGACGCCGCACTGTCCGCGCCGCCCCGCCGCCCCGAGCGGTCGTCGTCGAGCTATGCGAACGAGCTGCCGCCTCCCCGGGTCAGACGCGGACGCCGAACGATCATCGTCGATGCCGGCCACGGGGGAGTGGACAATGGAATGAGCGGCCCGATCGGCGGTTGGCCCAAGATCTACGAAAAGGACATCACGCTCGCCGTCGCTCTCAAATTGGGCGAGCGCCTGAGAGCGCGCGGAATCGATGTGGTCTACACTCGCACGTCGGATACGCTGATTGCTCTCGATGATCGGGGCCGAATCGCCAACCGCGCCGGCGGAGACCTGTTCATCTCGATCCACGTCAACGCGGCAAGCCCCACGTGGCAGGACCCGGGCGGGGCGCGCGGGTTCGAGACATATTTCCTCTCCGAAGCGAAGACCGAAGACGCGCGCCGCGTCGAACAGATGGAAAACGCGGCGGCGCGATTCGAGGATTCACCGAGCGTCGGCCGGGATGACCCGCTTAGCTTCATCCTCAGCGACATGCAACAGAACGAGCACCTCCGCGAATCGAACGAGCTGGCGACGATGATCCAGCAACGGCTCCGCGCCGTCGAGCCAGGTCCGAGTCGCGGCGTCAAGCAGGCCGGCTTTCGCGTGCTCGTCACGGCGTACATGCCGGCCGTGCTCGTGGAGATCGGTTTCGGGACGAATGCGCGCGAGGCGCGGTATCTGTCCGATCGGTCGAGCCAGGACGCCATCGCCAACGCGGTCGCCGGGGCGGCCATGGACTATCTGAGCGCGTACGAACGCCGCGTCGGCGGAGCGCGCGCCGGACTCGGAACGGGCCGGTGACGACCGACTCTCCGCTGCGGAGCGTCGTCTGTGGTCTCGTCTTTCAGAATCCCATCATCCTCGCCGCCGGAACCGCCGGCTACGGCCAGGAGTTGTCGGGAGTCATGCGCCTCGACCGGCTCGGGGGATTCGTCAGCAAGGCCGTCTCGCGTGAGCCGCGCGCCGGCGCGCTGGCGCCACGGGTAGCCGAGTTCGCGGGCGGGATGATCAACGCCGTTGGCCTCGCCAATCCTGGACTGGATGCCGTTCGGCGCGACCACGTTCCTTGGATGGCGTCGCATCTTCCCGAAACACGAAAGCTCGTCAACGTGGTCGGCTTCACCACCGATGAGTATCCGTCGGTGATCGCGGGGCTCGAGGAATCGGCGACCGGCGCGCAGAGCGCGGCGATCGACGCGTACGAGCTCAACGTGAGTTGCCCGAATACGAACGCCGGCGGTATGGAGTTCGGCGCAGACCCGTCGTCGTTGCGCCAGGTGGTTGCGGGCGCTCGCCGCGCAACGAAGCGTCCGATCTTCGTGAAGCTCTCCCCCACGCTCGACAAGATCGGCGATGCGGCGCTTGTCGCGGCCGACGCGGGCGCCGACGGCATCAGCGTCGTGAACACGATTCCCGGTCTCGTGATCGACGTCGAGCGCCGGCGTCCGGCCCTTGGATTCGGCACCGGCGGCGTGAGTGGCGCGGCGATTCTGCCGGTCGGCGTGTTGGCGACATGGAAGGTGCGCCGGGCGGTAACGCTGCCGATCATCGGAATCGGCGGCGTATCGAGCGGAACGGACGCGCTGCAGTACGTGATTGCCGGCGCGTCGCTCGTGGGGATCGGAACCGCGGCGATGCGCGATCCACGCGCGCCGGAGCGGATCGTTCGCGAGCTCGACGACTGGTGCCGCCGCAACGGTGTCGCACACCTTCACCAGCTGATTGGAACGCTCGAGTGGCCGAACTAGCATGAGCACGACGCCGATCATCGCCCTCGACGTCTCGTCGGCGGACGACGCGCTGCGCCTCGCGGACGACCTTGGCGAGTGCTGCCGGTTCTACAAAGTGGGCAACGAGCTCTTCACCGCGTCGGGGCCCGACATCGTGCGCCAATTGCGAGACCGCGGGACGGACGTTTTCCTCGACCTCAAGTTCCACGACATCCCGAACACGGTGGCGGGCGGGGTTCGCAACGCCGTGCGCGCTGGCGCGCGCCTGGTCACAGTCCACGCCACGGGCGGCGAGGCGATGCTGAGCGCCGCGGTCGAGGCCGCGGGCAGCGCGTGCGGAGTGTTGGCCGTTACGGTGCTTACGTCTCTGACTGACGACGCGGTGGCAACTGCCTGGGGACGCGACCACGTACACGTCGCGGACGAAGTTCTGCGCCTCGCCCACCTGGCCGCCACTGCTGGAGCCTACGGCGTGGTGTGCAGCGGGATCGAGGCGCCGCTGGTTCGCGCCGAGTTCGCCGATCGACTCGCCGTGCTCGTGCCTGGTGTACGCGCGGCCGGCGGGGCGGTGCAGGATCAGGCCCGGGTCGTCAGCCCGCGTCAGGCGGCGGACGCGGGCGCGCGGTACATCGTGGTTGGCCGAATGGTGACCAATGCGCCCGATCGCCGAGCGGCCATGCAGGCGGTGCTTCGGGACCTGGGCTGAGTAGCCGGGCCACCCTTGAAGCGTTACGGCGTCCCCTTGATTGAAGTTGATGTCCTAACTACTCTTAGGGTCTGGCCGTAAACATCTATCGTTCTGCATTGTCTGGAGCGCCTGTGAAAGTCCGCACAAGCGTGAAGCCGATTTGCGAGCATTGCAAAGTCGTGAAGCGCAATGGTGTCACTCGCATCATCTGCAAGCGCAATCCAAAGCATAAACAGCGTCAGGGCTAATCATGGCTCGTATTTCTGGCGTCGATCTCCCGCGCGACAAAAAGGTCGAGATCGGCTTGACGTACATCTATGGCATCGGGCGTCACGCGGCGGCCGACATCATCCAGAAGGCGGGCATCGATGCGTCGCTTCGCGTTCGCGATTTGACCGATGCCGACGTCAACAAGATCCGCGGCGTGATCGAACGCGACCACAAGGTCGAGGGCGCGCTCCGCACTGAAGTCGCGATGAACATCAAGCGATTGATGGACATCGGTTCGTACCGCGGGATCCGGCATCGCCGCGGGTTGCCAGTGCGCGGTCAGCGCACGCACACGAACGCGCGCACCAAGAAAGGTCCGCGTCGGGCGATCGCCGGCAAAAAGAAAGTCACCAAGTAAGCCTTTTCGAGAACACATTCAGTTATGGCGACTGGGAAGAAGGCAAAGCGGGTCGTGGAAGCGGAGGGTATCGCGCACATCAGCGCGACGTTCAACAACACGACGATCACCATCACCGACACACACGGGAACGCCGTGTCGTGGGGCTCCTCCGGCAAGGCCGGCTTCAAGGGCTCCAAGAAGAGCACTCCGTTCGCCGCGACTGTCGCGGCCGAGCAGTGCGCTCGCGAGGCGTTGGGCCTGGGCGTGAAGCGGGTGCATGTGCGCGTGCAAGGTCCCGGCTCGGGTCGCGAATCGGCGATCCAGGCACTAGCGACCGCCGGCCTGCAGGTGAAGTCGATCAAGGACGTGACGCCGATTCCGCACAATGGCTGCCGTCCTCCCAAGCGCCGGAGAGTCTAAGCAATGGGTCGCTATACCGGGCCGAGCTGCAAGCAATGCCGGCGTGAGGGAACGAAGCTCTTTCTCAAGGGCACCAAGTGCTTCACCGAGAAGTGCCCCGTCGAGCGTCGTCCGTACGCGCCAGGCCAGCACGGTCAAAACACCGCTCGCCGTCGCAAGTCGTCGGAGTACGCCAAGCAGCTCCGCGAAAAGCAGAAGATCAAGCGGATCTACGGCCTGAGTGAGCAGCAATTCCGGAACACCTTCGAGCGCGTCTCGTCGCTCCCGGGCATCACGGGCCACAACCTTCTCGCGGCACTCGAGAGCAGGCTCGATAACATGATCTACCGCATGGGCTTCGCTCCGAGTCGCAAAGCGGCGCGTCAGCTCATCCGGCACCGGCACATCGAGGTCGGTGGTCGCGCGGTGGACATCCCGAGCTACTCGGTCACGCCGGGCGAGGAAGTGCGCGTTCGTCAAAAGTCGCGCGAGGCGCAGCCCGTTCTCGCCGCGATGGATCAATCGGCGCGCGGCGTGCCGCTGTCGTGGCTCGCGGTCGATCGGGACACGTTCAGCGGGCGGATGCTCGAGCGCCCGTCGCGGCCGAACATTCCGATCGCGGCGCAGGAGCAGTTGGTCGTAGAACTGTACTCGAAGTAAGTACCACGGTAGGGAGCGCGGCGCGCAAGCGCCGCGCGATGGGCGGGTGGGGAGCATCGGGGGCTTCGCCCCCTCGCGGGAGGGAGCGCCTTCGGCGCGAGGACGGCGTTCCTCGAACGCATTCAACGCGGGCCGTCAGGCCCGCTCCCGACAGCAAGCGGGCGCAAGCCCGCGAAGCTTCCCCACCAGGGAGTGCACAGCGCGACCGGCCAACCGCCGCGCGCAGCGCGGCTCCCAACCACTGCAACAGCACGTCGGCGCTTTCGCGCCGAGGTCGGGACCCTTACTCCCATTCGGGTCTGCCGCGCGTAAGGGGCGGGGCAGAGCGATGCCGGGCAACCGGCAAGACCAACCAGGAATCAGCAAATGCCAAACACGATCGATCTCCGCGGACTCGTCCGCCCACAGCTGGTCGAAGCCACCAAGCGCGAAGAGAGCACCAACGTCGCCGAATTCCGGCTGCAGCCGCTCGAACGCGGGTTCGGCCATACCCTTGGCAACTCGATGCGCCGCATGCTGCTCTCCTCGCTGCGCGGCGCGGCGGTCTGGGCGTTCCGAATCGACGGCGTGGTGCACGAGCATCAGACCATCCCGGGCGTCGTCGAGGACGTCCATCAGATCATCGGCAACCTCAAGACGCTCACGCTCACGCTCCCCGATGACGTCGAGGACGTGGTGCTGCACATCTCGCGGTCCGAGGCGGGCCCGGTCACCGCGGCCGACATCTCGAGCTCCGGCGGCGTTCGCATCGTCAACCCCACGCACCACCTGTTCACGCTCCAGGACGACCGCGATCTGAACGTCGACCTGTACGTCAACAAAGGGCGCGGCTACGTGGAGGCCGACCAACATCCGATCGACCGCGGGCTTCCGGTCGACCTCGTGCGTATCGACTCGATCTACAACCCCGTCCGCCGGGCGAACTTTACGGTCGCCGAGACGCGCGTCGGGCAGCGCACCGACTACGACCGGCTGGTGGTCACCGTCGAGACCAACGGCACCATCTCGCCCGAAGAAGCGGTGAGCTACGCTGCCGCATTGGCCCAGACGCACTTCCAGTACTTCGCGGAATTCGGAACGCACGCATCGGCGCCGATTGGCCCGTCGAGCGACACGGCGGCGGGCGACGGAGCGCGACTCGGGTCACTGCTGCGAACCCCGATCGACGATCTCGAGCTCTCGGTGCGGTCGGTCAACTCGCTCAAGAACTCGAACATCCGGACGTTGGGCGATCTGGTTCGTCAGACCGAGAGCCAGATCCTGCAGGTCAAGAACTTTGGCAAGAAGTCGCTCCAGGAGATCGCCGATCTGCTCGAGCGCGAGAACCTGAATTTCGGGATGCGGTTCGAGGAGAACGGCGACGGCAGCGTGCGCGTGCTCGATTTTGGCACGCCGCCCAGCCGTGCGGCCGCCGCGGCGCCCGACGACATGGAGGAGTAAGGCAATGCGGCATCGCAAAGCGGGGCGGCAGCTCCGCCGGACTAGCGAGCAGAAACTCGCGCTGATGCGGAATCTCGCGTCGTCGCTCATCGAGCATGGCGCGATCGAGACCACCGAAGCCAAGGCGAAAGAGCTCCGGCCGTTCGTCGAAAAGCTGATTACCAAGGCGCGGTCGGGCACGCTGCACGACCGGCGGCTCGCCGTCCGGCACATTCACAAGCGCGCCACCGCGGACAAGCTCTTCCAGGAGCTCGGCCCCAAGATGGCGATGCGCAAAGGCGGCTACACGCGCATTCTCAAGACCGGCCACCGCAAGGGTGACGGCGCCGAGATGGCGCGCATCGAGCTGGTCGAGGGCTAACCATGAGCATCCAACGCAATCGCTGTTTCAGCTGTGGCAAGGGCGTCGCGTTCGGCAACAACGTGTCCCACGCCAACAACAAGACCCGCCGCACGTGGAAGCCGAATCTGCAAATCGTGCGCACGATGGTCGACGGGAAGGTCGAGAAAGTGAAGGTGTGCACGCGCTGCTTGAACGCCGGAAAAGTGAAGCGCGCCCCGCGCGGGCAGGCGGCCGTCGCGTGATCCCGACGCGGGCAGCCGGCGGTACGACATGAGCGGGGAGCTTTCGGGCTCCCCGTTTTCATATCCAGGTGACAGACGGGTCGGACGTCCGCGGTCCAACCATCTATCTTGCTAGGAATGCCAACCGCGCTCATCACCGGAATCACGGGACAGGACGGTTCCTACCTCGCCGAGCTGCTGCTCGACAAGGGCTATCGCGTCGTCGGCATCGTGCGCCGAAGCTCGACCACGCCGTACGAACGCATCGCGCACCTCGTCGACAAGATCGAGCTGGTGTCGGCCGATCTGCTCGACCAGACCTCACTGACCGACGCGGTCCACGACTGCCAGCCCGACGAGATCTACAACCTCGCCGCGCAGAGCTTCGTGCAGACGTCATGGTCGCAGCCGGTGCTCACCGGCGAGTTCACCGCGCTCGGCGTCACGCGCGTGCTCGAGGCCATGAAGAAGGCCGCGCCCAAGGCGCGGTTCTACCAAGCCAGCTCCAGTGAGATGTTCGGCAAGGTTCAGGAATCTCCGCAGCGCGAGACGACGCCGTTCTATCCACGCAGCCCGTATGGCGTGGCGAAAGTCTACGGCCATTGGATCACCGTGAACTACCGCGAGAGCTTCGGTCTGTACGCGGTGTCGGGCATCCTGTTCAATCACGAGAGCCCGCGGCGAGGGCTCGAGTTCGTCACGCGCAAGGTCACCGACGCCGTCGCGCGCATCAAACTTGGAGTCGCCAGGGAAGTGCGCCTGGGCAATCTCGATTCGCGTCGCGATTGGGGCTTTGCCGGCGATTACGTCGAGGCGATGTGGCTCATGCTGCAGCAGGAGAGGCCCGACGATTACGTGATTGGCACCGGCCACACCTGC
>DATJHY010000012.1:0-22549 GCA_035493635.1 Gemmatimonadaceae bacterium | reverse complement strand
CGGCGCACGATCGTGGTGTCGTGATTCACTCGCGGCTGCGCGCGTCCGGCCACTGGCAGGAACGCGACGACGGCGAGTGAGAGCACCCAGCGTACGTATCGCATGACGCATCCTTCGCCCGAGCACTGCTCGCGGCGAGTTCGCGGTGGGGAACGAGACTACGGATGAGGTTTCGAGGCCAACTCACTGACGTACTGCGCGACTGCTTTGATCTCGTCGGGCGACATCTTTTCCTTGAACGACTTCATGTCCTCGTTCTTGCCTTTCGTGAGCACCTTCGCGTTCGAATCGACCGAGCGCTTCGCGATGAACTCGGCGTCGAAGGTCGCGATCTTCGAGAACTTCGCCTTCATGGTCTTGGGTGGCGTGCCGAGGACGCCGTGACACTTGCGGCAATTCTCCTGATAGAGCGTCTTCGCGTCCGGGGCCTGGGCGGCCGCGCGCGAGAGCACGCCGCCACCGACCAGGAGGACGCCGGCAGCGATGAGGTGGGCTTTCATGGATTCTCCTTGGGCTTGGCCGGTTCCGGGAACGTGTCCCGATACTCCGGCTGACGAGACGGGCCGTGCGGCCCGCGCAACGACGACAGGTACTGCGACAACTCCTCGATCTCCTGGTGCGTGAGCGTCGGCGGACCGAACGCCGGCATCTTGGAGTCGGGGTGGAACCGGAGCGGCTCTTCGAGGAAGCTGTGCATCCACGCCGAGGAGTGCTTGAGCCCGACCTCGGTGAGATCAGGGGCGTCGGGCGTATCGTCCTTCTTTTCAACTTTCTGATCGCCGACGGCGTGGCAGCTTCCGCACTGTTGCCGCTTGAACAGCGCGCGCCCCGACCGTTCCGCGGACGACAACGGCCGGCCGACCTCGGGCGCGTTGGGGGTGAGATCGCGCATCGACTGGCCGAGCAGGAATCCCGAACCGCCGAGAATCCCGACGAGCGCGAAGGCGGCGACCGGCCGATGGAGCAGCGCGCGCGTGCTGCGCCGGTCGAAGAAGGGAAGCAGCAGGAGCACGATGAACAACGCCGCCGGTACACCGACGGCGACCGCGCTCTCCATCGAACCCGGCACGAGCTTCAACAACTGGAAGAACGGCAGGAAGTACCACTCGGGGCGCGGCGTGTACGACGTGTCGGTCGGGTCGGCGGGCGCCTCGAGTCCGCTGCCGGCAAATTTCGCGAGCGCGACGAGCATGCAGATGACGACCGCGCCGACGACGAGGTCCTTCGCCACGATGTCCGGCCAGAAGCGCACGCCGGCATGCTTGGACGACGAGTACCGAGTCCGGTAGTAGTTCGCGTAGTCGGGATCGTCCGTCCTCGACGGCGCCTCCTTCTCGAGCACGCCCGTGCGCGGCGCAATGCCCTGCCGGATGACGAGCGTGAGATGGAGGAGCACGACGCCGCCGAGCAACAGCGGCAGCACGAGCACGTGGAGCGCGAAGAAGCGCGCGAGCGTCGCCGCGCCGAGCTGATTCCCGCCACGCAGGACTTTCTCGATGATGCCGCCGAGCATGGGTGTGGTGCCGGCGATGTTCGTTCCGACCTGCGTCGCCCAGTACGCCTTCTGGTCCCACGGGAGCAGATAGCCCGTGAAGCCGAACCCGAACACGACGGCGAGCAGCACCACGCCAAGGACCCAGTTGATCTCGCGGGGATACTTGTACGCGCCCATGGTGAAGACGCGGATCACGTGGGCCATGACGAGGACGATCATCGCCGACGCGCCCCAGTGGTGGATGCCGCGCACGAGCGCGCCGCTCGCCACGTTGCGCTCGAGATAGCGAATGCTGTCGTACGCGTGATCGGGCGACGGCGCGTAGTACATCGCCAGCGCCACGCCCGTCACGATCTGCACCACGAACACCGCGAGCGTTGCGCTGCCGAGCGTGTGCCACCAGGTCAGATCGCCCGGTACTTCGCGGTCGAACAGATTCCGGCGGATGCTCGCGAGGTCGATTCGCTCGTCGATCCATCGAGTGAAGGTTGCCATATCGTTACACGGCAACCCGCTCGGCGACGCCGAGCCGGAAGTCCTGGTACTTCACGTAGACGGCGCCGTCGCGAACCTCGGTCTCGAGCTCGTCGAGAGGACGCGGCGGCGGTCCGCCGAGCACGGCGCCGGTCTTGATGTCGAACTGGCCGCGGTGACAGGGGCAGATGAAGCTCTTGCCGTCCCTGGCCAGCATGTAGCCACAGCCGAGGTGCGTGCAGTGGCCGTTGTAGGCTTTGAACTTCTCGCCGTCTTCGGTATAGAGCCACACGCCGTTGAGCGCGCGGTTCGTGATCCAGGCGTCGTCCTGCGTCTGCACGAAGTCGACACGGACCGGAGTGCCGATGTCGAGGACGGCGATGTCGTCGGCGACCTTGATCCAGTTGTCGACGAGCGGCTTGGCCAGCGCCGGAGAGGCCACCGCGCGGACGACCGGAACGCCGACGACGCCGCCGGCGATCGTCGCGGCGACCACGCTGACGGTGTGCAAAAAGCCGCGGCGTCCGAGGGTGATCGGATCGGACGCGTTCGCGGCAACGGCATCTTCAACCAGAGATTCGGGCTCGTTCGTTATGGACACGGCCTGGGCTCGCTTTCATGTATTGTGGGTTCGTTTTGGCGCGGGCCCCCGCTCGCGCCTACCGCGTTGGACGCACTGCTATGCGTTCGCCATGGCAATCGCGGGTCCATGCATGATGCCGCCACGCAACGCCTTATCCCGCGGTGAGTTAGTCCCTCTCCGAGCCTCTCTGACCCCCTACACGAAATGGGGGAAATCCCCCTCGCGCGGTCCAAATGAGTGGGACAGAGTGGGGCAAATCACCCGGTGGGTAGTTTCATGCGGCCGTGGCATGACGTGGCGGGGCGAACGAAGCGATGGGCACGCGCGCGGCTGAGCCGCCGGCTCCTCGCGTGGTTCATGGTGTTTTCGCTCGTGCCGCTCGTCGTGACCAACGCCGTGGGCTACGCGCGCAGCAAGGCGATCATTCGCCGTCGCATCGAGCGAGACCAGTCGGCGCTGGCCGAAGTGCAAGCCCTGCATGTGCGAGATCGCGCGGATCGCGCGCTGCTGTTGCTGCAGTCGATCGTGGCGGGAAACGAGTTTCTCGTCGCCGGAACACTGAAGGCGCTGGGGCTGCCCGCCGGCGAGATGGGCGACGTAGCGGACCGGCCGGCGATCGAACAGCTCCTGCGCAGCAAGCTGGCCGAGAGCGGCGCGTTCGACGCGCTGTATCTCGTGGTTCCCGACCACCGGGTGATCGCGG
Organism: Gemmatimonadaceae bacterium; assembly: GCA_035493635.1. Classification (GTDB taxonomy): domain Bacteria; phylum Gemmatimonadota; class Gemmatimonadetes; order Gemmatimonadales; family Gemmatimonadaceae; genus JAQBQB01. The sequence continues at coordinate 19,294 of DATJHY010000012.1, read as the reverse complement.
CCGTGGGCGACTCGGGCGCGATCGTCACCACGGTGCCATCGGACGACAGCACGCGGGCGCTCACAACCCGTATTCGCAAGCTCGGGCGGAGCTGGGAGCCGCAGTTTCGGCTCGCCGTCCCGCTGGTGAGCTACCGCGAACATCGACCGCAGATCATCGCGTACCTGGGTGGCGCGATGAGCCTCAACGGCTTCCGCGATTTTCTGCAACTGCCGCCGGCGCTCGCCGGCCACCTCGACACGTACATCGTCGACGAGCAGGGACGGCCACTCTTTCTCTCTCGGCCCGACGACCGCGTGAACTACGCGGCGCGGGTGGCAACTCCGCTGCTCGACGCGAAGAATGGCTCGTTCGCGCAGTACACGCGCGCCGACGGCGCCACGGTGATCGGGACGATCGTCGCTGTGCCGGGCTATCCGTGGCGCTTCGTCTCCGAGCTGCCCACGAGCGAAGCCTTCGGCGAACTGCGCAGACTCGGCGGTCTCTCGCTCGTGCTCGAATCCGTGTTCGTGCTCACACTCATACTCGCGGCGTGGCTGGTGTCCCGTGAGATCGTCGTGCCGCTCCGGCAGCTCGTGGGCGCCACGCACCGCCTTGCCGCCGGCGAAGCGGACGTACGGGTCGCCGTCACGCAGCACGACGAAGTCGGTGAGCTGGGCCGGGCGTTCAACGACATGAGCGGCGCGCTGGCCACCGCCACCACCCGGATGCGCGAGCTGCACCAGCGCGAGATCGAGCGAGCCTCACAGCTTGCCACGGTGGGCGAGTTGGCGGCGGGAGTCGCGCACGAGATCAAGAATCCCGTGGTCGGCGTTGCCGGCGGACTGGACCTCGTGCAGCGACGGCTGGGTCGCGACACGCCGCTCGCGCCGATCATCGACGAAATGGCTCGACAACTGACGCGCATCCAACAAGCGCTGCAGGATCTGCTCACGTTCGCGCGCCCGACCACGCCGACGTTCGCTCCGGCGAGCGCGAACGGCGTCGTCGAGCGCGCGATCCGCCTCGTTCAGCCCGCAGCCGATCGTGGGGGCGTTGTCATCTCAGCCGACCTCGATCCGACCGCGCCGCACATCACCGCCGACGAAGAGATGATCCACCAGGCGCTCGTGAACGTTCTGATGAACGCCGTGCAGGCCACGCCGAGCGGCGGTGGCGTGACCGTGTCGACGAGAGTGGCCTCGGATGACGACGCGGTCGAGATCACGGTCGCGGACACCGGGCGCGGCATCGAGCCGGACAAGCTCGAGCACGTGTTCAAACCATTCTTCACGACACGACACACGGGAACGGGGCTGGGACTGCCGATCACTCGCGAGATCGTGCAGCGCCATGGCGGCGCGATCCGGATCGCGAGCACGCCCGGCGTTGGCACGACGATCGTTCTGCGGTTGCCGCTGCGCACCACCACGTCCGGCGCTGGCGCCGGCGCGACGCTCGAGGAGGCCGTCAGATGAAGAAGCCGCGCGTGCTCGTTTGCGACGACGAGATGCTGATTCGCCTGTGGCTCGTCGAACACCTCGCCGATTCCAATCTGCGCACCGAAGGAGTCGAGAACGCGACGGAGCTGATCGCCGCGCTCAAGCGCGAGGCGGCGGACCTCATCCTGCTCGACCTGCGACTGCCCGACGGCGACGGGATGGACGTGCTGGAACGCATCAAGTCGATCGATCCAACGGTTCCCGTCATCATGATGACCGCGTACGGCGAGGTCGAGACTGCGGTCGCCGCGGTGCGCGCGGGCGCGTACCACTTCCTCGAGAAACCGATCGTACTGCCCGAGTTGATTCTGCTGATTGAAAAGGCGCTCGAGTCGCGGCAGCTGCGGAGCGAGGTGGACCGCTTCCGCGACGGCTGCCGCTGGCAGTTCGCGGACGTCACGTTGGTCGGGCGATCGTCGGCGCTGCGGCGCATCGCGGACCTCATCACGCGGGTCGCGGCCAAGGGCACGCCGGTGAACGTGCTGGTGAGCGGCGAGAGTGGAACGGGGAAGGGCGTCATCGCGCGCGCGATCCATGCGCGCGGACCGCGGCGCTCGCGTCCCTTCGTGAGCGTGAACTGTACGTCGGTGCCGGAACATCTGGTGGAGAGTGAGCTGTTCGGGCACGAGGCCGGCGCCTACACGGACGCAAAGGAGGCGAAGCGCGGATTGTTCGAGATCGCCGACAAGGGGACCGTGTTCCTCGACGAGATCGGGGACATGCCAAAGGCGATGCAGTCCAAGCTGCTGCACGTGCTCGAGCGGCACGAGTTCCGTCGTGTCGGCGGGGTGCGCAGCCTGGAGGTCGACGTCCACGTCATCACGGCGACCAATCGCACCCTTGAGGAGGCGGTGGCCAAGGGCGAGTTCCGAGAGGATCTGTTCTATCGCCTGAACGTGATCAACATTCACATTCCGCCGCTGCGCGAACGCCCGGAGGACATCGCTCCGCTGGCAGCACACTTCGTGGACGAGTTGTGCCGCGAGCTTGGCCTGCCGCAGCGAGAGATCGCGGCGGACGCCGCTGCCGCGCTCGAGCGATACGCGTGGCCGGGAAACGTGCGCGAGCTCAGGAACGTGCTGGAGCGAGTCCTCCTGCTCGAGGACGGCGACGCGATCACGCTGGCGCAGCTGCCCGCGGAGATCGGCGGCTCCCGCACCGCCAACGGCAACGGCCACTCGCCAATGTTCGTGTTGCCGGCATCAGGGGTCGACCTCGAGACGCTCGAGCGCGAGTTCCTGTGTCAGGCACTCGAGCGCACGGCGGGCAACAAGACGAGCGCGGCGCGGCTACTCGGCCTTTCGCGCGATACGATGCGTTACCGGCTCGAGAAGTACGGGATTCATTGAGAGCGGCTCGGCTGGCGGCTAACGGCGCGCGCCTTGGCTTTCGGCTAATGGCTGACGGCTCGAGCTGGCGGCTGATAGCTGACAGCCTGGCTAACGGCTGACAGCTGCGGCTGGCGGCTGTCAGCCAGGCCGTCAGCTGACGGCTCGAGCCGTCAGCTGATAGCCGTCAGCTGGTGCCGTCAGCAGTCAGCCAAGAGCCAAGCTGAGAGCTGTCAGCTGGAAGCCGAGCCGGCACTCGCACCGCTCCGTACCACATCGACGAGCACGTCGACGAACGCCGGTGTCGCGTTGGGCAGCGCCGTGCGCTCGAGTCTCATCCCGAGCGCGCTCGCTTTGGTCTTCGCCTCGATGTCGATGTCGTATAGCACCTCGAGGTGATCGCACACGAATCCGATCGGCACGAGAAGGACGTCGCGCGCGTGCTCCTGGCGCAAGGTGTCCAGCTCTTCCAGGACATCGGGGCCGATCCACGGCTCCTGAGTGCCGCCCGCGCTCTGCCACGCGAATCGCCAGGGACCGATGCGCGCCTGGCGCGCGATGAGCGAGCTGCTTTCCGCGAGCTCCGCTTCGTACGGGTCGCCCCAGGTGCGAATGCGCTCGGGGAGACTGTGCGCCGTGAAGACCACGGCGACTGAATCGCGATCCGATTCCGGGAAGCGACAGAGGGCGGACCGCACGGCCGCCGCGATCAAATCGATGAACCGCGGCTGCTTGTACCACCTGGTCACGAACCGCATCGCGAACGGATGCCCCAGATCGGCATTCGCCTGTTCGGCGGCGTGACAGTACGCCCCGACGCTCAGCCGCGAGCAGTGCGGCGCGAGCGCGATGCACGTCACTTCGGTCACGCCGTCGGCCTTCATTTGCGCCATGGTCTCGGCGATGAACGGATGCCAGTGCTTCATGCCGAGATACACGCGATACGATTCGCCAGCCGCGGCCAGCGCGGCCTCGAGCGCCCGCTGGACGTCTTCACTGATGCGGCGGAGCGGCGTGCCGCCGCCCACCTGCCTGTACCGCTCGACGAGGTTCGCTACCGCCTCGGGCGATGGCTTTCGTCCGCCGCGAATGTGCGTGAAGTACTCCTCCACGTCCTCGAGGCGATCGGGAGTGCCGTACGCCATGAGCAACACGGCTTTGCTGGTCATCGTCAGGTCCTCGCGGCCACGAGCTCGAGTACCCCGCGACCAGCGAGGCCGTTGGTGCGCACGCAGTCGACGGCGCGTTCCACGCCGTCGAGCGGCGTCGTGGGCAGGAGGCCGTGGCCCAGGTTGAACACGTGACCGGGGCGGCCTCCAGCCCGCGCCAGCACGTCGGCGACTTCGCGCGCGATGAACTCGGGCGTTCCGAAGAGCACCGTGGGATCCAGGTTGCCCTGAATGGCCAGGTCGTCGCCGATGATCGCCCACGCGTCGTCGAGCGGAATGCGCCAATCGACGCCGATGGCATCGGCGCCTTCGTCCTTCATGAGATGAAGCAACGTCGCCGTGTTGACGCCGAAATGGATCACCGGCGCGCCCAACGGGGCGACCGCGGCAAATATGCGGCGCAGATACGGGCGGACGAACCGCTGATAGTCGCGCGGGGCGAGACAACCGACCCAACTGTCGAACAGTTGCAGCGCGTCCACACCCGCCGCGCGCTGCGCGCGCAGGTAGGCGATCACCATCTCGGTGAGGCGCTGCATCAGCCCGTGCCACAGGTCGGGCGCCGAATACATCATCGCCTTGGTGTGCACGAAGTCGCGCGATGCCTTTCCCTCGATCAGGTACGACGCGAGCGTGAATGGGGCGCCGGAAAACCCGATCAACGGCACGCGATCGCCGAGGTCTGATTTGAGAATGCGAATCGTCTCGAAGACGAATGCGAGACTTTCTTCGGGCACCAGCGGCTGCAGCGCCGCGAGATCCTGGTGCGAGCGGACGGGCGTACGGATGATCGGACCGGCGCCGTCGACGATGTCGAGATCGACCCCGGCGCCGATTAACGGGTGCATGATGTCCGCGAACAGGATCGCCGCGTCGAGGTTGAACCGGCGCAGCGGCTGCAGGGTGACCTCCGCGCAGAGATCCGGCCAGCGGCAGATGTCGAGCAGCGTGCGGTCCTGTCGAATCGCGCGGTACTCCGGCAGCACGCGCCCGGCCTGGCGCATGAACCAGACCGGCGTTTGATCCACCGGGAGCCGGCGCAGCGCGCGCATGAAGCGAGTGGAATCCGTACTCATGTGGCACTCCCGTGCAGTTGCGGCGCGCGGTCAGTGACGTAGCGCCATGCGGCGGCGGCGGCGCGCTCGCCGGAGCTGACGCAGTCCGGAATGCCGACGCCACCGTACGCGGCGCCGGCGAGGTACAAGCCGGGGATGTCCGTGGCCAGCGACTGGATCGCGGCGACGCGATCGAGGTGGCCGACGTGATACTGTGGCATCGCGCGGTCGAACCGGTCGACGCGAGAGAGCACGGGCGTGGCGTGAATTCCCATCACGTCGTGCATCTCGCGAATCGCCAGCTCCAGGAGATCCTCATCCGACGCATGTTCGGGAATCGGTCGCTTGGCACCGCCGAGGAAGACGCGAAAGAGCGAGTAGCCCTCTGGTGCTCGATGCTCGAACTTGGCCGAGGCCCACGTACAGGCGAGCACGCTCCGACCGAGTTGGCGAGGCACGACGTATCCCGTGGCGTCGAGTGCGCGCGGCACACGCGCGCTTCCGAAAGCGAGGGATACGGTTGCCGTCGACTCGTATTCGATTTCGGCCAGTCGTTGCGACAACGTCGTATCGAGCTGCTCGAGCATCCGACTTGCGGCGAACGCTGGCGCGGCGATGAGAACGGCGTCGGCGGCGACCGTCTCGCCGGTGAAGAGCTCCAGCACAAAGCCGTCGCCGCTGGGGTTGCGCGCGATGGCTCGCATGGCGGCGCTCGTTCGCAGTTCGGTGCGCTCTCCTCCACGACTACGTTGCTCGATGGTCCGCGCGACGGCGTCCACCAGCTCGGCGAGTCCGCCGCGGAACGAGAGAAACGCCGACGCGGGCGCGCCGCCATTGGATCGCTTGGACGCCGTGCCGCGCGAGGCGAGCATGCCGCGCACGAGTCCTCCGTGATCGCGCTCGAGGGCGCGAAGTTGCGGGAACATGGTCGCCATGCTGAGCCGCGCGCCGTCGCCGGCCGAAATGCCGCTCAACAGCGGCTCTGCGAACCGCTCGTACAGTCCCTTGCCGAGCCGACGAACGACGAACGACTCCACGGACTCGTCGGCGTCGTCGCGTCGCGGCGGAATGAAATACTCGATTCCCACCCGCAGCTTGTCGGACGGCGTGAGCAGGGACGTCGTGATGAACGGCCGGGCGCGCGACGGTACGAGTCCGGTCATGCCCTCGGGCATGCGCACGAGACCGTGGCGCGTGAAGATGTACGAGCCGCGAGCGCGGGGGCTCGTGCCGACGAGCCGGTCGGCGAGACCAACGCGGCGCGCGAGCTCGATTGCCGCCGGCTTGGCCGCGAGAAGCACGTCCGGTCCCGCTTCCATTACGAAGCCATCGCGCCGTTCGGTGCGAATGTGTCCGCCGAGCCGGGCGCTCGCCTCGAGCAGCGTCACGCGCGGACGCGGCTCCTGTCTCGTGAGGTGCTCCGCCGCCGCGAGTCCGCTGATCCCGCCGCCGACAATGACGACGTGGGGACTCATTTTGACAGTCCGAAGAGCTCGCGCAGGGCCACCGCGTAGCCGCCGCCCTGGCCGTTACGTGCCTCGGCGCGCAGGCGCACCATCGGCTCGTGGAACAGGCGATTGATGAGCGATTCGGAGAACGCTTCGAGCCGCGCCCGGTCTTCGTCGGAGAGATGCGCGAAGTGCCGCTGCGCGCGCGCCAACGTCTCGCGCCTCACGGCGTCGGTGTGGGCACGCAGGTCGGCGATCAGCGGCTGCACGTCGAGCTGCTGCAGCGCCTCGATGCACGCGGTGATCTCTTCCTCGAGGATCGCGTCGGCGCGCGGAATCTCGAGTTTGCGCTCGACGAGCGTCTGGCTCACGTGGGCGTGCAGATCATCGAGGTCGACGCAGCGCACGCCGGGAATGCTCGACACGGCGGGGTCGACGTTGCGCGGCACCGCGATGTCGACGAGGATCATCGGCCGGTCAGGCCGTGCGCTCATCGCGTCGGCAAGCATGGTCCGCGTGATCACGTGGTGCGGCGCGGAGGTCGACGTAATGACCACGTCGGCCGTCTCGAGCGCCGCGTGCAGCCGCTCGAAGCCGAGGATGCGCGCCATGAAGCGGGTGCTCAGCTGCTCGGCGTGCTCGCGCGTCCGATTGACGACGCAGACGTCGCGTACGCCGCGATGGTGCAGGGCAGCAAGCGTGAGCTCGGCCATCTCGCCCGCGCCGACGACGAGCACCTGCGCCGTGTGAAGGTCGGTGATCGTCTCACTGGCGAGCTTCACCGCCACCGAGCTCACCGTTGCCGGGTTGCGATTGATTGCCGTTTCGGACCGTGCCCTGCGGCCGGCGCGGAGCGCGCCGCGGAAGAGCGCGGACAGCGTATGGCCCGCTGCTCCCTGCGCGAGCGCCATCGAGTAGGCTTCAGCGACCTGTCCAAGAATCTGCGGTTCGCCGATGATCATCGACTCGAGCCCTGCCGCGGTGCGGCAGAGATGTCGTGCCGCGTCGGCGCCGACAAGAGCGTACACGGCGGGACGCAGTTCGTCGCGCGTCACCCCCGTGCTCTCGGCCATGACGTCGAGCAGGCTCTCGTCGCCGCCATCGCCAGCCGCCGCGTAGAGCTCGAGCCGGTTGCAGGTCGAGAGAATTATCAGCTCGCTCACTCCGGCCGGCCGCTCGGCGCGACCGCAACCAAAGCGCGAGAGGATGGCCGAGATCACCGGCGGTGAGAGCGCGAGACGCTCGCGCAGTGCGAGCGACGCCGTGCGGTACGACACGCCAATGCACAGGACCGCCATCGATCCCGCCGCGGCCGCCAACGGCTGCTCGGCCAGGCGCTCGTGGCGAATCGCCGTCATGACAGCTGCTCCTGGAACCGCTTGGGGATGTGCGCGCAGAACGGCTCGGCTGCGTGGTAATCTCCGGTGACGGCGAAGGCCCGCGCGCGGCTGCCGCCGCACACCTTCACGTACTCGCACACGCCGCACTTTCCTTGGAGCTGGGTGCGGTCGCGGAGCGCGTTGAAGAGCGGCGATTCACGGTAGACCTGCACGAGGTCGTCGCGGCGGACGTTGCCCGCCGGAATCGGCAGGAACCCCGACGGCATGATCTCGCCGGTGTGGCTGATGAACATGAAGCCGTCGCCGTCATTCACGCTGCGCGCGCGGCCGATGCCGTCCTTGAGCGAGAACATCACGCCGCCGGTGAGCGGATCCGGCGCTTCATCGCGCTCGCCGGCGCGCCGCTCGGCGACCTGTCGCTGCATGATGACGCGCGAGTACTGCGGCGCCGCGGTCGCCTTGATGTCGAACGGCGCCGTCTTGGACAGGTCGTACATTTTGTTGAAGATGTGCTCGAACTCGTCGGCGCTCGCCACGTCTTCAGGCTTGGCGCGGCCCATCGGCACGAGGAAGAACACTTCCCAGAACACGATGCCCAGCCGCGCCATGAGCGCGGCGAGATTGTCGAAGTCGTGTACGTTGTGGCGGCCGATCACGGTGTTGACCTGCGTCGACAGGCCGATGCGGCGGCACTCCTCGAGAATGCGGACGCCCCAATCGAACGAGCCGTCCACGCGACGGAACGCGTCGTGGATGGCCGGTGTCGAGCCGTCGAGGCTCACGGCGAGTCGCGAGATCCCGGCGGACTTGAATCGCTGAATCGCTTCCGGTGTGGCGAGCGGCGTGGTCGCCGGCGTGACGGCCATGCGCAGGCCGAGCTGGAATCCATACTCGATGAGCTCGAACGTGTCCGGCCGCTTGAGGCAATCGCCGCCGCTCAGCACGAACACCACGCTCCCGAACTCGCGCACCTTGCGGAGCATCGCCTTGGCTTCGTCGGTGCTCAACTCGTCGGGCCGGCGGTAGGGCACCGCTTCGGCGCGGCAGTGCTTGCACGCGAGATCGCAGGCCCGGGTCGTTTCCCAGATCACCACGAAGGGCGATTTAGCGAAATCGAAATCGGCGATGGCGGGGCGCCGTTTTGCCGTGGCAGGTTGCATGGCGGATGATGTGTCGGCGCGGGTGCCGCTGGAGTCGGGGAAAGCGGGGAAAATTCGGTGCGGATGTGATGACGGCCTCGTAGTGATCTGCCCGACGCGCCTGCCTATCCGCAGCCGCAACCGGGGCCGCCGCCGCAACCGCCCTTTCGGCGGGCGACATGGGCCAGGCGCCAGATACGCCAACTTCGCCACGCGAGATATCCCGCGGCCCCGACAACGATTCCCAGCGAGAGCCATCGCTGCATCACGTCGCTCACGGCACACCTCCGAACCCGAGCGCGAGACCGACCCGGTAGATCAGGAACGCCGCGCCGTATGCGAGCACGAGCATGTAGCCGAACTGCAACGCGGCCCAACGCGCGCCGCGCCAGCCGCCGCCAGTCTCCCGAACGGTGATCGCGATGGTGCTCGTGCACATGAGCGCGAACACGTAGAACACCATCAGTCCAATGGCGACGAGCGGCGTGTACGCTCGCGCCCCGGTCGCCGGGTTGCGCACTTCGCGCAAACGCTCGGTCAGGTTGGGCGCCGCGTCAGCCGTGCCGGTGCTGTAAATCGTGCCCATCGTCGACACGAACACCTCGCGCGCGGCGAACGATGCGATCATCGACACGCCGATCTTCCAGTCGTAGCCGAGCGGTCGAACCGCGGGTTCGATCGCGTGGCCGACGTGGCCGAGCGCCGAGGCGGAGAGCTGTTGCTCGGGCGTAGCGCGCGCCGTGTCGTGCGGCTGCGGATAGCGCGCGAGTGCCCAAAGGACGAGCGAGATGGCCAGAATCACCGTGCCGGCGCTCTTGAGAAAGAGCTTCACGCGCTGCCATACGGAGGCGGCGAGGACGCGGGGGCTGGGCAGCGAATACGAGGGCAGCTCCATGATCAGCGCCCTGGTGTCCGAGCGGAGCAAGGTCCGGCGGAACACGGCAGCCGTGCCGAGCGCGGCGATCGTACCCAGGAGGTACATCGCGAGCATCGTGAGACTTTGGAGCTGGAAAACGCCGGCCACGCTCACGGCTGGTACGAACGCGGCGATGAGCAGCGTATAGACGGGAAGCCGCGCCGAGCAACTCATCAGCGGCACGACCATGATCGTGGCCAGCCGCTCCTCGCGCTGCTGAATGGTGCGCGTGGCCATGATTGCCGGCACGCCGCACGCATAGCCGGAGACGAGCGGAATGAAGCTCCGGCCCTGCAGCCCGAGCGGGCGCATGTAGCGATCCATCACGAACGCCGCGCGCGCCATGTAGCCGGTATCCTCGAGGATCCCGATGAACAAGAACAGGATCGCGATTTGAGGCAGAAACACGATGACGCTGCCCACGCCGCCGAGCAGGCCGCCAATCAGGAGACTCTGAAGATCCCCAGGTGGAACGACCCGCGCGACGAGCGTACCGGCCGCGCCGATCGCCGACTGCAGCGCGCCGGCGAGCGGTCGCGCCGCGACGAACATGGTCTGAAAGACGAGCAGCAACACCGCGAGGAAGACCACGAGGCCCCACACGCGGTGGAGCAGCACAGCATCGACCCGGTCGCTCATCGTGCGACGCGCCTGTGGGCGGCGCGCGACGCAGCGCTCGACGATACCGGAGATCCACGCGTAGCGTGGCTCCACGTCCATCTCGTCGCCAAGCCCAATGCGACGGCTCGGCCGCGGCAGCGACGTGGCGCGGCTGATGGCGTGACGCAGGCGGTCGATCCCGTGCCCGCGCGTGGCCACGACTGGCACTACGACAGCACCCAGCTCGTGGATGAGCTCCGGGACGTCGATGGTCGTGCCTTCGGCGGCCACACGGTCCATTCGATTCAGCGCGATCACCGTTGGGTGGCCGAGCTCGAGGATCTGCGTCGCGAAAAAGAGATTGCGCTCGAGGTTGGCCGCGTCGACGACGACGACGATCACGTCGGCGGGCGCGACGGCGCGGTTGCGGCCCTGAATCACGTCGAGGGCGATGACTTCGTCCGGCGACTGTGGCGAAGTGCTGTAGGTCCCGGGGAGATCGAGCACGGTGAACTGCGCGCCGTCGTGCTCGTAGGCACCTTCGGCGTGCTCCACGGTGACGCCGGGGAAGTTCGCGACCCGCTGCCGCATCCCGGTGAGCGCGTTGAACAGGGTGCTCTTTCCAGAATTGGGGTTTCCGACCAGGGCGACCCGGAGCGGCGCCGCCTCACTGCGCCGCGCGCTGCGTCCTGCCGGGAGCGCGGCAGCCGAGGTCATGGCGCTACCGGTCGTACCGTGATCGATGCGGCGATCTCACGGCCGAGGGCGAGGCGCGTGCCGCGCACGTCCAGCACCATGCCGCTGCGCGTGTCGAGTACGCCGACCCGCGCGCCCTCGAACAGACCGAGCGCGCGAAGGCGCTGGGCATCGTGCGCGGGACAGGCAAGGCAGAGCACGGTTGCCTGGAGTCCGACCGGGCAGGCGCCGAGCGTGCAAGCGGCCGAGGCGGCGAGGCTCGCGTGGGCCGTCGATTTCGGAGACCTGAAGCGGATGCGCGGGAATCGGAACACGATGGGCGCAACCTGATCGCGGACTCGGCGAGTGTCAGTCAGGCGGGCCACGTCGGCGCGTCGGGTATTCCCCGATGGTCAGGCAGGCGCCGCTCGCTGCCGCATTTCACCGCGTCGACGGTCCGGGATTCCCTCACCGCCCAACTCTTGGCGCCTGACAGACTTGGCCGACGCGGGCACGTAGGTTCGGCGCGTAACCCAAGGCGGAGGACGGGTGCCCGCGGCTTCAAAGGACGGCGCGGTTCGCGCAATCAATATAGACGAAATCGCCCAGCGGCTTGGCGGCCGGTGGGTGCTGCGCGGGCTCTCGTTGCGAGTCGATCCCGGCGAATGCGTCGCCGTCGTTGGCCACAACGGCAGCGGCAAGACGACGCTGCTTCGCGTGCTGTCCACCGTGCTGCGCCCAACTCGCGGCACCGGGAGCGTCTTTGGACACGATCTCGTCCAGGATGCGGACGGCGTGCGCGCCGAGTGCGCGATGCTCAACCATGGCGGCGGCCTGTACGGCGATCTCACCGCGGCGGAGAACCTCGAGTTCGCGCAGCGCATGATGGGCGAGCGCGCCGACGCGCAAGCGATCAAGCACGCGCTCGAGCGCGTCGGCATTGGCGCCTTCGCCAACACGCGCGTGCGGACCTTTTCGAGCGGCATGCAGCGGCGCACGGCGGTCGCGCGGCTCTATCTGCGCGACGCGCGCCTCCTTCTGCTCGACGAACCGTACAACAGCCTCGATGGCGACGGCGTGTCGCTGGTCGACGAGCTGCTGGCGTCCGTTCGCTCCAAGGGTGGCGCGGCGGTGGTCGTGTTGCACGATCTCGAGCGCACCAATACCGAATTCGATCGCGTGATCGAGCTGGCGCAGGGACGCATCGTCGCCGGCGCCGCCAGGAGTACGATCCATGCGGCGTGAGCTCGCGCGGGCGCGCGCCGTCGCGTGGAAGGATCTCCGCACCGAGCGGAGGACGATGGCGAACTTCAACGCCGTCCTGTTCCTCGCCGTGCTCATGCTGCTGTTGTTCGGATTCGCGCTCGGCCCCGACGCGGCCGCGCTCCGCGAATCGGCGGGCGGCGTGATCTGGCTCGCGATCCTGTTCAGCGGCGTGCTCGCCTTCAATAGATCATACCAGGTCGAGCTGGACGACAACGCGCTGGAGGTCTTGCTCCTCTATCCCGGCGCGCGCTGGCCGATTTTCGTCGGCAAGCTGGCGGCGAATCTCGCGTTCGTGCTGGGCGTCGAGCTGATCGCGGTGCCGCTCGCCGGAATTCTCTTCCACGTCGCGCTGACACGTGCGCTGCTCCCACTCACCGGCGTGCTGCTGCTCGGAACGTTCGGCTTCGTCACGCTCGGCACTTTCTACGCGGCCGTCGCGAGCCGAACGCGCGCGCGAGAGATCCTGCTCCCGTTGCTACTGCTGCCGATGCTGGTGCCCGTGCTCATCGCCGCGGCCAAGGCGACGGCGGCACTCACGAGCGGCGACGTGATGGGCGACGCGACGGCGTGGTTCCGGCTGCTGATCGCGTTCGATCTGATCTTTTTCACCGCGGCGATGCTCGTCTTCGACGCCGCAATCGGAGGATGAGCATGGGTATCTCCGGATTGATCACGCTGCTCGCCTTCGTCGCGCTGGCCGCGGCGCAGGCGTTCGGATTCGTGACGTCGCCCCCGGACCGCGACATGGGCGATCTGCAGAAAATCATGTACGTGCACGTCCCGGCGGCGTGGAGCGCGTTTCTCTGCTTCTTCGTGGTGTTCGTGGAAAGCGTCCGTTATCTCTGGCGCCGAGACGAGCGCGACGATCTCATAGCTGCATCTGCCGCCGAGACGGGCGCGGTCCTCACCGCGCTCACGCTGATGCTCGGTTCCATCTGGGGCCGGCCGACGTGGGGCGTGTGGTGGGCCTGGGATGCGCGGTTGACGTCGACCGCCGTGCTGCTCGTGATCTATGTCGGCTATCTGGCGCTGCGCGCCTTCGCCGACGAGCCGGAGCGACGCGCCCAATGGAGCGCCGCGGTGGGCATCCTCGGCGCGCTCAACGTGCCGGTCGTGTACATGTCCGTGAAATGGTGGCGCACGCTGCATCAGCTGCAGTCCACGCCCTCGACGATCGACCCCGCGTACGCGTGGGGCCTTAGGCTCAACGGCCTCGCGGTCCTGGCGATCGCGATCGTGTTCATGGTTCATCGCTATCGCATCGCCAAGCTCGAGCGCGTGGCGGAGCGAGCGGCCGAGGATCAGGCGCTGGCCGCGTTCCCAATGGACGTCCTGGAGGAAGCCCATGTCTGACACACCCTACATCGTCGCCGCCTACGGGATCACGTGGCTCGTGCTGGTCGGCTACATCGCGTATCTGCTGACGCGCGCGCGACACGCGCGACGGGCCGCCGCCTCTCCACGACCAGGAGCTTCCGATGTCTGACAAAAAGCGACGGCGCCTCGGCGCCAAGATCGCGGCGGCGGTCGTGATTCTCGGCGCGTTCGGTTATCTGGCGTACGGCGGAATCGGCGGCAACCTGGTGTACTTCCTCACACCGGGCGAGTTGCTCGCCAAGGGCAACAGCGCCGTCGACGTGCCGGTGCGGCTCGGTGGAATGATCGTGCCCGGCTCGGTGGCGTGGAACGCGCAAAAGCTCGACCTGCGATTCAAGGTGAGCGACGGCAAGGTGGAAGTGCCGGTGCACGCGACCGGCGCCCCGCCGCAGATGTTCCGCCCGGGCATCGGCGTGGTGGTGGAAGGCCGCTACGCGCACGATGGCACGTTCCAGGCGACGAACCTGATGGTCCGCCACTCGAACGAGTACCATCCGCCCGCCGAGGGCCACTCGGCGAAAGAAGCCTATAAGAGTCTCATCAAGGAGGCGGGAACGTGACACGCCTCATTGCCCTCAGCGCGCTGCAAGTCGCGCTCGCGATCTCGTTCGTCGGGATAGCGCTGCTTGTCATCGGCGCCAAGCGCAACCGCCAGCAGCTGGTCGTAGCGGGCTACGGCGCGGTCTACACCCTGGCCGGCCTGCTGACGATCTCCACCGGCGCGATGGTCTTCGCCCTCCTCACCCACGACTTCAGCATCTCGTACGTCGCGCAGGTTGGAAGTCGGGCGACGCCGTGGATCTTCACGCTCATTTCGCTCTGGGGCGCGCTCGAGGGGTCGATCCTCTTCTGGGGATTCCTCCTCGCCGTGTACAGCGCGCTCGCGGTCTACTGGCATCGCCGTGATCCGGGCAGTTCGATGCCGTACGCGGCGGCGACGCTGCTCGGGATTTCGATCTTCTTCCTCGTGCTGCTCCTGGGGCCGGCGAATCCGTTCCACGATGTCTTCCCGGTTCCGCCGGACGGTCCCGGCCCGAACCCGCTGCTGCAGAATCACATTCTTATGGCGGTTCACCCGCCGCTCCTTTATCTCGGATACGTCGGGTTCTCGGTGCCGTTCGCGTTCGCCATAGGTGCGCTGGTGTCGGGCGAGTTGTCGGACGACAAGTGGATCAAGAGCGCGCGGCTCTGGACGATCACCTCGTGGGCCTTCCTCTCGGCGGCGATCATCGCCGGGATGTGGTGGTCGTACGAGGTGCTGGGGTGGGGCGGCTACTGGGCGTGGGATCCGGTCGAGAACGCGTCGTTCATGCCCTGGCTCACCGCGACCGCATTCCTGCACTCGATCATGGTGCAGGAGCGGCGTGGGATGCTCAAGGCGTGGAACGTGAACCTCATCGTCGCCACGTTCGTGCTCACCGTGCTCGGCACGTTCCTCACGCGGAGCGGCATTCTGTCGTCGGTGCACGCGTTCACGCGCGGCACGATCGGCTACTACTTCCTGGCGTTCATCGCGATCGTGCTGATCACGTCGGTCGCGCTGGTCGCCGGCAACTCGTCTGGATTGAGCAGCAAGGGACATCTCGACGCGGTCGCCTCGCGCGAGACGACGTTCCTGATGAACAACCTGCTGCTCAGCGTGCTGACGTTCACGGTGCTGCTCGGGACGCTCTTTCCGCTCGTCGCCGAGGCGATACGCGGGGTCAAGGTCTCGGTGGGCGCGCCGTTCTTCAACCGGATGGGGCTTCCCATCATGGTGGCGACGCTATTCCTGCTTGGCGTGGGGCCGCTGCTTCCGTGGCACCGCACGACACGACAGGAGCTATACAATAGAATACGCATCCCTGGGGCGGTGCTCATCGGCGTGCTGATCGTCTCGTTCATCGCGGGCGTTCATGACGTGTACGCGCTCCTGGCGATCGCGTTCGGAACGTTCGCCCTCGCGACGGTCGTGCGCGAGTTCTGGCGCGGCACTTCGACGCGGATGCAGAACAAGGGCGAGAATGCCGGAGTGGCGCTCGCCCGCCTCGTGTCGTCAAACGGACATCGGTACGGCGGATACGTAGCGCACGCCGGGCTCGTGATCGCCGTGATCGGCATTGCCGCGTCGTCGGCGTTCAAGATCGAGCGCGAGGTGACGCTGACGCCGGGTCAGACCGTGAACGTGGCGGGTTTGACGGCGCGTTTCGAGCAGGTGTGGGGACGCCAGGAGCCGCAGCGA
Source organism: Gemmatimonadaceae bacterium (assembly GCA_035493635.1). Classification (GTDB taxonomy): domain Bacteria; phylum Gemmatimonadota; class Gemmatimonadetes; order Gemmatimonadales; family Gemmatimonadaceae; genus JAQBQB01. Next base: position 3,279 of record DATJHY010000012.1, on the reverse strand, counting down.
ACGACCATCGGTGCCGACGTCACCCTGCTCAGGGGGCAGCGCATCGTCGGCCGCCTCGAGCCCACACAGCACTTCTATACGTCGTCCGAGGAGCCCGTCCCAACGCCCGCCGTGCGAAGCACGCTCGCCCGCGACGTCTACGTCAATCTGATGGCGTTCGAGCAAAACGGTTCGTCGGCGACGCTGCGCGTGCTGGTCGAGCCGATGGTCATCTGGATCTGGCTCGGTGGTTTGATCGTGTGCCTTGGCGCGGTGATCGCGCTCTGGCCGCGCCGGCGTCGCGCCGCGCAGCCTGCTTCGATGCCGGTCGTGACCGGCCTACCGGAGCAGCAGAAGAAGCGCCGCAAGCGTTCGCGCCACCGCCGGCCAGTTCCGACGGGCGCGACGGCGGCCTCGGAGGTGTCATCATGAAATGGAAACGTGGGGTCATCGCCGCGCTCATCGCGGTGCCGTCGATCGGCCTCCTCGGCTTCGGGCTGACGCGCGATCCTGGCGCGATTCCATCGCCGCTGCCCGGTCGCGCCGCGCCGACCTTTACGCTCCCCGCGTTCACGCGCGGCGATTCCGCGCCGCCGTCGCTCGCGGAGAACGACAGCGTGCGCCTCGCCTCGATGAGCGGCGACGTCGTCGTGCTGAACTTCTATGCGTCGTGGTGCCTCGCCTGCCGCGACGAGCACGAAGTCCTGCGCTCCGTCGCGGCGAAGTATGCCGGCACGGACGTGCACTTCTTCGGCGTGTTGTACAACGACAGCCCGGGCAACGCGGTCCGCTGGCTCGGCGAGATGGGATCGCTGCCGTATCCGTCGCTCGCCGATCCGCACTCGCGCACGGCGATCGATTACGGATTGTACGGCGTGCCGGAGACGTTCTTCATTGGGCGCGACGGGCGTGTCGCGTACAAGCACACGGGCCCGGTCACGCAGGATGTGCTGGTGTCGAAGATCGAGGCATTGCGAGCCGCGTCGCGCGCGGCCGCGGGAGGTGTGCAATGAGCGGGCAATGGATTCGACTGTGGGCCGCGCTCGTTCTGTCGGCCGGCGTTCACAATGTCGCGCTCGGACAATCGGGCGCGCCGAGGGCACCAAAGCCGGCGATCGTCACCGCGGCGGATTCGGCGCTCGACGCCGAGACGCGCTCGCTCGCGGCGCAGTTGCGCTGCCCGGTGTGTCAGGGACTCTCGGTGCAGGATTCGCCGTCGGAGCTGGCGCAGCAGATGCGCGATGTCGTGCGGCAGCAGCTGCAGGACGGAAAGTCGCCGAACGAAGTGAAGCAGTATTTCGTCGCGCGCTATGGCGAGTGGATTCTGATGGCGCCGCCGGCGTCGGGTTTCAACTGGCTGGTGTACAGCCTGCCCGCGGTCGTGCTCGTGTTCGGCGTCGTCTTTCTCGTCGTGCTCGTGCGACGCTGGACGTCGGTACCCCACGACGCGGCGTCGGCCACGACACCGAATCCATCGCACACGATGCATTGATCGGCGCGAACGCACACGGGGTTTCGCCGACAGCAAAGCGCTGACGCGCCGTCAGGGATTCCATGCTACCCGTCTCGGGGAGCATGGCGCCATTGTGTCCACGGACGGCCGACAGGCGTCGACCGCCGCGTACTCAACGCGGAGGCAGTATGGGTGGAGCACCGATCATCCTCCCGCTCGTGGCGCTCGTCTTTCCGATCGCGCTCCTGCTCGCGGCGCTGGTGTTCGATGTGGTGCTCGTTTGCTGGGCGGTGGTGCATGCCTGGCGTTCGAACCCGCATCCTCACCTGCTTTGGTTCACGCATCGCTGATTGCGGGGGATCTCTCGAGCACCAACGGCAACGCCGACGCCTGAACTGCGCGTCGGCGAAATGCCCGCGAGCGGCCTACATCCGCCCGACAGACGCGGCCGGAATGGTGTCGTAATCTCCGCGACGTGAACGCGCGCGAGCCTCCAGCGCCGCGTCGCAACGCCAAGGAGACAATATGTCGACACATTCCGGTCGCAGTCCAATCGTCGTGACGCACGACGGCGGCGTCAAATTCTCCGCGCAAATTCGATCGCACCGTGTGATTGTCGACCAGCCGATTCGCGGCGGCGGCGAGGACACGGGCCCGGCGCCAATCGAACTGCTGGGCGCCTCGCTGGGCACGTGCGTCGCGCTCTACGTGCAGCAGTTCTGTCACGTGCGTGGCCTGCCCTACGACGGCATGCGCGTCGAAGTGGAGCAGTTCGGCACGGGCAACCCGAATCGCATCGGGACCTTCGCGGTGCGCGTGCTGCTGGCGCACGAGCTGCCCGAGGAGTACGCCGCAATGCTCGAGCGGGTGGCGCGGAGCTGTCCGGCGCACAATACGCTGGTGAACGGGGCGGAAGTGCACGTGACGATCAAGACTGAGTCGACCGTAGGCGCGGCTCGTTGAACTTCCGGCTCGGCTTGTGGCTGACGGCGTTCGGCTTGGCTCACGGCTGACAGCTGACGGCTCGAGCTCACGGCTGATGGCTGACGACTCGGCTGGCAGCTAACGGCTCCGGCTGAGGGCTAACCGCCTGGCTGACCGCTAACGGCCGACTATGCGAGCAGTCGCGGCACCAACCGCCGCTTCGCGATCTCCACCGCGGCGAGGTACGCGATCGTCGCGGCGGCGACGAAGAGCAGGAACACCGGCGACGGAACCACAAAGCCGAGCGGGCGGCGGAATGGCGTGAACGGCAGGGCCACGCCCATCAGTGTCGTGGCGGCGACGGTCGCTGCCAGCAGGCGGCTCGGCCGATTGCGGAAGGGGTTCCCAGTCGTGCGGATGATCAGCAGAACGAGCGTCTGCGTTGCCAGCGATTCGATGAACCATCCCGTTCGGAACTGCTCAGGCGTCGCGCGAAACGCGAACAACAGCACCGCGAAGGTCATGATGTCGAACGCGGAGCTCACCAGCCCGATGCGGATCATGAATTGTCGCAGCACGCGCATGTCCCAGTGGTGCGGCTTGCGGATGTAGACGTCGTCGACCCGGTCGCTCGGAATGGCGACTTGCGCGAAATCGTATAGAAAGTTGTTGAGCAGAATCTGCGTCGGCAGCATTGGCAGGAACGGCACGAAGACCGACGCCGCGGCCATGCTGAACATGTTGCCGAAATTCGAGCTGGTGCCCATGAGGAGATACTTCATCACGTTGCCGAACGCCTTGCGTCCCTCGACGATGCCCGTGTGCAACACCTCGAGCCCGCGATCGAGCAGGATGATGTCGGCGGCATCCTTGGCCACGTCCACCGCTCCCGCGACCGAGATGCCGACGTCGGCCATGTGCAG
>DATJHY010000011.1:0-16285 GCA_035493635.1 Gemmatimonadaceae bacterium | reverse complement strand
AAAACCATACTTAGGTAAGTCGCGATTCGCGCAGCCCGTTGAGGCGGGCGAGTATCCAAGCGGCTTTGGGCACGGGCTTGCCGGCAGCGGACGAAGGGATGCTCGAATGCCTTGGCATCAGCGCTTCGCCCAAGAGCGTGGTCGAGCTAGAGACGACGCTCGTGTCCTCGCGGTGAAAGCCAGCCGGCCGGACTCCGGACGCCGGCCGGCGAGAAGACCATCAGATCGATCGCCGCTTCCAGCCTCCCTTTCGCCACAATGCGGCCATCGCGATACCTCGCCCGATCGCCGTCAGCGAGATCACCCACCAGATCCCCGCACTGCCCCATCGATCCGCCGCCCATCCGGCGAGTGGAATGCGTGAGGCCGTGAGTGCCGTTGACGTGATCATTGGCGGCACGGTCTCCCCCGCTCCACCAAGCGCGCCCTCGAGCACGACCTCCGCGCAGACCGCGAGCTGCGAGATCGACGCGATGCGGAGGTACTTGATCGCTTCGGCGATCACGGCGGGATCGTCGGTGAAGAGCGACGCGAATTGTCGCGGAATGCCGAGCTCCAATGCGAAGGCGACGACTCCGAGCACAGTGCAGAAGCCGGTCGCGATCCAGCCGGCGCGCGCCGCGCGGTCCGGTCGCCCCGCGCCGAGGTTCTGGCCGACCATCGCTGCGGTTGCGGCGCCAAAGCCGACGCCGATCATGAACAACCAACTCTCGACCCGGTGACCGATGCCGAGCGCCGCGAGCGCCGGCGTGCCGAATCGCGTGGTCGTTCGCGTGAGCACGACGTAGATCAGGCTGAAGGTCATTCCGGTCACGGCGGTCGGCAGTCCCACGCGACACACCGCGCGAATCGACTCCAGGCGAATACGACCAATGCGCAGCAGCGATCGGCGCGCGGCGATCACCGCGCCGACGACGCAGACGACGCCGCGTGTTCCGATCGTCGCGATCGCGGCACCGGCGATGCCAAGTCGTGGGAACGGGCCGACGCCGAGGATCAACACCGGGTCGAGCACCAGCGTCACGAGCACCGACGACAACAACAGCAGGAACGGCGTCCTCGTGTCGCCCGACGCGCGGAACGCCGCGTCGACGGCGAAGAAGCCGTAGATGAGCGGCGTACCGAGCAGATACGTGCGCAGGTACCTCGTCCCGAGCGCGGTGACCTCGGGAGGCGTCTCCATCACGCGAAAGAGCGATGCGAGCTGACTCGTGCCCACGAGCGCCACGATGATGCCGAGCCCAATCGAGAATGCGAGCGCATCGCCGGCGAGCTTGGCCGCCTCGCCCGCGCGAAGCTCCCCGTGCCGCCGCGCCGCGACCGCAGTGAGACCCACGCCGACCATCTCGGCAAGCGACACGATCATCCAGATCCAGAACAGCGACGTCGACACCGCGGCGAGGCCGGCGGCGCCGATCTTCGTCCCGACCCAGAAGGCGTCGACGGACGAGAACAGCGTCATCAGGAGGGATGACGCGACCGCCGGGAGCGCGACACGCAGAATGGTCGCGCGCAACGAACCGCCAACGAGGTGCGCCGCATCGCCGCGTCCGGTGACCGCGACCGGCGCGATGCCCTCGTGCGGCTCGACGGGGAGCGATGCGGTTTGTGCCGGCTCGATCACGAGCCGCTAGCCGTTCGTCAAAGCTCCCACGCGCTCGGTCACACGCGCCGTGATCTGTGTGAGAGCGCGCGCGGCCGACGATTCGGGCTCCGCCTGGACGATCGGCGCACCGCGGTCACCGCCTTCCATCACGCGCGGATAGAGCGGTATCTGGCCGAGTAAGGGGAGCCCCAGCTCCGTTGCGAGGCGTTCGCCACCGCCACTGCCGAAGATCGGCGACGGCTTGCCGCAATGCGGGCATTCGAACCAGCTCATGTTCTCGACGATCCCGAGCACGGGCACACTGACGCGCTCGAACATCTTGACGCCGCGCAGCGCGTCGCCGACGGACACTTCCTGCGGCGTCGTGACGATGATCGCTCCGCTGATCTGCGTCGCCTGGACGAGCGTCAACTGCGCGTCGCCGGTGCCCGGGGGCAGGTCGACGATGAAGTAGTCGAGCGTGCCCCACGCCACGTCGCGCAGAAACTGCGTGATGATCTTCATGATGATCGGCCCGCGCCAGATCGCCGGCTGGTCCCGATCGATCAACACGCCCAGGCTGATCACCTTCACGCCGTGCGCCTCGAGCGGCACGATGCGCTCGTTGATCACCATTGGAGGCTCATTCACCCCCATCATCAGCGGGATATTTGGCCCATAGATGTCCGCGTCCATGAGCCCAACACGCGCACCCTGCTTTGCGAGCGCGACCGCGATGTTCACGGCCACCGTCGATTTGCCGACTCCGCCTTTGCCGCTCGACACGGCGATGATGCGCCCGAGGTTTGGATACGCGACGGGAGTCGGCGCGGGCACGCGCTGCTGCGCCGGTCGTTGCGGCTCCATCACTGGAAGCGCGCGGCCCGCCGGCTTTTTGTTCGGCGCGAACGCCGCGGCGTCTCCCACGTCGACCGTCACCTCGGTGACTCCATCGACCGTCTCCAGGGCCTGCCGAACGGTGCGCGCGATCACCGGGTCATCGCCGGCCGCAAGGAGCAGCGTGAGTCGGACCTTCCCGCTCGTGGTCGTCGCGATGTCGCGCACGGCGTCGGCGGACAGGAGGTCAGTGCCCGTGCGCGGATGCCGAATCCGCGACAGCGCGTCGGCGATGCGTGACTGCAAGGTCGGAGGCATGCTCGTCATCGAGTCGTGTGCGACGCGGCCCCGGCCTCGAGGAACGTCTGTGCCGCGGCGATGACGCGCTCGCGCACTTCCTCGAGGGAGCCCGTGATGAGCGCGCCCGATGCCTTGGCGTGCCCACCACCACCGAACTGTCGCGCGAATGCGTTCACGTCCACCTCGCCGGTGCTCCGAAACGACACCTTCACTTTGCCATACCCGAGATCTCGAAAGAAGAGCGCCATTCTCGTTCCGGCGATCGAGCGCGCATGCTCGACGATGCCATCGAGATCTTCCTGACGCACCGCGTACTTCTCGAGCGCGCCATTCGTCATCGACAGCCACGACAGTCCGCGCTTGTCGTCGACGCCAAGGGTCGACAGCACGTCGGCGAGGAGTCTGACACGGCCCGCCGGCGCTGACGCATAGATCCTCACGTACATGTCTTCCGGATCCACGCCCGTCGCCAGAAGCTCCGCGGCGATGGCGTGACAGCGAGGCGAGGTATTGCTGAAGCGGAAGCTCCCGGTGTCAGTGAGAATCGCCGCGTACAGCGCCTGCGCGATGGCCGGCGTGAGCTCCCACCCGAGCGCCGACGCGAAATCGTAGACGAGCTCGCCCGTAGCGCATGCCGACACGTCGGTGAACAGGATATCGCCCGCCGGATCTTCCGATGCGATATGGTGATCGATCACCATCTTCGGCACCTGTAGCCGCCGAACGGACTCGGCAAGAGAACCGAGTCGACGGACGTCACTGATGTCGAGGACGATCAAGGCATCGATACCCTGAAGCGCCGCGGCACCCTTCGACGTTTCGTCCTTGACGTCATCGCCGAGCAAGAAGCCGAACAGATCCGGCCAGGGCGTGGGATTCACGATGCGGACGTCCAGACCGCGCTGCACGAGCAGGCGCGCGAGCGCCGCTTCCGAGCCGCAGCCGTCGCCGTCCGCGTTCATGTGCGTGGACAGCGCGACACGGCGGCCCGGTACGACCTCCGCGGCGATGCGCTCGATAGCGGCGCGGCGCGAGTCGGAAATGCCGAGGTAATCCTGGTTCTGCAGCAGTGGCGACTGGTTCGTTGTCACTGGTAATTGGTCGAGCACGGGGCAAAGCGATGAAAAAACGGCGCCCGGAGATTCCGGACGCCGTTTCAAAGCTAACCACCCGCCTGGTCAGTCGCCCGCGGCCTCGGCCGGCTGCCGCGCCACGCGCGAGTGCCCCATGCTGTAGCCAAAGTAGATGATCAATCCGATCGCCATCCACACGATGAGACGAATCCATGTATCCGGCGGAAGGGTGTACATCATGTAGCCGCAGATCAGGATGCCAAGAATCGGCACGATCGGCACGAGTGGCGTGCGGAACGGGCGTGGGATATTCGGCCGTGAATAGCGGAGAATCATCACGCCGAAGCATACGATCACGAAGGCGAGGAGCGTTCCGATGGACACGAGTTCGCCGAGAAGGGCGATCGGGAAGAATCCCGCGACGGCGGCAGCCACGACGCCGGTGACGATTGTGGTGACGTACGGCGTCTGGAACTTCCGATGGACCTTGCCGAACACCGCGGGCAGCAGGCCATCGCGGCTCATCGAGTAGAAGATCCGGGGCTGGCCCATGAGCATCACGAGCACTACCGAGGCGAGACCCAGGATGGCGCCGATGTTGATGAAGTAGGTCAGCCAGTGGAGCGCCGGGCCCGCCTTGTCGATCGCGACGAACACCGGATGTGGGACATTGAGATCGCTGTAGTGGGCGAGTCCAGTCATCACGAGTGCCATCAGGATGTACAGCACGGTACAAACGGCGAGCGATGCGAGAATGCCGATCGGCATGTCCTTTTGCGGATTTCGAGCTTCCTGTGCCGCCGTGGAGACGGCGTCGAATCCGATGTAGGCAAAGAACACGACTGCGGCGCCGCGAGCGATGCCGCTCCAGCCATAATGCCCGAACTCACCGGTGTTCTGGGGAATGAACGGATGCCAGTTGGCCGTGTTCACGTAGACGAAGCCGAAGCCGATCACCGCGATGACGATGGCGACCTTGATGAACACGATCACGTTGTTGAAGCTGGCCGACTCCTTGATACCGATCACCAGCAGCGTCGACATCAGGCCGACGAGGAGAATCGCCGGAAGATTGATGACGCCGGGCGTGAGTGTCAGACCGGCGGCGCAGGCTCCGTTGGTCGCGGCCACGGCCTCACCGGTCGCCGGATTCACGCACAAAAGGTTACGAACGAGTGTATGCGTGCCTTCCACGTTGAGCGGCGCCTGCGTCCACGCCGCGGGAAGGTTGACCCCGAGCTCCTTGATGAACGCCACGAAGTAGCCGGACCAGCCCACCGCGACTGTGGCGGCGCCGAACAGATATTCGAGGATCAAGTCCCATCCGATGATCCAGGCGACGAGTTCGCCGAGCGTCGCGTACCCGTACGTGTACGCGCTGCCCGCGATCGGAATCATCGCCGAGAACTCGGCGTAGCAAAGACCGGCGAAGAGGCAGCCGAGTCCCGCCAGCACGAACGACAGCACAATCGCCGGACCCGCATACTGGGCGGCTGCCGTCCCCGTCAAAACGAAAATGCCGGCACCGATGATTGCACCGATGCCGAGCATTGTGAGGTTGAGCGCTCCGAGCGCTCGTCTGAGGGTGACTTCCTGCCCCTCGGCAGCCGCCTCCGCTTGGAGCAGAGAGATGCTCTTCTTGGACCACAAACCCATTGCAGGAGTCTCCTGGGTCGGACGTAAAAGAGGCGGCACGAGACCGCGCCGCCCTCCGGCGAGAAACCATCGCACAACAGGCGTCGCCAGTAGGAGGTGGGGGACGACGCCGTAGAAAACTGTATACAGTTGCTGCGCCAGAACTTGGACCGAGCCGTACCCAATGTCAAGGAATCGGACCTGTTCTTGACAAGGCTCTGACGTGGAGGGCTGGAGCCCTCCAGCTCACACCGAATAGTTCGGCGCCTCTCGCGTGATCTGCACGTCGTGCGGATGCGACTCGCGCAGGCCGGCCGAAGTGATGCGCACGAACTCCGTTTCGGTACGCAGCGCGTCGATCGTGGAGCAGCCGACGTAACCCATACCGCTGCGAAGTCCGCCGACCATTTGATAGAGCACGTCCGCCACCGGGCCGCGATACGGTACCCTGCCCTCGATGCCCTCGGGAACGAGCTTCTTGGGCGACAGCTCACCCTCCTGGAAGTAGCGATCCGCACTGCCGTCCTGCATCGCCGACATGCTGCCCATCCCGCGGACCATCTTGAAGCGGCGTCCCTCGAGCAGGAAGGTTTCGCCCGGGCTCTCCTCGGTACCGGCGAGCATCGACCCCATCATCACACTGGAGGCGCCAGCGGCGAGCGCCTTCACGGCGTCGCCCGAGTACTTGATGCCGCCATCGGCGATGACCGGCACGTCGCCGGCTCCTTCCACGGCATCGAAGACGGCGGTGAGCTGCGGAACGCCGACGCCGGTCACGACACGGGTCGTGCAGATCGAGCCAGGGCCAACTCCAACCTTCACCGCGTCGACGCCCAACTCCACGAGGGCTTCCGCCGCCTCGCGGGTCCCGATGTTCCCGGCAACGAGTTGCACATCGGGAAAGGTCTGGCGCACGTGGTCAGTCGCGCGGAGAACGCCTTCGCTATGGCCGTGCGCGGTGTCGATGATGAGCGCATCGACGCCCGCTTCGATGAGCGCTCTGGCGCGCGGGACGTAGTCGCCCGCCGCGCCGATCGCCGCCGCCACACGGAGCCGCCCGAAGCGGTCCTTGTTCGCGTCCGGATACTGCCGGCGCTTGTGGATGTCCTTGATCGTGATCAGACCCTTGAGCACACCCGCATCGTCGACCACGGGCAGCTTCTCGATACGATTCCTGCCGAGGATCTGCTCGGCTTCGTCGAGCGTGGTCCCTTCGCGCGCCGTGACGAGACCCTCGCTGGTCATGGCCTCTCGGAGCGGGCGGTCGAGATTCCGCTCGAACTGAAGGTCCCGGTTGGTGATGATGCCGACGAGCCGCTCATCCTCATCCACGATCGGCACGCCGGAGATCCGGAAGCGTTGCATGAGCGCCGTGGCTTCGCGAACCGTGTCGTTGGGCCGGAGGGTGATCGGTTTGAGGATCATGCCGCTCTCGGACCGTTTTACCCGGTCGACCTCGGCCGCCTGCCGGTCGATCGACATGTTCTTGTGCAGGACGCCGATGCCACCGGCCCGCGCCATCGCAATCGCCATGTCGGACTCGGTGACCGTGTCCATCGCCGCCGACACGAGGGGGATCTTGAGCTCGATCCCGCGGGTGAATCGCGACACCACCGACACGTCCTTGGGATGGGTCAGAGAGTGCCGGGGAACGAGCAGGACGTCGTCGAAGGTCAGCGCGAAATCGTCGCGAACGCGGGCGCGTGCGCCGATCGCCGGCTGCTCAATACGCGAAGGCCCGCTCCCCAGTTGATCCGAGGCGGCGGGCCGTGCTTGAGGTCGAGTTCTGGTTGCCATGGTGAAAGGTAGGCGCGCTCCAAATCCAAGTCCAGCGGGGAGGCGCTACGCGTGACCTATCACTCGCAGCCGTCGGCGAATTCGTTTGGGAAGGAAGAATGCCGCCGCCATCAGCGCGCCGCGGAGATTGAGGTCGGCCAGATCTCGCGGGTTCCCGGTCCAGTGGTCGAGCAAGACGAGCCGCCCGGCGTTTTCGACGAGTCGTTGCAGCGCGATGACGAGCAGATACACGTCGTCGATCTCTCCGAAGAACGGGATGAAATCCGGGATGAGATCGATGGGCGTCACGATGTAGACGATCGCGCCCAACACGAACAGCTTGTCGATACCTGCCACGCGTCGGTCGGTGAGGAGGCCGCCGAGCAGCCGAAGGTACTGAGGGAGCTGGCGGATGTAGTACATGACGGTACGCTTGGCGCCGCGTCGTGGTCCACGAACGTCCAGACCTTCGTCCTCCTCCTCCTCTACGTGTCGGCGCGCTCGACTCGACCGCTGGCGTGTTGCCATCAGAGCTTCTCTCCGGATCCACCGGGATCCTTGATCTCGTGAGCGGGTGACGAGGCCGACGTCGACGTGGACGGAGGCGGCTCGGGCGTCCCGGAGGCCGCACTCGGCCGCGTGGTGTTCACCAACTCGGTCGCCATGCTCTTACCGGTCTCGAGCGCGCTGTTCAGGACGTTGGCCGCGCGATTCATGAACCCGACCGTTTCGGCGATGGCGCTCGCCGAGACCTTGCCGGCGCGCAACTTGTCCTCGATCGCCTCGGTGAATCGGGTAAACGCGTTCGCGTTCGGCGACTGCCGCTCGGCGTAGCGCGACTCGAGGAACTCCACGTAGTCGAGCACCTGGTACCCGCGCTCGTCCGACAGAGTCTCCAGCTTCCTGAGAATTCGGTCGCGCAGGTGCTCGTTCATCGTGCTCTCCGTTGCCTCGTCAGCCCTTCCACCGCGAGCGCGTGCCGCGAGTGTCGATATGGACGTACGGCGTACGGTATTCACCGCTGGTGTACAGGCCAAGCCCGCCCACGAGGTCCGGATGCTCGTCCTCCACCTGATCGACCGCACGGGCCACCATCGACTCGTCTCGAAGGGTCACCCGGCCGTCTCCGTCCGCATCGATCGCGACGTCTGCCGCGTCGCCATACTGGTGCCGGCTGTCGCTTGCGGCGCGCCAGACGCCCCTGTTGTGCGCGGGAGTCCGGTAACCGCTGTGCACGTCAAGTGCCACGTCCTGGCCGAGGTACGATGCGCGGGCAACGCGCGCGTGCGCACCCACCTTGGCGAGCACGAGCTCGAGCTTATCGAGCAGGCGCGGATTGAGGGCGATGTACTTTGGCCAGACCTCTTCCTGCTGGTCGTGCGTGACGAAGTCGCCCAGCCGCAGATGCGTGCTGACCTTGAGATCGACATCCTCCGGGCCTACTTCGACGAATCCATCCGGGTGATCGTGTTCGGCGAATCGCTCCGCCAGATAGGTGCCGATTCGATAGCCGTTCAGCGTCGAGCCGATTTTTTGGGTAAACGGCACCATCACAGCCACCATCGGTTCGGCGATCACGTGCCGCTCCGCTCCGCGGACGAGCACGAGCTTGTAGAAGCCGGGATGCGCCGGTGCGACAAAGCCCGGCCCCGTGAGCAGCCGCGGCGGTTCGGTCGCGCCCGAGTCACGTGCCGATACCCACGCGTAGCTCAGCGATGAAAGATCGCCGCTCACGCCGACCGGGAATTCCATCCGGCTGTTTGGGAGGGCGAACCGAAGCCGGACTTCGCGGCTGGCACCGAAGGCATTGAGCGTGGCGCCGGCAGACAGATGCGCGTTACCCCGAGCGAGCGCGGCGAACGGCATCGTGGGGGCGGACCTCGCCGGCCGGCTGAACTGCACCACGCCAATCGAGGCCGCGCAGCTGACGAGCAGAGCGCTCCACATGCCTCGCTCTCTCTGCCACCTCGTGCCCAACGATTTACCCGTTCTCTGGCGCGGACTCGATTGCTGCATGCGACCGTTGAAGGCGGTTGAAGCGCGGGCGAGCCACGCCGGGGGCCTCCATGATAAGGCGCTCGCGGCAATTCGGAAACCCTGGACGTCGTCGTCACGGACGAGTCCGCAGGACCTTGGCCGAGGTCGGAACGTCCCGCCCCGGCGTGGCCGGTCCATGTAGATTTCTGGCCGCTTGCCCCGAAACCCTAAACCGTTCCTTCGACCGCTGAACGTGCCAAAGAGTAACGTGGTTCTGGTTGTGCTCGATGGCTGGGGCTATCGAGCCGAACGCGAGGGCAATGCAATCGCCTTGGCAAACACACCGACGTGGGATGCGCTCGTGAAGCGATATCCGCATACGCTGCTCGAGGCGTCGGGCCGGGCCGTCGGCCTTCCACAGGGGCAAATGGGGAACAGCGAGGTTGGGCACTTGAACCTCGGCGCCGGCAGGGTGGTCGTGCAGGACCTGGTGCGCATCGGCGAGTCGATTGCCGACGGCTCCTTTTTCCGAAATCCGGTCTTCGTGGAGGCGTGCGATCGCGCCACAGCGAGCGGCGGTACGGTCCACTTGATGGGCCTCATCGGTAAGGGCGGAGTCCACGCGATCGACGCCCACCTGTACGCGCTGATCGATCTGTGCGCCAAACGCGACGTACCTCGAATCGCGATCCACGCGCTGCTCGACGGCCGCGACACGATGCCCCGATCGGCCCTCGGCTACATGCGTGAGCTGCTCGACAAGGCGCACGGCCGTGCCGAGGTCGCGAGCCTCGGCGGGCGCTATTTCGGAATGGATCGAGACAAACGTTGGGACCGTATCGAAAAATGGTACCGCGCCGCGGTTCTGGGGGTCGGACCGGCAGGCGCCGATCCGTTGGACGTGATTCGTGCGGCGTACGAGCGCAACGAGACCGACGAGTTCATTACGCCCACGGTCATCGAGCGTGACGGTCGAGCGGTAGCGCCGATGCACGACGGCGATTCGCTAATCTGCTTCAATTTCCGAGCTGATCGCATGCGTCAGATCGTGCGCGCGCTCACGCAGCCCGGGTTCGACGGCTTCGAGGTCCGATCGCGGCCCGAGCTGTTCGTCGGGACGATGACCTCGTACGACCGAACGTTCGATCTGCCCGTCGCGTTTCCGCCACAGTCGATGGCGAACATCGTCGGCGAAGTGGTGTCCAATGCGGGCATGCATATGTTCCGCACCGCCGAGACCGAGAAGTACGCGCACGTGACGTACTTCTTCAATGGCGGCGTCGAGACGCCATTTCCCGGTGAGGACCGGCTGCTCGTGCCAAGTCAGAAGGTCGCCACGTACGATCTGGCGCCGGAGATGAGCGCGGCGGGGGTGACGGACGTGCTGTGCGACGCGATCGAGCGACGCGAGCACGAGTTCATCCTCTGCAACTATGCGAACGGCGACATGGTCGGCCACACGGGGTCCATGCCGGCGACGCTCGCCGCGGTGGAGACGGTAGACGCCTGCCTGACGCGGGTGATGAAATCCGCCGAAAAGAGTGGGGCGCGGCTGCTCGTCACCGCCGATCACGGGAACTGCGAGATGATGATCGATCCGGAAACGGGCGGGCCTCACACGGCGCACACCACGAGCCCCGTTCCATTCATCGTCGTCGATCCCGACGGCGACAAGCCATTGCGTTCCGGCGGCGCGCTGTGCGACGTCGGACCGACCCTGCTGAAGTTGCTCGGCCTCGAGCAGCCACGCGAGATGACCGGGGTAGACCTGAGAATCACAGGAGAGCGCGCGTGAAGAACGTGATCGCGCTGATCGGAACCGTTGCTGTCTTCGCCGCGCCGCTGCGCGCCCAGGTCGGATATCCGCCGTCGCGGAGTCCGTACGTCGATCTCGACCACAGCCAGGAGCTGACCGTGGTCGGAGGCTGGTATCACGGACACCGGGACGCGGCGAACGTGGGACCTCAGAGCGGGGCCATCACCGGTTTGCATTACGAGTGGCGCGCCGGCGGGCCCGCGCATCTGATCGGCGAGATCTCGCGCATCTCGTCGGATCGCCGAGTGATCAACCCGTTCAAGACCGGCGCGGCGCGTGAGCTGGGCACGGTGAGTCGGCCGCTGTACACCGGAGACGTGGGGCTCGGGTTGAGTCTCACGGGCGGGAAGAGCTGGCACCGGATCGTCCCCGAAGTGACCACCGGAGTCGGTTTGATCTCGGACTTCCGCGCCAAGGCCGATACGGGAGGCTTCAAATTCGGCACCCGCTTTGCATTCAACTGGGGCGGCGGAATCCGAATCGTGCCAGGCGGGAGTTGGCAGATCAGAGCCGACGTCAAGAACCGCATGTACACGCTCGGATATCCGCAGACCTACTACGCGGTGCCGACCGGCGGCAGCTCGGTGGTCGCGTCGACGCAGTCGAAGTCTTTCTGGCTCAACAATCCGGCGTTCACCCTCGGTTTATCGTACCTGTTCTAGTCGGCGCGTCCGCGCCGCTCTCGCCGGGGGCACACTGCAACGGGTGAGGGCGCAACCATGGCGCGCGATTACGAAGACGTACACGACCTCGACGATCTGAGCGACGACGAGCTTCGCTCGCTCGTGCGCGAGCATCTCGCCGCGCACAACGGTCTCGACATCGACGACATCACGGTGCGGGCCGAGAATGGTCTGGTTGTGCTGGGCGGCCGCGTGGGTACGGACGGCGAGCGTCTGATCGCAGAGCACGTCGTGACCGACCTGCTCGGCGCGCAACGATGCAGGAACGAGATTTTCGTAGATCCCGCACGACGCGCGCTCAGTCCCGAGGCGATTGACGAGCATCTCGTCGAGGAGGACAAGGAATCGGGCCTCCAGCTTGGCGATCGACCCCTTCCGCTCAGCCCGGAAGCGGAGACGACCGAAGAGGATCTCGACGCGGAATTGTTCGGGACCACGGATGTCGGCCGCGCGATCCAGGACGGTACGCCCTGGGTACCGCCGGAGAGTCCGACCCAGGAAGGCTTCACCGGGCGCGGGGAGTTCGGCGAGGATCATTGAGTTGGAGGGTTGGAGGGTTTGAGGGTTGGAGGGCTCGAAGAGGGACGCGGCACAACGCGTTTTTCGCGGATTGGGCGGATTGGGCGATAGGTTTCGTCGAGCCCTCCAGCACTCCAGCCTTCCAGCCCTCTAGTGCCTTCCTTCCTCACCCGCCGAATCACCTTTGCAGCGGCACATCGCTATCGGCGCCCGGAGTGGTCGGCGGAGCGAAACGCCGAAGTGTTCGGACTCTGCGCGCGTGAGCACTTTCACGGGCACACCTACGTGTGCACGGTGACGGTGAGCGGCGACGTCGATCCGCTCACTGGAATGGTGATCGACCTGGCGCGGCTGGATCGCGTGCTGAACGCCGAAGTGCGGGACCGTTTCGACCACCGGAACATCAATCTGGAAGTCGCCGAGTTCGCGGAAGGCAAGCGCATTCCGACGAGTGAAGAGCTCGCGAAGTTCATCTTCGATCGCGTCCAGGCGGGAATCGGCGGTACGGTGCGCGTCGTCGAAGTCACGGTAGCCGAGGATGACACGATGAGCGCCAGCTATCGCGCCGACTGAGCGAACAGTGAGCCATCCGGCCCCCGCCATCGATCGCGATCGCGTCAGCGGCGCCATCGTAGCCGGCGGCCAGAACACTCGCTTTGCCGGCAAACCGAAAGGTCTGTGTGCCGTGGGCGGCGTGCGAATCATCGACCGCGTGCACGCCGCGCTCGAATCTGCCGTGCACCGCGTCGCCCTCGTCGCCAATGCGCCCGATGCCGATTCCTGGCTGCCCGGGATCCGCGTGCTTCGCGATCGAGGACCCGAACGCGGAAGCCTCGTCGGACTTCGGACCGCCGTCGCTGGCGCTGGCCACCCGGTGATCGTCGTCGCCTGGGACATGCCGTTTGTGCCGTCCGAGTTGTTTTCGCTGCTGATCTCGCGCGCGGAGCCTGGCGCGACCGCCGTGATTCCCGAGGGGCCCAGCGGCCCCGAGCCGATGTGCGCCCTCTACACTCCTGCCTGTGTCTCGGCGATCGATTCGGCACTCGAGCGACGCGATCTCCGACTTTCGTCTCTGGTTTCGCAACTTCGCGATGCGGTCCGCGTCGGCACGAGCGAAATCTCGGTGCTCGGCGACCCTCGTCGCCTCTTCTTCAACGTGAACACGCCCGCCGACCTCGAGGTCGCCGAGCGCATGGCACGCGCGGAGTGAGGCGGGCTCGCCGCGACGCCGCCCCGGCGAGTATCCTACACTCGGTTCCGCTCACGGGAGATTGCATGTTCCACAATCGCGCCTCGATGCTCTGCGCGGCCGTGCTGGCGCTCGCGGCGTGCCGTGCGGCGCCGGGCATTCCCGGTCCGGCGAGGATCAGCACCGGCGCCGATGCATCGTTGCGCGCGTTCATCGACTCGATGACGGACGCGCCGCAGTTCTCGAATGCGCATTGGGGGATTCTCATCGTCGATCCCGAGCGCGGGGACACGCTCTACGCGAGAAACGCCGGCAAGCTGTTCATGCCTGCGTCGAACATGAAGATTCTGACCAGCGCGACGGCGCTCACCCAGCTCGGGCCGGACTATCGCTATCGCACCTCCTTCGTCGCCCGCGGCCCTGTCGCCGAGGGCACGCTCGACGGCGACCTGCTGGTGATTGGGCGCGGCGATCCGTCGGTGAGCGACCACATGCTGCACGACGCCATGCTGCCGTTGCGAGCAATAGCCGACTCGCTCGCCGCGAAAGGCATTCGGCACATTCGCGGCCGCGTCGTGTCGAGCGGGAATGCGTTTCCCGGCGAGGTATTCGGGTTCGGGTGGACGTACGACGATCTCGAGGATTCGTACTCGGCGCCGGTCGACGAGCTCCTGTTCAACGAGGGTTACAGCGAACTGCACGTTCGCGGCGGCGACAATCCCGGCGATTCAGTGCGCGTCGAGGTTAGCCCCGCGCGTAGCTTCCCGCGCGTTCACGTGACCGCGACGACGATCGCGCCGACACCAGGCGATACGGCAAGAGCCCGCCGCCGCACGCTTCGCGCGCGCAAGGACAGCACGACGTGGGACGTGATTCTCGAAGGAGAAATCGCGGCGCGCGACACCACGACGATCGAGGTGACGCATCACGATCCCGGCGCCGCATACATCGCTGCCGTTCGCGAAGTCTTGCGCGACAAAGCCATCACCGTCGACGACTCGCCGACCGACACGAGTGCTTCCCAGCTCGACACGCTCGCCACGCTCTCCTCGCCCCCGCTGAGCGAGATCCTCAAGGCGCTCATGAAACCGTCGCAGAACCAGATCGCCGAGATGCTGTTCCGAACCGTGGCGCTGGAGAAGATCGGCGCCGGTCGCGGCGACAGCGCCCGTGCGATCGTCGAACGCCAGATCGGGGCATGGGGCGTCCCGGTGCCGGCCGAAGCGATCGTCCGTGATGGCAGCGGCCTCGCGCGATACGATTACATCTCGCCGCGCACCGCCGTGCGAATCCTCGACGCCATGCGCCGCGCGCCGACGTTTGCCGTGTACTACGACGCGCTGCCGATCGCGGGCGTCGACGGTACGATCCGCAGTCGCATGAAAAGCACGCCGGCCGAGAACAACGTGCACGCCAAGACTGGTACTGTTGCCCAGGCTCGATCGCTCTCCGGCTACGTGACCACGGCCGATCGTCACATGCTCATCTTCAGCTTCCTCTGCAACAACTTCACCGTCCCCAACCGCGAGGTCGAGCGCGTACAGGACGCCATCGCCGCCCGGCTTGCGGCGATGCGGCTTCGCTGAGTGGCGTTCACGGTTCACGAGGCGAGCGCTCGCATTCTCGCCGCCATCAAACCGCTCGGCACCGAATCCATCGCTCTGCGCGATGCCCTCGGTCGCGTGCTCGCGGAAGATGTGTACTCGCCCATCGAGCATCCGCCCTGGGACAACTCGTCGATGGACGGGTATGCGGTGCGGTCCGACGATGTCCGAAATGCGACCGGCGATTCACCCGTGACACTTCCGGTCGTCGAGACGGTGCGCGCCGGTCAGCGGCCGTCGCGGGCGCTCGCGCCCGGGACAGCGACGCGCATCATGACCGGCGCGCCGATTCCGGAGGGCGCCGACACGGTCATTCGCGTCGAGGACACCGACGCGGGCGAGCATCGAGTCGCGATTCGCGACGCGCGCGACCTGGGACGCAACGTTCGCCCGCGCGGAGAGGATCTCCAGATCGGCGGGCTTGTGCTCGAGCGCGGAGCCGTACTCACGCCGGCGCAGATCGGCGTGCTCGCCTCGGTGGGCCGCGCCAGCCTCGACGTGTATCGAAAGCCCAAGGTCGCGGTGCTCTCGTCCGGAGACGAGTTGGTCGACGTCGACCAGTTCGACGCGGTCCGGCGCGGCGATCGGATCGTGTCGTCCAACAGCTATACGCTCGTGAATTCGATTCGCGCGGCGGGCGGCGACGTGCTCGATCTCGGCATCGTGGCTGACGATCCGGCCGCGTACACCGAGCGGCTCGCGGCGGCGCGCGGCTGCGACCTGCTGATCACGTCGGGCGGCGTGTCCGTCGGCGCATTCGACTTCACGAAAGACGTCCTGCGCTCGCTGGGCGCCGAGCTTCACCTCTGGCGTGTGGCGATGCGTCCAGGGGCGCCGCTCGGCTTCGGGACGCTCGGCGATCTACCGTGGCTCGGGCTTCCCGGCAACCCGGTATCGGCGATGGTGACGTTCGAGCTGTTCGGAAGGCCGGCGATCCGAAAACAACGCGGTGAGAGGCGCGTGTTTCGGCGGTCGCTCGAGGTCCGCGTGCGCGACGACGTCAGCATTCAGGCCCCGCTCACGCATTTTCTGCGCGTGGTCATGGAATGGGAACGTGACGGGCCGTGGGCCAAGCTCACGGGCCCGCAGGGCTCCGGGCTCCTCACGTCGATGGCGCGGGCCAACGCGCTGCTCGTCGTGCCCCCCGATCGGCCGATCATCCGAAGCGGCGAATCCGCGCGCGTGCTTCTCCTCGGCGATACGGCGCTCGCATCCGACACACTCGACGTGTGAGTGACACACAGCTGGCCGCACTGGAATCGTCGCTGCGGCGGCGGTTTCGTGTCGTCGA
>DATJHY010000010.1:0-5443 GCA_035493635.1 Gemmatimonadaceae bacterium | reverse complement strand
TCCGTAAGGCCGGCCTCGAGATCCGGCCGGATCTCGAGAACGCCTTCTTCCGTGTGCTGCGCGCCAGGGCCCTTGGGAATCTGACTGGTCTCGTCAAAAGGGCTCCGGACTACCCCGATGGGTTCGAAGGTGATCGTCATGTGAGATGTCTCATTCCGGCAGCGCCTGCCCGGTCGTCTCGATCGCGAATGGAATTATCGCGATGCCGATGGCGAACGCGATCGCCGTGAGTGCCACAGGAGTGCCCAACGTCCCCATGCGAAGCACGAGCGACGCGAGCACGAAGTTGACGCCCGCCCCAACGAATCGGCCAACCGACGTCGAGAACGCGAACGCCGTCGCTCGCACGCGAGTGTCGTACTGCTCGGGCAGCCACAAGCTGAACGCGGTGAAGTTGCCGCCGGCGAATCCCATGAAGAACAGGATCACGATGAACGGAGTCAGCCCGTTGTCCAAATAGAACGCCCACCCAAACGCCAGCGGAATCGTGACGAGCATACCCGCGAAGTACAGCGCGAGGGTCAGCTTTCGTCCCCAACGCTCGGCGAACACCGGCAGTGCGATGCAGCCGAGTATCGTGCCGATCGACAGCACGCCGGTGCCGAGCGAAACGAGCTTTGCCGCCGCTGGACCGACGATGCCGGCCTTTTTGGCGAGCGTCGTGATCGCCGCGGGCTCGTACACCGCGCCCGCCCACAGGCCGATGATCGCCACGGTGAGGAGCGTCGCGTTCACGATCGTCCGCTTGCGATAGGTGGGTGAGAAGATCTCGGCCAGCGGGTGCGCGCGCTTGGCTTCGGCCTCGCGCTTCTTCCAACGCTCGGGTTCTCTGACGCGGCGCAGCGTGAGCGCGGCGACGATCACCGGCACGAAGCCGCAGAAGAACATCGCGCGCCATCCGAAGCGCGCGCCAACGGTGTAGTTGAGCGCCGCGGCGGCAAAGAAGCCAAAGTAGTAGCCGGTCTGTAAGTACCCGGCGCCCATCTTCCGGCGGTCTTCCGGCCACGCTTCGGCGACGTAGGTCCCGGCCATTGCCCACTCGCCACCGACACCGATCCCGGCGAGAAACCGGAACAGACCGAGTTGCCAGACATTCTGCGCAAAGGCCGCCGCGCCGGTGAACACCGCATACATGAGAATTGTTGCGGCGAGAGCACGCGTGCGCCCGAACCGGTCGGCGATCGGCCCCCACAGGAACGAGAAGCCCCAGCCCGCGAGAAAAACCGCGAACAGGATCGACCCGGCAAAGCCGACGTGCGCGGTGGTCGGCTCGATGCCGGAATGCGGCAGCAGCTCGGTGAGGGCGGGCGAGAGCACCAGGGCGTAGATCACCGAGTCCATCCCATCGAGCAGCCATCCGCTCCATGCCGCCCAAAAGCCGATGATTTGCTGCCGATTGAGCCTGGTGCGCGTGATCCGAGCATTCACGGCGATGCTCTGTGCCGTCATCGGAGTTGTCCCGTATACGGTGGAAGCAGGTGCTTCTGTACCTTGCCGAGTGCCGTGCGCGGCAGCGCGTCGATGCGCAGGAACGCGCGGGGAATCTTGAACGACGCGAGCTGCGCGCGACAGGTCGCCTCGATCTCGGCGACGTCCAGATCGTCCTCGGCGACGATGTAGGCGATCGGTACTTCGCCGCGCAGCTCGTCCGGAACGCCGACCACCGCCGCTTCGCGCACGCGGGCATCCTCGAGCAAGAGTTCCTCGATCTCGCGGGGATAGATGTTGAAACCCCCGCTGATGATCAGGTCTCCGCGGCGTCCGCGGAGCGTGTAGTAGCCATCGGCGGAACGGATGCCGAGGTCGCCGGTGCGGAACCAGCCATCGTGAAACGCGGCCGAGGTGGCATCCGGGCGCCTCCAGTATTCTCGAATGAGATGTGGCGAGCGAATCTCGACCTCGCCCACGAGGTCGTCGCCGAGGACGTCGCCTTTCTCGCCGACGATGCGCGCCGATACTCCGGGAAGCGGCGGTCCAACCGAGCCGGCGCGCCGATCGCCCTCGTACGGGTTGCTCATGATCATGAGCGCCTCGCTCATGCCGTAGCGCTCGAGGATCGTGTGGCCGAATCGTTTGCGGAATGCCTCGTGGATGTGCGCGGGCAGCGGCGCCGAGCCGGAGACGAAGAGTCGCGCGCTCGCTCCGATCACGTGCGCTTGATCGTCGCTCACGACCGCGGGATCGAGCAATCTCACATAGATCGTCGGCACGCCGAAGATCAGCGTCGGCATGAAGTCGGCCATCACGCGCGGTGTCGTGCGATGGTCGAAGCGATCGAGGAGCCGCATGCGGCAGCCGCTGATGAGCCAACTGTGAACCCCGTTGCCCAGGCCGTGCACGTGGAACAGCGGTAGCATGGCGAGATAGCGGTCCGACTCCGTGATACGCCACACGGCCGCGAGCGTGATACCGTTCGCCGCCAGGTTGTTGTGCGACAGTACGGCGCCTTTGGCGGCGCCGGTCGTCCCGGACGTGTAGATGATGAGCGCCGGATCGTCGCCGTCGATGCTGACCTCCGGCCGGCGCGATTCGCGTGATTCGGCGGCGGCGCTCAGAGCATGAACGTCCCACAGCGGCGTTCCCTCGGGATACGTGGCGCCGCCGCCGGGTTCGACCACGACCGCCTGCGGCTCGGCGTCGATCACGATATGCCGCAGCTCGCGTTCGCGGTACAGCACGTTCATCGGCACGAAGATCACGCCGAGTCGGACACAGGCGAAGAAGAGATCGAGAAACTCGATGCGGTTACCGAGATGGGCGCACAGGCGATCGCCGCGCCTCAGGCCACGTGCAGCCAGCTCGTGCGCCATGCGGCTGGCTCGCGCGTCGATCTCGCCGAACGTGAGTGTGCGGATGTCGCCAGCCGAATCGGTATACTCGAGGGCCGGGCGATCGGCGCGACCGCGGAAGGAGAGATCGAAGAGTTGGGTGAGGTGCATCGACGAATTGGATGGTCGCCCCCGGCCGGCCGCGCCGCTGTCACCCGTGCGCACGTCCGTCGCGCTTTGTACCGGGCGTTAGCTTGGGATCGAAACGCGCTCGACGCCAGTGTGGGGCCACCGCGGCAGCGGGAGATGCCGCCGCTCACATTCGCGCCGCGTGTCGAGTCGAGCGACGATTCACGCGAGTCAACACCATCACGACTGCCCCCATGACCCAACGCTACGGCGGAACGTTCATCGCCGAACTCTGGAAGTATCCCGGTCCCGGCGGCTGGCACTTCGCGCCCGTGCCGGATGAATACGCGCCTCCGGTCACGCACGCTTGGGGTCGGTCGCCAGTGCGTGCGACGGTCGATGGGCACACGTGGCAAACCAGCGTCTGGCGCGACACCAAGACACAGCGCACCCTCCTGGCAGTACCGAAGCGAGTGCGCGGCGCAAAGGGCCACGGTGATCGTGTGACTGTCTCGCTCGAGTTCTCGCTCTAGCCGCCAGCCTTCATCGGATCATTGCCGTCGATCCGGGATTCTCTCGCGCCAGACGCTTTAAGCTCGCTGAACTACTCCCCGCGATAGAAGAAATACTCGGCGGTGTACGGCACTTCCGCGATATCGCCCACGACGGCGCCAGGCGCCGAAGGTGCGACGCCGCCCACTGTGTTCACTCGCTGAATCTGTGTCACGCCATCGAGCACGCCCGGCCCCGCGCTCGACGTGGCATCGAGCAGCAGCCAGGCGATCGCGTTCGAATTCGGCGTGCAGCGCTTGGCAACCGCGCCATTCACCGTGCTCCCGCTCACGCTCTCCCACCTCGGGCCAGCGTAGTGGCTACCGACAATGGCGCTGCGCTGCGCGTCCGCGTAGAGCGTCGCTCGTGGAGCGACGAAATCCCAGGCCGTGCCGGTCCAGCGATAGATCTGCACGCCGGCGGCGTAGGCGTGGAACGTGAGCTCGCCCGAGGCAGCGAGGTCGCTGCAGGTGCCAAGGTTCACGGTGGTGAGCGATGGCGCCGCTGGTGCAAAGCGCGGGGAATTGGTGGAATCGGCGCAGGCGGCGATAAGGGTGGTGGCAACGATGAGCCACGCCCTGTGGAATGCAGTCGGTTTCATGTGCGTGCTCCGTGGCGGGTGAGTTCGTGACACCTAGTACTGCGTGAAATCCCGCGACGGAGGACATCGGTTGCCAGGCGGCGTCCGGCGAGCGGTGGTGTGCACGCTCGTCGCCTACAGCGTTTCGCGAGCGTCCGCCGCCGAAACGCAATCGAGTGAGATCGCTAGTGAAGCAACTGAGCCAATCAGGGTCGTCCGTGAGATTGCGAACGCAACGGACCTTGCAACTGGCCGTCGACGAAGATCCACTCCTCCCCGGGCAGGTTGTACGTGCGTTCCTTGATCGAGAGAACAGCCCGACGGTCGCGCCGCGGCTGCAGATTCCTCGACCAATCCGGGATCACCGCCAGCACGACCGACTGCGGCGCCGTTATCGATGCCGCGGGTAGCGCAAGATGGGCCGTTTCCAAAGACTCGAGGCGCCCGAGCAGCCAGTCCTCCTTCTCACCGACCAGGTAGACCTGGACGCGATCGCGGCTCTGATTGCGGAACGTGATCGTCACCGCGGGCGTCGGGTCTCCCGGCGCAGCGGGCTGATAGTGCGCGCACGACGTGATCAGGACGCCGGCGGCGAGCGCGCCGACACTCCAAAGGTCCGTGATGGCCATCGTCTGCTCCGGTGGGGTTGGGGTCGGCCGATCCGGCCGTCACTTACCCCGGCGGAAAGCCAGGCGAAAAAGGCTCACGCACCAGAAGAAATGCTGGTGCTCCCTTAGAAATGCTCACGTCCGGGGCGAGCAGGTGGCTCTGCCCCTGTTCGAGAACGCTGATGCGTCGCCATATTGGCCGCTCGGGCTTCCCGAAACCCAACTCCTTTGCTCGCAAGTGGGGACGTCATGCAGTCATCGTCTCTCGAGCTCGGGGATCTGCTGGAGCGCTGGAGCGGCGGCGAAGCGGCGGCGTTCGATGCGCTGGTGCCGATCGTTTACGACCGGCTGCGCCAGGTGGCCCACGAACGCCGGCGCTACGAGCGAAGCGACGTATCGCTCAATACCACGGCGCTCGTCCACGAGGCATACCTGAAGCTCGCCGACCTTCGACATGCGAGCTTTCGCGACCGCGCCCACTTCCTGGCCATGGCGTCGCGCGTCATGCGACGATTGCTCGTCGATCACGCGCGTGCTCGCAAGGCGGGCAAGCGCGGGAGCGACCTGCCGCACGCGGAGCTGGTCGAGGACATCGGGATGACCGACGAGAATGCGACGCTGCTCGCGGATTTGAACGACGCGCTCGAGGAGCTAGAGGCCGTCGATGACCGCGTGAGCCGGGTGCTCGAGCAGCACTACTTCGGTGGGCTCACACTGACCGAGACGGCGGAGGCGCTCGGAGTGTCGCTCGCTACCGTGAAGCGCGACCTGCGGTACGCGCGCGCGTGGCTCGCCGCGCGATTCGA
>DATJHY010000009.1:0-37839 GCA_035493635.1 Gemmatimonadaceae bacterium | reverse complement strand
TCTGGCGTTCGCCGTGCAGGGCGGCGACTCTCAAGACCAGAACCTGCTGCAATTCTTCCTGAACGTGGTCGAGTTCGGGATGACGCCGCAGCAGGCGGTCGAGGCGCCGAACATCAACAGTTTTCAAATGCGGTCGAGCTTCGGTGCGCACGAAGCGCGGCCCGGAGTCATGGAGGCGGCCACATCGCTGCCGCCAGCTACGCGAGACGCGTTGCGATCGATGGGCTACACGCTGCGCTTCGTCGACCGCAGCTCGGGGCCGATCAATGCCATCCTGCTCGACCTCAAGCACGGCACGATGTGGGGCGGATCGAGCAACCACGGCGAGGACTACGGCATTGCGTGGTGAATGAACGCGTGGCCGGCGCACTCTCATGAATGCGCCGGCCACGGGTCCACCGATGGAGCGTGACGGTCAGTAGTAGACGACTGCCGCCGACGCGCGTCCTGGCAATTCGCGCTTGGCGCCGCCGAGCACCAGCACGTGTCCCTTTCCGCTGGCGTCGACGAAGCTGATCGCCGCTTCGTTATACAGATCGTAGCCGAGCAGCGTGCTGATCGTGTTGGTGCCGGTCGCGCCATTCCAGCTTCCGACCGTACCGTCGGCGTTGATCTGGCTGTACGTGTTCTCGCTCGAACCTGCCTGGCCCGCGTACACGCCCGACGTCGTGAACAGATAGCCGCCGCCAACGACGGTGTTGTGCTTGCTGCGTCCCTTGCTCATTGACGCCAGCGGAGCCCAGCTCGTGGCGAGGTCGCCGGTGCGGAGATTCACGCGGGCGAGAAGCGTCGAGGACATTTCGCCGCCCGAGGTCGTGCCGTCCGTGGGCGAAGTCGTTTTGCCGTCGCCGCCCACGGCGTACAGGTACGGTCCGAAGTTCACCAGTCCCTGAAACGACGCGCCACTCGGCAACGAGGTGATCGGCTGCCACGTGCCGAGCGTGCCGTCCGGATTGACCGCGGCGCGCCACGCCCCGGCCGAGGGTACGTTCGACCCGTTCGCGCCGCCCATCAGGTACACGAAGCCGCGGAACACCACCGCGCTCGCCGAGTGCAGCGCCGACGGCAATGCCGTCGTCGTCTGCCACGGCCCGTTCGAGCCGTCGAGCGCGACCTTGGAGTAGAGCACCGTGTTCAACGTGGCGCCCAGCGAGTCGATGCCCCCGAGCACGTAGAGGTACGCTTCAGTCGTTGTCGTATCGAGGGCCGCGGTATAGGCACTGGCCGCGGCGGTCGCGTGATACGCCCGGCGTTCGGGAAGCTGCGTTGCATCGGTCGCCCAGTTCGACAGCGCGCCCGATTGCTGCGCCTGCGCGCGATACACCGCGCTCGTCGCGAGATTCGTCTGATCCGTCGCGCCGCCAATGACGAACACGTAGTTCGCCGGGTTGGTCGCCGTGTTGGACGGCGGCACGAAGACCGCGCCGAGACCCTGCAGCGGCTGGGGCAGCGCCGCGGTCTGCGTCCAGTTGATGACGCTCGGGCTGAACGTGCTGCCGCTGATCAGATTGAACGAGATCGCCGTGCTCGTCCCGGTGGCCGTTTGCACGATGATCTGGGAAGCGTTCGGCGTGCCCGACGGCACGCTGGTCACGATGTAGTTGTTGGTCCAGTCGTTGGCGGTGTCGGCGATCGCCGCCTGGATCTGCGTGCCGCCGGATCCCGCGAAGTAGACCTTTCCATGTCGCGCGTCGCCAAACGCGTCGCCTTCGATCAGCACGGTCATGCCGATCAGGCCCGTGGGCTTGGTGACGCCGTTCACTCGCGCCACACTCGGCGACACGGCCGTGAAGGCGGCGAGCAGCGTGTCGGCTCCACCATCTCGATTGACGACGCGGATGTCGTACTTGTTGCCGAGCACGAGGCCCTCGGGCACCGTGACGAAGAGCTGTGCGCCCTGATGTTCGACCTTGGGCGAGGCGAGGCTTCCAAAGAACACGTGCGCCGAATCGGCGAACGACGTTCCCATGACGCGAACGATCGTGCCGACGGTGCCGCGGATCGGGTTGATCGAATCGGCCACCGGCGGGGTGACGTGCGGCGCGACGCCTTTGTCGCCGCCGCCGCAGGCGCTGAGCGCGGCGACCGAGATTGTGATTGACAGAACACGACGCATGACGGCCTCGACCATGAGGGTTTTCGTATGTGACTGGCCTGTAGGCTCGTAGGTCACCCGCCAGGACGTAGATCACAGCTCGATCCTTGCGCAGGTCACAGGTCTTCGCCCCCAATGACGGCACTCCCCCCCGGGCGGGGCGGGGCGGAGCGACGGCCAAGAGCAGCCTGCCCCTTGCCGCGGCACTCCCAACGCTGGATAATCTTCGGTCGTACATATGATTGGCCTTCGCCGTCGTGCGCCCGCCACAGCCGTTTCGACGCTCACCCTCGACGCTCCGTCCATGGAATCCGTGATCGCCCGGCTGTTGAGCGATTTCGAAAACGGCAAAATGACCCGCCGGCAGCTCGTGCAGAGTCTGGCGCTGGTCGCGATGGGAGCGCCCGTGGCTTCCGCGGTGGCGCAGAGCCTCGTCACCACGCCCACCGTGAAACCAGTCGCCGCGCCGTGGAAGACCGTGTGGCTCGACCACATCTCCTTCCAGTGCGCAGACTACAAGCGAAGCGTCGACTTTTACACGGACCTCATGGGCTGGAAGGTGTTGAACGACACCGGCAGCCAGGCCACCGTCGACATCAACGGAATCGGCGGGATCATCATTCGTAACCGGCGCCAGGGCCGCGGAGGGCAAGCTCCGACCGCGGCACCGCCCGCTCGACCGGATTCCGCGGCCTCGGCCGCGACCGCGGCACAACCTTCGCGGCCACCGGTCACCGCGGTCATAGATCATATCTCGTGGGGGATCGAGCCCTGGGACACGGAAACGGTACGGTCGGAGCTGGTGAAGCGCGGCCTCACGCCGCGTGAAGACACCGGGAACGGCGGACCGATTGCCACGTCCAAGTTCAAGAGCTTCCACGTACACGATCCCGACGGCTGGGACCTGCAGATCAGTAACCAAACGAAAGAGAATCACGACCTCGGCTAACTGGAGGCAGGTCGGATGAGAGCTGTTCTTGCGGCGGCCACGCTCGTGACCGCGGCGGTGTCGTTTGGAGTCGGTACGGTCACGGGAACGCCACGCTCGGAGCGTCCCGCACCCAGCCGCGCCAGGATCGAGGCCCTCAACGGGGTCATCGATCACTACTGCACGGAGTGCCACAACGAGCAGCTGCTCGTCGGCAACCTGTCGCTCGAGCACTACGACATCGCCTCCGCCACGAAGGAGCGCGCCAAGTCGGAGAAGATGATCCGCAAGCTGCGCGCGGAGATGATGCCGCTGCCCGGCTCGCCGCGCCCATCCGGCGATTCGCTGCGGCTCGTCGCGCAGACGATCGAGGACGTGATCGATCGCAACACGCCGCCCAACCCGGGCTCGCGCACGTTTCAGCGCCTCAACCGCGCCGAGTACGACAACGCGATCCGCGACCTGCTCGGCCTCGACATCGATGCCGGCAATTGGCTGCCGCTCGACACGAAGAGCGCCAACTTCGACAACATCGCGGACGTGCAGATGCTGTCGCCCACGCTGCTCGAGTCGTACCTCAACGCCGCCGCCGCGGTCAGCAAGCTCGCGGTGGGCGACAAGAACGCGACGCTCGCCCTCTCGACGTACCCGGTCTCCCTGTACGTCTCGCAGCATCCCTGGGACCACGCCGACGGCGCGCCGTACGGAACGCGCGGCGGCGTCGTCGCCGAGCATACCTTCCCGGCCGACGGCCTGTACGAGTTCCGGATGAACGTCGAAGGCGGCGTGGGGATGGACCTCGAGGACATCGATATTTCGATCGACGGGGCACGCGTGGCGCTCGTACACTACGAGCGCGGCGTCGACAAGTCGATCCAGTCGGCGGACCTGCCGCTCGGCGTCGATCTCTTCCGCACGGAGCCGATTCGCGTGAAGGCGGGCACTCATCGGGTGTCCGCCGCATTCGTGCGCCGCACCGACGGGCCCTATGAGGATCTGATCAAGCCGCACGACTGGTCGATGGCATCGAACGGCACGGCGAGCGCGGGCACGACGGCCCCGCCGGCGATGCTCGACCTGAGCGTCCTCGGTCCACAGAAGACCTTTGGCGTGTCGGAGACGCCGAGCCGGCGGATGATCTTCTCGTGTCGTCCATCGGCTGCCCTCGGCGAAAAGGCGTGCGCGCAACAGATCATCAACCGGTTGGGAGCACGCGCCTATCGCCGTCCACTCACGCAGCACGATCGCGACGGCCTGATGTCGTTCTACCAAAAAGGCTCAGCCGACGGAGGATTCGAGGGCGGGGTCCGCTCCGCCCTCCAGGCGATGCTGTCCAGCCCGTATTTCGTCTTCCGGTTCGAGAGCACGCCCTCCAACGTCGCGCCCGGGCAGGACTACCAGATCAGCGATCTCGAGCTGGCGTCGCGGCTCTCGTTCTTCCTCTGGGCGAGCATTCCCGACGACGAGCTGCTGACGCTCGCGCAGCAGAAAAAGCTGTCGCAGCCGGCGACGCTCTCGCGCGAAGTGAAGCGCATGCTGGCCGATCCGCGCGCCGATGCGATCGCGACGCGGTTCGCCGGGCAGTGGCTGCGTCTCTCCGACATCGAGAAGGTCCGCCCCGATGTCTTCTGGTTTCCGGACTTCGACCAGCAGCTCGCCGACGACATGCAGCGGGAGACGGAGCTCTTCTTCGCGAATCTCGTGAAGCAGGACCGCAGCGTCCTCGAGCTGTTCACGGCCGATTACACGTTCCTGAACGAGCGACTGGCGCGGCACTACGGAATCCCCAACGTGTCGGGCGATCAGTTCCGAATGGTCACGTATCCCGACAGCACGCGGCGCGGCCTCCTGGGGCAGGGGAGCATGCTCGTGCAGACGTCGGTGGCCAATCGCACGTCGCCCGTGCTGCGTGGCAAGTGGGTGATGCAGGTGCTCATCGGCATGCCGCCGCCGCCGCCGCCCCCCAACGTGCCGTCGCTCGACGAGACGCAGGACAGCAAGGATGGCAAGCCGCTCACGACCCGCGAGCGGATGGAGATCCATCGCCGGAATCCGACCTGCAAGACATGCCACCAGTACATGGATCCGATCGGGCTCGCGCTCGACAACTTCGACGTGACCGGGCGCTGGCGCTATCGCGAGAACACCGTGCCGCTCGACACACGCGGCAACATGTATGACGGCACGCCCGTGTCGACGCCGTCGGAGCTGGTGAACGCGTTGCTCAAGCGGCCGATCCCGCTGGTGCGCACGTTCACCGAGAATCTCATGGCGTACGGCCTGGGCCGGCGCGTCGAAGACTTCGACGAGCCGACGGTGCGCGTGATCGCGCGTGACGCGGCCGACCATGGCTACAAGTTTTCATCGTTCGTGAATGGTGTCGTGAACAGCGCGGCGTTCCGAATGCGGCGGGTCGAGCCCGTCGCCGCGGACGCCGAGCGACAGCAGCGCTAATCGATAGCGGAGACCGACATGGAATTCCTGACTGGGAAAGCGCTTCCTCGCCGCAGCTTCCTTCGTGGACTGGGTGCGGTGGTCGCGCTGCCGTACCTCGACGCCATGGCGCCGGCGTTCCGGCCGTTTCTCAAGAGCGCGGCCGCGTCAGGCGCGGCCGGCAAGACGCGCTTCGTGTGCATCGAGAGCGTGCATGGCGCCGCCGGCTCCAACGCCTGGGGCGCGTCCAAGAACCTCTGGGCACCCGCCGGCATCGGTCACAACTTCGAGCTCACGCCCGAGAGCGCGCTGTCGCCGCTCGATCCATGGCGGAAGTATCTGACGATCGTCAGCAACACCGACGTCCGGATGGCCAAAGCGTTCGAAGCGCCGGAGATCGGCGGCGATCACTTCCGGTCGAGCGCGGTGTTCCTCACGCAGTCGCACCCCAAGCAGACGCAGGGGTCCGACGTGTACGTCGGCACGTCGATCGACCAGCTCGTGGCCCGCAAGATCTCCGAGGACACCGCGATCCCGTCGATGCAGCTCTGCATCGAGAACCTCGACCGCGGCGGCGGCTGCGACTACAACTACGCCTGCGCCTACACCGACACGATCAGCTGGGCGAGCCCGACCGACCCGCTGCCGATGATCCGCAATCCACGCGTGGCGTTCGATCTCCTGTTCGGCGCGGGCAACAACAACGCCGACCGAGCCGCGCGACGGAAGACCAACCAGAGCATTCTCGACTGGATCGTGGGCGAAGTCGGTGGGCTCAAGCGCGACCTCGGCCCGGCCGATCGCCAGCGCCTCGACAAGTACCTCGAGGACATCCGCGAGCTGGAGCGCCGTATCCAGGCGGTCGAAGCGAAGAACTCGAGCGGCGACCCGCGCGAGCTGCCCGAAGCGCCGGTTGGCGTGCCCGACTCGTTCGCCGAGCACATGCAGCTCATGTTCGACTTCCAGGTGCTCGCGTTCCAGTCGGACATGACGAGAGTCTTCTCATTCAAGACTGGTCGCGACGCGTCGACGCGGCAGTTTCCGGAGAGCGGCACCGACAAGGGCTTCCATCCGGCGTCGCACCACGGCGGCCGCGAGTCGGCGATCCTCGACTTCAACAAGATCAATCGTTACCACGTGAGCATGCTCCCGTACTTCCTGGACAAGCTCAAGAAGACGATGGATGGCGACAAGGATCTGCTCGAGCAGACGGTGATCGTCTACGGCTCACCGATGGCCGACGGCAACGTGCACAACCATCGCCGCTGCCCGCTGCTCCTGCTCGGCCACGGCAACGGCCAGCTCGAGGGCAACCTACACATCAAGGCGCCGGACGGCACGCCCATGGCCAACGCCATGCTCACGGTGCTGCACAACTTCGGCTGCAGCGACATGGGCAGCTTTGGCGACAGCACCGACGAGATGACGCTCAAAGCCTAGGGGACGGGCGATGGGCGACGGGCGACGGTGAACACCGAGTCACCGCGCCGCCCGCCGCCCGCCGCCACGAGAGAGGACTGATCGATGAACCTTCGTTCGCTCAAGCTGCTCGTTCCGTTCGCCGCGACGGCGCTGGTCGTGGCGGCGACCTCGGCGCGGATCGCGGCGACGCCGGTCGCCGACGCCGCGCAGCGCGGCGACCTGGCGACGGTCAAGAAGCTGATCGCGCAGGGCGTGGGAGTGAACGCGCCCCAGGGCGATGGCATGACCGCGCTGCACTGGGCCGCCGACCGCGGCGACTCGGCGCTCGCGGCAGTGCTTCTTCGCGCGAAGGCCAACGTGCGCGCGACCACGCGCATCGGCGCGTACACGCCGCTGCACATCGCCGCGCGCACGGGCAATCCCGCCGTGGTGCGAGCGCTGCTTGCCGCCGGTAGCGACGTCAAAGCGACGACGACGAGCGGCGCGACGGCGCTGCACTTCGCCGCCGCGGCTGGCAATCCCGACGTCGTCGCCGCGCTGCTCGGCAAGGGCGCGGACCCCAACGCGCGCGAATCCGCCTGGGGTCAGACGCCGCTCGTTTTTGCCGCAGAGTTCAACCGCGCCGAGGCGGTCAAGGTACTGCTCAAGAGCGGTGCTGATCCGTCGATTCACACGCGCGTCGTGAACCTGGGCGAGCAGACCGCGCGCGAGCAGGCAGCGGCACGAAAGCGGAATCAGGTGCTGATCTCGTTCGAGCCGCCGGCGCGGCACGATTCCGCCGAGGCTGACTACAAGGCAGCGCTCGCGGCGGCCCGTGCGGCGGCGCCGGCGGGCGGTGGGCGGCGAGGGGCCGCCGGCGCGGGGGCGGGGGCGGCGGCGGCCGATGCTGGCGCGCAGGACTCCGCCTCGCAGGCGGGTGCTGTCGCACAAGCGGGCGGCGGATTCGGAGGAGCCGGCGGCCGCGGAGGTCCGCAGCGAGAGCCGCGCGGGCCGTTCACGCCGGAGCAGATCCAGGCGGCGATC
This sequence comes from Gemmatimonadaceae bacterium, assembly GCA_035493635.1. GTDB lineage: Bacteria > Gemmatimonadota > Gemmatimonadetes > Gemmatimonadales > Gemmatimonadaceae > JAQBQB01. The sequence goes on along the minus strand of DATJHY010000009.1, from coordinate 29,938 downwards.
GATTCCGGACGCGCGGTGATGATCGCGCCGTCGGCCGCGAAGGGCCCCGTGCGCGAGGAAGTCGACACGCTGAACGGAGGCGTCCAGGGGTATTTGTCGCAGGTTGGCGGCGTTGGCGGGCTCACGGCGCTCCACCACGCGGTGCGGCAGGGCAATCTCGACGCGGTGCTCGCGCTGCTCGACGGCGGCGCGGACATCAACGACACATCGCTCGTCGATCACACGACGCCGCTGGTTCTGGCGCTCATCAACGGCCAGTTCGACATCGCGATGCGGCTGATCGAGCGGGGCGCAAATCCTAACGTCGCGAGCGCGGACGGCATGACGCCGCTCTACGCGGCGCTCAACACGCAGTGGGCGCCGCGGTCGCGGTACCCACAGCCGCAGGCGATCCAGACGCAAAAGACGACCTACCTCGAGCTGATGGACTCGCTGATCAAGCGCGGCGCGGACGTCAACGCACGGATCAAGAAGCAGCCGTGGTATTTCGCGTTCAACAACTGCGGCAACCCGAATTGCGGTCTGGAGAACATCGACGGCACGACGCCATTCTGGCGTGCGGCGTACGCGGTGGACGTGGATGCGATGAAGCTGCTGATGGCCCACGGCGCCGACCCCAACGTCCCGTCGACGCCGCCAGCTGGTCGCGGCCGCGGTGGACGTGGCGGCGGTGGGGGCGGGGGCGGGGGTGGTGGTGGACGCGCGGGGGGCGCGGGGGGCGCGGCGAACATCCCTGGATTCAGCGGACCGCAGCTCCAACTCGATCCTGAAGTCGCGGCGTTGGCCAAGGTGGCGCCGGTGGGGACGGGAGTGATGCCCATCCACGCTGCGGCCGGCGTCGGCTACGGAAACGGATTCGCCGGCAACTCACATCGCCACGCGCCCGAAGGCTGGATGCCGGCGATGCGGTATCTCGTTGAGGTGCTCCACGCCGACGTCAACGCGCGCGACAACCGTGGCTACACGCCGCTCCACCACGCGGCAGCGCGCGGCGACAACGAGATGATTCTCTACCTCGTCGCGCACGGCGCCGACGTGAAGGCGGTCTCGCGCGACGGGCACACGGTAGTGGACATGGCGAACGGACCCGTCCAGCGGTTGCGGCCCTTCCCTGAGACGATCGCGCTTTTGGAGAAGCTGGGAGCGAAGAACCAGCATCATTGCGTGTCGTGCTAGAGGGCTAACGGGCTAGAGGGCTAGACGGCTAGAAGAAATAGGGTCGGACCCTGATTGGGGTCTGACCCTTTTTCTACTATTTCTGTTCGGCCGGCGGCTTACCGGAACAGGTCCGTTCCGCCAGTAGTCGGGAATGCCGGGATGAGCGCGATCGCGCCATTCCAGGCGCGCGCCATGACCGGGAACACACGCTGAACGACCTCTGGCGTGAACTGCGTTCGATGACATTCCATCGCAGGTCGAGTCGCGTCGAGATCCTTTGGCGTGAATGGCACGTGGACGGTGAAATACTTGGCTTGCGGAATCAGCAACGGCGGCTCGCCGCGTGGCGACATGGCCCGGATCCCTTCGACGGGCAGGTACATGTAGAACACGCGCTCGGGCACTCCGGGCGCACCGGCGCGCTGAAGCTGCGTCACGATGTTGCTTACGAGGCGATGGTCGGGATGACCAACGCCGCCGTCGGGTCCCCACGTGACCACCGCGTCCGGATGCAGTTGCTCCAACTGCTGCGCCAGTTGCTGCGTCAGGCGATACAGGAGCGAGCGGTCGCCTATGTAGTCGCCGAGCTTGCCGTCGGGGAAGCCGAGGAGGATCGGTGGTTGAATGCCAAGAGCCTGCGCGGCACACCGCGCTTCATCCGCTCGTGCGCGAGCGAGATCGTCGCCGCGCGGCCCCGAATCCGGACGCGCGATGTTGCCTTGCTGTCCGGCGCCCTGACTTCCGTCGCTGGCGATGATCATGTACACGCGCGCGCCTTCTCGCGCGTAGCGAGCCAGCATCGGCGCGACGGCGCCCTCGTCATCGGCGTGCGCCAGGACAGCGACCAACGTTCTCGGCGCCCCACCAGCGGGCGTGTCTTGCGTGACGGCGGTTGCCGGCGCGGTGAAAAGGAGGACCGCGACTATGGTGCGAGCGACGCTGTACATCGGAACCTCCAGAGCTCACGCCAGACCTTGGTCGGCGTGGCCGACGCAATGAGATCTAGTCGTGATTCAGCTCGTACTTCCGCTGTTCGTGCGCTTGATCTTTCGCCTGGGCTGCGTCGCGCCGGCGTGTCTCGCGCTTGACGATGTCGCGCGTGGTGTCGGAACGCGCGACCGGGAATGACAACTTCCGCTCGAGTTCCTCGCACCCGCATTTAGGACAGGCGGGCGTCACATTCCGCCGAACGAGCAGCTCGAACTCGTTCGCGCACCCACGGCACGTGTATTCAAAGATTGGCATGAATCGAATTCATTCTACGCGTCGAACCCTCAACCCCTCAACCCCTTCGAGCCCTCCAACCCTCCAGTCCTCAAGCTCCCCCTTCTCCCGCGAGCATCAGCTTCACATGCTCGTCGCATTGCTGCAACCCGCCTTCGCCCTGCTCCAATCCCACTCGCCCGTCGGCGTTGACGTCCTTGCCGGCGACGAGCTCGTTCGTCAGTGAGACGAGCTGGCTGACGAGCGCCGCCGCGTCGGTCGCCGATGTAGCAGCCTGGATCTGTTTGGCGAGGGCGACGATCTGGTCGGCGCGCTGCACGCTGTTGCGGGCCGCCGCGGCGACGTGCTCCGCGTGCATCGCGACGTTCTTCGATGCGCCGGGCGCCTTGGCCGCGAGCTCGATGTGCGTCGCGACGCCTTGTGCCGCCTTCTTGACGCCGTAGCCGAGCCCGGGGCCCTTGTCCACGACCGTCGGGTCGACGGCGTTGATCACGTGGCCAGCGTGTAGCTTCATCGCGTCGAGGTTCGCGGGATTGCGCGCGGCGAGCCCCGCGTGCTGCACCGCGATGCGCGCCTCGGCCATCGCCGTGGGCAAGAGTCCCTGACCCATCGGGGTGTCGGCGAAGGCATTGACCACGTGCCCGATGTGCACGCCCACCGGACCGGCCGGCACCTTGACCGCGGGAGCCGCGGCCGCCGCCTGCACCTGGCCGGGAAGCGGCGCTCCGGTGAGCTTGGCGATCGTCTCGTCGTACACGCGGCGCGCGGCCGAGTCGGTGCTCACGAGGTAGTTCTTTCGGCGGTACTCGGCTTCCGACATCGACGCGCGGTGCAGGACGTCCGCGATCTGCACGACGAGCCTGTCACGCAGCTCCTTCTGAGCCTCGGGCTTGTTGTTGGCGGGTTGCGCCAGCCGTGCCTGCGCCGAATCGCGGAGCTTGGAGATCTCGAGTGAGATCCTCGCGAAGGCGACGATGTCGTCCTGGCTGGGGGTCGCGGAAGCCGCGGCCGGCGTTGCCGGAACCTGTGCGACGCAGGGAACCGCGACGAGGAAACCAACCAGCACTGCCGCGCGCCGACCATAGTGGGCGACCGATCCGTCCAGCATCTGTGCTCCCCCCTTCCAGGCAGCCCGGAACGTGGAAGCGCTCAACATACGCCCGGGGCCCGGAGGCGGCTAGACGCGGCCACCGCGTTCCATTCTCGCCGATCGCGGGTATACGAATTCACCCGTTGCTCCGCTCGGTGGTCGATGCGGGCGCGCGCCCTCTTGCCGCGCGTTGCCCGCATGCAACGCCGCGCGTCGAACGGGAAGTTGCACAAATACTAAACCTTCCCGAGGCGCCCAGTGGTCACTCGCCGAATCGTCCCGCTCATCGTCGCGTTCGTCGCGATCAACGCCGCATCCGGCCAGGCGACGCAGGCCGGCCGAGCCGCAGGCGCCAACGCCAACGTGCCGGTCACCAAGGTCATGCTCTTCTCCTCCGGAGTCGGCTACTTCGAGCACGCCGGCACCGTCCGCGGCAACGAATCGACCGAGCTGCGATTCAGGACGGGCCAGATCAACGACATCCTCAAGTCGCTCGTGCTGCAGGATCAGAACGGAGGGCACGTGGGGGCGATCACGTATCCGTCGCAGGACCCGCTTGCCAAGACGCTCAAGAGCTTCCAGGTCGACATCACGCAGAATCCCACGCTGGCGCAGCTGCTCAACCAGCTGCGTGGCGCGCGCGTGACGGTCGAGGCACAGGCGCAACGGCTGTCGGGAACCGTCCTCGGCGTCGAGTTCCACGAGGTGCCGACGGAGAAGGGCGAGCCGATCAGCACGGCGGTGCTCAACCTTCTCACCGGATCGACCATTCGATCGATCAATCTGGCGACGATGAGCGATCTGACATTGGAGGATCCGCAACTCCAGGACGAGCTCACCAAGGCGCTGACGGCACTGACGCAGGCGCGCGATCAGGACAAGAAGCCGGTGACGATCAACTTCGCCGGCACTGGCGAGCGCCACGTGCGCATCGGCTACGTCGTCGAGACGCCGGTCTGGAAGACGAGCTATCGGCTGCTGCTCGACGACGGCAAGTCTGGCGGGAGATTGCAGGGGTGGGCGATCGTCGAGAATCAGACGGAGAGCGACTGGAACGACGTCTCGCTGTCGCTCGTGAGCGGGCGTCCGATCTCGTTCATGATGGATCTCTATCAGCCGCTGTACGCCACGCGACCGACCGTCGTGCCGGAGCTGTTCGCGAGCCTGAGGCCGCAGGTGTACGAGGGTGGAATGGACGCGAAGGCCGACAGCGTCAGGATGGCGGCGACCGCTTCGCCCGCGCCCGCAGTGGCGGGGGGAATGGCACGGCGCGCTCCCGAAGCGGCGCTCGCGCTCAGCGACATGATGATGCGGGCCCAGGCCCCGGGGGCGTCGATCGACGCGGCATCCTCGGTCGAGTCGATGGCTGCCGCCGGGAAGCTTGGCGCGCTCTTCCAGTACACTATCGCCAACGTCACGCTGCCGCGCCAGAAATCCGCCATGCTCCCCATCATCACCGACTCGATCGAGCTCGAGCGCCTCTCGATCTACAACGCCGCCGTGCTGCGCACGAATCCCCTCAACGGCGTCCGACTCAAGAACACTACCGGCAAGCATCTCCTCCAGGGCCCGGTCACCGTGCTGGACAAGGGCGGCTATGCCGGCGACGCACGCATCGACGACGTGCCGCCCGGGCAGGAGCGGTTCCTCAGCTACGGCATCGACCTCGACATGCGCGTCGACAACACGAAGAACACGCGCGCCGGCGCTGTCCGGACGGCGTCGATCGTGAAGGGCGTCCTCTACGTGACCAACAAGTGGGTCTCGTCCCAGGAGTACGCCGTCGAGAACAAGACGTCGAAGGACAAAGTCATCGTCATCGAGCATCCGGTCCGCCCGGGGTTCAAGCTCGTCGACACACAGGCTCCGATCGAGACGACGCCGACCGTCTATCGCTTCAAGGGAACTGCCGTGGCGAACAAGATCACGACCCTCACGGTGAAGGAAGAGAGCGTGAGCCCAACCACCATCGTGATTCTCTCGGCGGACGTCGGCCAGCTCCTGCAATACAGCCGCACGAACGAAATCCCCAAGGAGGTGCGTGACGCCCTCGCGAAGGCGGCCCAGATGCGACAGAGCCTCGTCGACGTCGAGCGCGACATCAACGCGCGCAGCCAGCACATCGCCGAGATCACGGCCGAGCAGACACGCATCCGCGAGAACATGAAGACCGTGTCGCAGAGCTCGCAGTACTATCAGCGGCTGCTCTCCAAGCTCAACGAGCAGGAGTCGGCGATCGAAGGGTTGCAGAAAGAGCGCGACGACCTCGCCGCCAAGCGCGACGATCTGCGCCGCCAGCTCGAGGAGTACCTGAACGGCCTGACGCTGGGATAACTTGTTGGCCCGACCGGCCTCGCGCCGGTCGGGCCATTGGTTCTCGCGCCTTTCCGCGTCGGAGCACGCATGCGCTACGTGTTGCAGCAGAAGCTTCTGTCCTGGGGCGATGACTACTACATCCGCGACGAGGCTGGTCGCGACGCGTACTTCGTCGACGGCAAAGCCTTCAGCATCGGCGACCAGCTGTCGTTTCAGGATCTCGCCGGTCACGAGCTGGCGTTCATCAGGCAGAAGGTCCTCTCATGGGGAAAGACGTACGAGATCTCGCGCGGCGGTCAGCTCGTGGCCGTCGTGAAGAAGGAGATCTTCGCGTTCCTCCATCACCGATTCACGGTCGACGTCCCCGGGCCCAACGACCTGGAGGCCGAAGGCAGCTTCACCGACCACGAGTACGAATTCCGGCGTGCCGGCCGCACCGTCGCCACGGTTTCGAAGCGCTGGTTCAGTTGGCGTGACACGTACGGCATCGACATCGACGACGACGAAGACCAGATTCTCCTGCTCGCCTGCGCCGTGGTGGTGGACGAGGCGTGCCATCCGGACGATGGCAAGCGGCACTGATCCGCGGTTGACTCGAGTCCGAATCGTCGAAACACCTCAGCAAGGAGCGCGACGTGACGCATCGAAGGGCATGGGTCTGGGTCGCGCTGCTCGCCTCGTCGACCATGGGCGCACAGCAGCCGCGCGACGCCAAAGCGGTGGTTGCTGCGCTCGACAAACAGTACCAGGCCGCCGTGAAAGCGAACGACACGGCGACGATGAACCGGATCCTCGCCGACGACTTCGTGCTCGTGACCGGCCGGGGTCAGGCCTTCACCAAGGCCGATCTCCTCAAGTCCGCGGCGAACAGGGACTTCATCTACGAGCAGCAGGACGACACGAACCAGACCGTGCGTGTCTGGGGCAATACCGCGGTGGTCACCGCGCTGCTCTGGCTCAAGGGCACCACCAAAGGCACGGCGTTCGACTACAAGCTTTGGTTCAGCGACACCTACGTCCGACTGCCGTCGGGGTGGAAATACGTGTTCGGGCAAGCATCCCTCCGGCTGCCAGCGGGTGAGTAAGGCACGACTCGCGTCGCGCTCACTTGCTGTACAGAGGTCCCGATCGACACTTTTCCGCCCGCGGTTCGTACGAATCGCGTGATCCGTTCATTGTCGACCGTTCAGTCCCCAGGGTGCCGCGGTGTCGAATCCTGAAGTCGTCATCGTTCCGATCGTGTTCGGACTGCCTACGATCGCCTGGATCATCCGCATGTATTTCCACCATCGCGAGAAGATGGCCGGACTGGGCGCGCTGCCCCAGCTCCCGGCGAACATCGACGACCGCCTCGCGCGCGTCGAGCAGGCGGTCGAGGCGGTGGCGGTCGAGATCGAGCGGATCGGCGAGAGCCAGCGATTCCTCACCAAGGTCCTCACCGAGTCGCGTCCCGGTCTGGCTGACGGGTCCGGCGCGCCCGCCAGCGGAAGAATAGCGTCGCGCTAGCGGCGCCCTGTGATGTCTCACCGAGTCCCTTCGACGGAGCTCCCGTGAGTCCCGATCAAATCCAGCTCGTCCAGTCTACGTGGCCGCGCATCTTCGCCGACGCCGACGCGTTGGCCCGGCGCTTCTACGAACATTTGTTCGAGATCGATGTCAGCGCGTCACGACTGTTCGAGCGTGTCGACATGGACGCGCAGCGCGCCAAGCTCACGCAGACGCTCGACGTGATCGTGTCCTCGCTGGACCAGCCGGAGCGCCTGCTGCCGACCCTCGCGCCATTGGCGTACCGCCACACGGGCTATGGTGTTCAGGTGCGACACTTCGACAGCGTCCGCGACGCGCTCCTCTGGGCGCTCGCGGACACGTACGGGCCGGACTTCACGCCCGACGAGCGGGCGGCGTGGGCGGACGCCTACACGCTCGTGGCCTCGGTGATGAAGCGCGCCTTCGAGCGGCCGGCGGTCGTAGCGGGCTGACGACCAGCCCCTGCTCGCCGATGACACCCGCGCCGCTACTGCGGCGAAGCGCCGCGCGATACATTGCACGAGCCCCGTTCCGGAGTATTGCCGTGCCCACTTCCCGCATCTGGCGGGCGTCCCTTACATTCGCCTTCCTTTCTGCGTTCGCCGCCCCGCGGGGGAGCGGGGCACAAGGACCCTCACGCGCACCCTCACGCGCGCCGCAGGGCGAGATGGTCTCGGGCATCTCGTGCGACGCCATGGAAGGCGGGCGGATGCACATCCACCAGCATTTGCTGATCCTCGACCACGGCAAGCCAGTGGCGATCCCGGCGAACGTCGGCCAGCGTCCGGATCGCAACTGCCTCTATTGGGTGCACACCCACACGCCCGACGGCATCATCCACATCGAGGCGCCGCAGTCGCGGGCGTTCACGCTGGCCGACTTCTTTCTGATCTGGGGTCAACCGCTGAGCCGCACCGAGGCCGCTTCGATGAAAGCGGCCAAGGGTGCGTCGCTCAAAGTCTGGGTGAACGGTCAGGCGTTTACCGGCGATCCGCGAACGATTCCGCTGCTCGCCCACTCGGACATCGTGATCGAGGCGGGGCCACCATTCACCCCGCCGCCGGCGTTCACGAATTGGGGCTCGATGTAGCGAGCGCCGGCGTCGCGACCGCCAGCCAATGGCGGTACTGCGGCAGCTTGCCGTGGACTGCGTCGAAGAACGTGCGCTGAATCCGGCGCGTGATCGGCCCCGGATGTCCGTCCCCGATCGCGCGGCCGTCGATCTCCTTGATCGGCGTCACTTCCACGGCCGTGCCCGAGAAGAACAGCTCGTCGGCCGACGCGAGATCGTCGGGCGTGATGGCTCGCACGTCCACTGGAAGGCCGAGGTCGCGCGCGATCGTGAGGATGCTGTCGCGCGTGATCCCCATGACGATCGACGCCTCCGCGTCATTCGTGATCACGCGTCCCTCGCGCACGACGAACAGATTCGCGCCCGACCCCTCGGCGACGTCGCCCTTGGAATTGAGCATGATCGCGTCGTCGTACCCGCGACGGATCGCCTCCTGCACGGCGCGGACGGAATTCATGTAGTGGCCGCAGGCCTTGACGTGCGGCGGCAGCATCGATGCGTCGATGCGCCGAACGCTCGACATCGTCACCCGCACGGCGTGGTCCGCGTCGCCCGAGAAATACTGCCGGCCGGGGACGGCCATGATCACCGTGGTAACGGGGCAGTCCTTTGGCCACACCGAAAAGCTGTACGAGTCGAAGAAGGCGAGTGGTCGCAGGTATGAGTTCTCGAGACCGTTCGTCCGGACGACGTCGAGCGCGGCGAATGACAGCTGCTCGACCGAATAGGGAATCGCGATCTCGTAGGCCGCGGCCGATGCCAGGAGGCGCCGCATGTGCGCGTCGAGGCGGAAGATCGCCGGACCCTCGGGCGTATCGTACGACCGCATGCCCTCGAACACGCCAGTGCCGTACTGCAGGGCATGGGCGCTCGCGTGCACCTGCGCGGAATCCCACGGCAGCATCTCGCCGTTCATCCAAACGAACTCGGTCTTCGTGAATCCGGCCATGCGGTCACCTCCAGACGTGGAAGAAGTTTTGGAAGTCAAGTCCGTCTTTGTTCGTTCATTCGTTGGTATCTGTGTTCACACATTGCAAATTTCGTATGCCTGCTTCATCGACGCGACCGGATCGCGCTTGGGGACGAACTCCTGGCCCACGAACCCCGGGAATCCCGCGCCGGCGATCGCCTGCATCACCGCGCGGTAGTTCAGCTCCTGCGTCTCGTCGATCTCGTTCCGGCCCGGAACGCCGCCGGTATGGAAGTGGGCGATGTGCTGGATGTTTTGCCGAACCGTGCGGATCACGTCGCCTTCCATGATCTGCATGTGATAGATGTCGTAAAGAAGCTTGACGCGCGGTGACGCGACGCCCTGCACGACCTGGACGCCGAACGCCGCGTGATCGGCCTGATAGTCGTGGTGGTCGACCTTGCTGTTGAGGAGCTCGAGACAGAGCGTCACGCCGTGCTTCTCCGCCGTATGCGCGAGGCGCTTGAGACCCGTGATGCAGTTGGCGAGCCCTTCGCTGTCGGACATGCCGCCGCGGTTGCCGCTGAAGCAGACGATGTTCGGCACGCCCGCGGCGGCGGCGGCCGGAATCATCTGCTCGGCGTCGGCGATCAGCTTGTCGTGGTTCTCCAACCGGTTGAAGCCAACCGGGATCGTGCCAAAGCCGTTCGCCATCGAACACACCAGGCCGTGCTTCTTGGGCACTTCCCAGTCCTTTTGGTCGAGCAGGTCGATCCCGTTGTAGCCGATCCCCTTTGCCGTTTCGCACAGTTCGTCGAGCGGGATCTTGCTGTAGCACCAGCGGGAAATGGAGTGCTTGAGCCGGAGCGACGCGGCTGGCGTCGGCTGCGCCGACTTGGCGCCGGCCACGTGCGGCGTAAGCGCCGCGCCGGCCGCGAGCGCGCCGAGCGTGCCGAGCGTGCCCATGGCTTCGCGGCGTGTCATGTCGCGCATCACAGCTCTCCTCGCTTGAGCGCCGCCACCGCGTGCGCCGCGGCCCGCGCCGTGAGCGCCATGTACGTGATCGACGGATTCTGGCAGCCGTTGCTCGCCATGCACGCGCCGTCGGTGATGAACAGGTTCTTCACGTCCCATGCCTGATTCCAGCGATTGAGCACGCCTTCGTTCGCCGTACGGCTCATGCGCGCGCCGCCCATCTCGTGGATGCAGTGTCCGGGCGGATTGTTCGATCCGTGCTGCCGAATGTTCGTGCACCCGGCCGCCTCGAGCATCTCGGCCATCGCGGTCATCATGTCCTGGTCCATCGCCCGCTCGTTCTCCCGCCAGCGCACCTCGATGCGCGCGGCGGGAATCCCCCACTTGTCCTTCACGTCCGGATCGAGCGTGACGCGGTTGTCCTCGTTCGGCAGCGTCTCACCCCATCCTGAGGCGGATAGCGACCAGGGCCCCAACTCATCGATCAGCGATTGCTTGAAGTCGGCGCCGTACCCGGGCACGCTCGCGCCGCGTCCCCAACCGCCGCGCCCCGAGCCGCCCTGCATGCCGTAGCCGCGCAAGAAATCCGGATGCGCCGATTTCACGTTTCTGAATCGCGCGATGTAGATCCCGTTGGGCCGCCGGCCGGTGGTTCGCCTGTCGGTGAATCCTGGTACCGTACCCGACGCGCCGGATCCGTAGTGATGATCCATCACATAGCGCCCGAGCGTGCCGCTCGAGTTCGCGAGCCCATCGGGGAAGCGCGCGCTCTTTGAATTGAGCAGCAGCCGGACCGATTCGATGGTCGATGCGCAAAGGAACACCACGCGCGCGGTGTACTCGCGCGATTCCATCGTCGTCGCGTCGATCACGCGTACGCCGCGCGCGCGCGAAGTCTTTGGATCGTACAGCACTTCGGCCACGACGCTGTTCGGACGTAGCGCGAGCCGGCCGGTCTTGCGCGCCGCGGGCAGCGTCGAACCCAGGCTGTTGAAATACGATTGCGTCACGCAGCCGCGTTCGCACGGGCCACAGTAGTGGCAGGCGAATCGTCCGTTGTGATCGCGTGTGAGGATCGCCGCGCGGCCGATCGTCATCACGCGCTCGCCGCCGAATGCCTTGAGAATCTTCGCGCGCGCGTCCTTCTCGACGACCGTCATCGGCATCGCGGGGAGGAACTCGCCGTCGGGCAGCTGCGACAGACCTTCGCGCGCGCCGGTGATGCCGATGAATCGCTCGACGTAGCTGTACCACGGCTCGATGTCCTTGTAACGAATCGGCCAATCATTGCCGTGGCCGTCCCTGGCATTCGCCTCGAAATCGAGATCGCTCCAGCGATAGACCTGCCGCCCCCACGTGATCGAGCGTCCGCCCACCTGTCGTCCGCGGAACCAGCGGAAGGGCGCGTCGTCGGGCGCGGTGTATGGATTGTCGTGATCGTTCACGAAGAACTTGTGCCCCATCTCGTCGCAGGCGTAGCACTCCCGCTGAATGGGCTGATCGCGCTCCAGCGCATTGCGATCGCCGAGCCCGCGAAAATGCATCGAGTACGGCTGCACGTGTTCCACGAAGTCCTTGTACGGATCGACCGGCCCGCCCGCCTCCAGCACGAGTGTCCGGAGTCCACGCTCGGTGAGCTCCTTGGCCGCCCAGCCGCCGCTGATCCCCGACCCGACGACGATCGCGTCGTACTGCGTGGCGGGCGGCTCACGCATGGGAGTGACCTCCGCCTCGCGTGGCGCGCGCGGACTTGAGCGGCACCGGCGCGTCGCCATCGAACTTCCCCGGCATGACCTCGTAATGCAGCACGTCTTTCATGACGCGCTCGCTCGTGAAGTAGCCGTGGATGACGAGCCCCTTGAGCCGCCAATACGTGCGCGCGGGCTCGGCGCGGCGGTCGGTCGCGTTCTCGATCGCTGCGATGTTCTCCGGATCGATCTGGTCGAGACCGGCCACGAACGCGGCACGTTCCGTGTCGCGGTAATTCTCGCTCACGATGACGTTCACGAAGTCGGGAACGCCGACGTCGGAGGCGCTCGGCGTATCCGTGCGCGGCAGGATGGCGTCGGCAATCGCAGTGACGCGCTCCAATTGCGCTTGGGTGAGACCATTTGCCGGTCGTACGCCCGACGCGACACGCGTCCACGCAGCGACGGCTTCACCGGGAATGAGTGCCAGCGCCGTGGTGGCGCTCAATGCACGAAGGAGCTCGCGACGGTTCATATTCGGGGGACGGACGACGGGCGACGGGCGGCTATCCAAGCTGGCGGCGTCTGACCTGGGTATGTTGGAGCCCGCGAACCCGTTCCGCTATCCTGTCGACCCGTCGCCCGTCGCCCGTCGCCCGTCGCCCGTCGCCCGTCGCCCGTCGCCCGTCGCCCGTCGCCCGTCGCCTACGGCTTACCGGTCGCGACCGCCGTGGCTGCTCCGGTGACCGTCAGGAACGCGTGCATACCGATCGTCTCGTGCGGATCGCACACGATCTCATAGGTGCCGTCGGCAAACCGAGAGTCCACGATCAGTGTGTACGCCTGGCCCTTGGTCGTGAGGTACTGGCTCATTGCGGCTCCGCCAAGGTGAGCGCCTTTCGCCTGTGTCTTGAAGTGCACGTTGTGCATGGCGGAAGCGGCCTGGACGAAACGCAGCGTGTCGCCGTGACGCGCCGAGAAAGTGGCCGGCTCGAACGCGAAGGCCATCGGGCCCGGTCGCTCGACGAGATTGATCACGATCGTATGCGGCGTGCTCGCCGCAGCCGGTGTCGAGACGGCTTCCTGCGCGGCGCCGGTACCGGCCAGACTGGCCAGGCACGCGACCGAGGCCAGGAAAATGAGTCGCGTTCGTGACATGCTGACTCCTACGAAACCCTTCACGCAGCCGGATCCGCCGGCCCGGTCTGCCCCCTGGACGTAGTATGTGTCGCCACGTCCGGAAACTATGTCAGGCTCGCCTTGAACTTTTGTCGGGGGTTTTGGACGCGCTTTGGACACGCCTCGCCGGGAGCATTCGGACCAAATTCAGGCTTTCCCCTACAATCCCGACGGAGCTTGTCGGACTGCGGAACGACGGTGAATCGACGATGGTCGTGCCGAGAATCAACCATTCGGCGCGCTCCCGGGGGGCGGCTCGCCGCGACCCGGAGAATCCGCTCATGGATTTCGATTGCCTTGGCAGCCCCCGACCCGTCCTGCGCATTGGATCGATGCACCGCGTCGCCGGACTTGTGGTCGCTGCTACCGTTCTGGTGCTGGCGCCGCTCAGCCTCGCGCGCGCCGCCAGCCACTCACCGCCGAATGCCGGCGGTCTCACGTCCGTCGCCGGAGTCCCGCTGAATCGGGTCGTGGCGCCCGCGTCGCTGTTCGAGGCGCTGGCCGCGATTCACAAGAAGATTCCTGCGTTCTCACGGCAGACGGGTTTGGCCTGCAGCTCGTGCCATTACCAGTTTCCGCAGCTCACGCCGTTCGGCCGATTGTTCAAGCTGAACGGATACACACTCACCGGACTTCAGACGATCGGACAGCCGGGCGACACGGCGGGGAAGGAATCGCTCAAGCTGTCGCCCATTCCGGGAATCGCGGCGATGCTCGTGTCCTCGGTGACTCAGACGGGCAAGGCGCCTCCGGGGACGCAGAACACGACCGCCAACTTCCCCGACGAGTTCAGCCTGTTCGCCGCCGGCGCGCTCACGCCGAAGATCGGTGCGTTCACCCAGTTCACGTACGAAGCGGGTGAGGGCTCATTCGGCATCGACAACGTCGACATCCGGTACGCGAACCACAGCACGTTGAGCAACCGCGATTGGATCTACGGACTTACGCTGCACAACAATCCGACCGTGCAGGACGTGTGGAACACGGTTCCCGCGTGGGGCTACCCGTTCATGGCCTCGTCGGCCGCGCCGTCGCCGATCGCGAGCACGCTGATCGACGGAGGACTGGAACAACAGGTGCTCGGGCTTGGGGCATACTCACTCTACAACAACCTGCTGTACACCGAATTCACCGTCTATCGCTCGGCGCCGCAGGGTTTCGCCGTGCCGCTGGATTCGACCGCGGAGAACACCACCTCGGGAGTTGTACCATACTGGCGCGTCGCGCTTCAGCATGAGTCTCCATCGACGTCGTTGATGCTCGGCACATTCGGTTTCGACGCGCATCTTTTTCCCACCGGAGTGTCAGGCCCGCGCGACCACTTCAGCGACTTCGCGGTCGACGCCCAGGTCGAGCAACGGCAGGGCAAGGCGACGTGGATCGGGCGCGCGAGCTACATCCACGAGACGCGACAGCTTGCGGCTACGGCGACCGCCGGTGGAGCGGACAACGTCGATCAGCACCTGTCGACCGCGCGCGCGAGCGTGGGCTATCTGCCGAACCTCCGTTACAGCTTCAACCTTGGCTACTTCCAGACAACCGGGACCGCGGATGCGACGCTCTACGCGCCCGGGGACGTGGTGGGGAGCAGGACTGGAAGCCCGAATACCGGCGGCGTGATCGGAGAGATCAACTACAATGCGTGGCAGAATACGCGCGTGGGTCTGCAGTACGTAGCGTACAGCAAGTTCAATGGATCGTCGTCGGCGTACGACGTGGCCGGCGGCCGCGGTGCAGCCGACAACAACAACCTGTACCTGTACGTCTGGATAGCGTTCTGAGCTGGGGTGGCGCGGGCGACGGGCGACGGGCGACGAGCGGGCGGTGACGCTCGGCCAGGATAGCGAAACGGGCTCGCGGGCGCCAACGTGTCCGCGCCGGACACCTGCGGTTTAGACAGTCGCCCGTCGCCCGTCCCCCGTCGCCCGTCAATGAACCTCCCGCTGATCGTCCTGTTCCTCTACACGGCGTCGTTCATCGTCGTCGGCTTCGTGATGGCGCGCCGCGTCAAGCGAGCCGACGATTTTCTCGTCGCCGGACGGTCGCTCGGGCCCGGACTGATCGCGTCGACCTTCCTCGCCGCGAACATCGGCGCCGGCTCCACGGTCGGCGCGACCGGCCTCGGCTACCTGCACGGGCTCAGTGCGTGGTGGTGGGTGGGGTGCGCCGGCATCGGCTCGCTGATTCTCGCCCACACGGTCGGTCCAAGGATCTGGGCGCTTGCCAGCCAGAAGGGTTGGCACACCGTCGGCGATTTTCTCGACGATCGCTATGGACGACCCGTGCGCGGTCTCATCGCGGCGCTGCTCTGGGTCGCGACGCTGATGATCCTTGCCGGCCAACTCATCGCGATCTCCGAGATTCTCGGCGTCGTCGCCGACATCCCCAAGTGGGCCGGCTGTGTGATCGGCGGCGCGGTCGTGTCGGCCTACTTCGTCGCCGGCGGGCTGCTCTCGTCGGCCTGGGTCAACATGATCCAGATGTCGGTCAAGCTCACCGGCTTCGCGCTCGCGGTACCGGTGGGGGTGGTGGCGATCGGTGGATGGCCCGCGTTGGGTCCGGCGATGCACGAGACGACGCCGTTCACCACGCGGCAGATCCTGACGTACATGGCGATCCTGATTCCGTCGTTCATCATCTCGCCCGGGCTGATTCAGAAACTCTACGGCGCGAAAGACGCGCGCACCGTGCGCGTGGGAATCACCTGGAACGCCATCGCGCTGCTGATCTACGGATTCGCGCCGGCGATCCTCGGCATCGTCGCGCACGCGCGCTTCCCCGGCCTCGGCGACGGCGAATCGGCGCTGCCCAAGGTGATGACCGCTCTCATGCCGCCGTGGCTGGGACTCCTCACCGTCGCGGCGATCTTCTCGGCGGAGCTGAGCACGAGCGACGCCGTGCTGTTCATGCTCGCCAGCTCGCTGAGCGTCGATCTGTTCAAGACGTTCCTCAAGCCGGATGCGACGGATCGTCAGGTGCTGCTCGTGGGTCGCGTGGCGGCCTTTGCAGGCGCGCTTGTCGCGGTCCTCCTCGCGATCCAGCTGGCGTCGATCATCTCGGCGCTGACGATCTTCTATACGTTGATGGCGGCTGCGCTCGCGGGACCGCTGATCGTCGGCTTGTATTCTCGCCGCGCCACGATGCGGCGGGCGATATTTTCGATAATCGTATCGGTTGCGGTCGCCGCACTGACATCGGGCCCGTGGGGCACCGTCACCGGCTTCATCATCATGCTCCTCCCATGAACCGACGAAGCTTCGTTGGAGCGCTCGCGTTGGCTGGAGCGTCACGCCGCCGCTGGCTCGAGGCGACTATGGAATCCTCCAAACTGCAACTACTGGCGCCGTCGGGATCGATTACCGACGTCGAAGGCATTCGCGTCGGGCACTTCACCGATCCACGCCGCCCGACCGGCTGCACGGTGATTCTCTACGAGCGCGGCGCCGTGGCCGGCGTGGACGTGCGCGGCTCGGCGCCGGGCACGCGCGAGACGGACCTCCTCAAGCCGACCAATCTCGTCGACAAGGTGAACGCGATCCTGCTGTCGGGCGGCAGCGCGTTCGGCCTCGACGCGGCGACGGGCGTCGTGCGCTATCTCGACGAGCGCGGCTACGGCTACTCGCTCGGCGGCGCGCCGCCGGTGCCGATCGTGCCGGCGGCGGTGCTGTTCGATCTCACGGTGGGCAACGCCAAAATCCGCCCAAATGCCGATTCGGGCTACGACGCGTGCACGAAGGCGACGCGCGGGCCCGTCGCCGAGGGGAACGTCGGTGCGGGCGCCGGTGCGACGGTGGGGAAGCTGTTGGGGAAGGCGCCGATGAAAGGCGGGATCGGTACGGCGAGCATCAAGCTGCCGAACGGGATTGTGGTTGCGGCGATCGTGGCGGTGAATTGTGTGGGCGACGTACTCGATCCATCGACGGGACAGATCATTGCCGGGGCGCGGTCGCCGGATGGTAAGAGTTTTCTCAACATCACTGAAACGCTGAAGCGCGGGCTTGGGGTCGCGGCGGCTGGCGGCGGCTCGAGCGGGGCGGGGGCGGGGGCGGGGGCGGGCGAGAACACTACGATCGGCGTTGTGGCGACGAACGCGCGGTTCGACAAGACGGAGATGACGAAGATCGCGCAGATGGCGCACGACGGGATGGCGCGCGCGATCAGTCCGTCGCACACGATGTACGATGGCGATACGCTGTTCGCGATGAGCACGGGGACGTCGCCGATCGTGGCCAACGTCACGGCGATTGGCGCACTGGCGGCGGAGGCGGTGTCCGGCGCGATCGTGCGCGGGGTGATGGCGGCGGCTTCGATTCCGGGGTATCCCGGCTATCGCGAGTTGCATGGGTGACGGCGGTGGACTCGCGCGTTTCGCGCCGGAGGTAAGAGTCGTGCCGATCCCAGGAGTGGAGATTGGCCGGGCGACTGAAGCAGACCTGGACGGGATTATGGAATTGCAGGCAGCAAACCAGCCCGACCGCGGAGGCATGCTGTCCGCAAGCGTGTCGCGTACCTCTGTGACACAGATGATACGTGGGAGGCCGCTGATCGTTGCGCGCCGAAGTGGCCAAGTTGTCGCCTTCCTCATGAACAGCACACGGGAGATGAACGACGACGTTCCCATCATTCGCGCAATGCTCGAAGCGTATCCGGGGACGACCGACTCGTACGTCTATGGTCCGATATGCGTGAAGGAAGAAGAACGTGGCAAGAGCCTGGCGCAGATCATGTTCACGGAACTACGGCGCCTGGAGCCGGGGCGCGAAGGCGTTCTCTTCATCCGGCGCGACAATCCTGCATCGCTGCGCGCGCACGTAAAAATGGGCATGCGCGAGGTGGCTGGTTTTGCGTTCGATGGAAAGGACTACGTTGTTCTCTCGTACGTCGGTTGAGACCCTAGCGATGAAGACGCCTGACGATCCCCAGCCCGCTCGGGCTGCCGCTGAGCTTGAACGTCAGGCCTCCATCGCATTGGTGTTATGACACGCCTTGAAACTACCCGTTGACTCTCCACGTTAACTGTTGTACAATGCGCGCCCGGCCAAAACGCGCCGGATTCGCAAACTCGAACCGAACTTTTCGCATGACATCCCACAGCTGGTACCTCAGCGCAATTCCACGACAGTCGGCCCAACGGCCGTCCGCCGGGAGCACGGACGCGCGCGTCAGCGCGGGATGGAGCGTTCGCATGGGAGGCATCGCCTAGACACAGGCGTCGCCGCACACCAACGCCCCTCCCGCATGCGCCGCGGGTGGGGCGTTTTCATTTTCCGCCGTTCACGACGGCACACAACTCAACCAGGCGCGTATGGGCTTTTGCCGCGCGCCGCCGGTGCGCGTAGCTCAACGAAGTTTCACCAGAGCACGATGTTCGCCGCGTGGGTCCATTGCCTGACGAAGGCCGACACCCGCGGACCAAGGAGCATCGAGATGCGGGTCCACTCCCGCCGCGCCCGGTTTGCTGGAATAGCACTATGGTCAACCGGCTGGAGTACCTCCTGGGCGACATCCCGGAGCCGACATCATATACCGACTACTACGAGATCGATGCGCTCGGCGAGACCTACATCGTGCCGTTGTCGACGGCGCTCGCCATCGAACGACAGCTCGAGCGGAGCAGCACGACCGCGTGGCTCGACTTCCGCGACGTCTTCGGCGCGCGACATCGTCTGCCGGCGCGATACGTGTATCGCATCACGGAAAGCACCCGCGCGACACGCGCGGCGCTGCGCGATTTCCGCAAGGCGATGCGCGCCGAGCGGAAGGATGACGACCCGCTCGCGGAGTTTGGCTAGCGGGAGGCGGACGGCGGCAGTGCCGCCGTCCGCCCACGCGGCGAACAAACGCGCGCGAGATCGAAGTCCTGCTCGATCTGTCTCAGCCCTGGCGGAGCCTACGCGCCGCCGGTACGCTACGTACACCCCACGACACCTGCAGACTCGCTGTGCCGAGGAGGGAGTCGGATTTCCATGGACGCTATGGAGCGCGATGCCGCTGGAGCTCCGCCCGCCGCCAAGCGCCTGCGACGTCTCGGCCTCGTGGCCGCGCTTCTCGTCGCCGGCCTCTCGGGTCACCTGCTCGCAGCCCGCATGATCGGTAGCGGCATCGCCTACCGCGACCACATCAGCGGCTTCTTCCTCATCGCTGCTGTCACCGGCCTGCTGCTACTCGGCCTGGAGCGAATATTCTGGCGCGGGCGCCGCGACCGCACGCTTCTGATCTTCGCGCTCCTGCAGGCGGTCTTTGGTCTCATCGTCTTCTTCCTGCGGCCCGGAGTGCACTGAGTCCGCGCATCGGTCGCCCTACACAGCGTGCGGCATCCACACTCAGCCTGAAACTGCCGGTGCTCTCTCGTCGTTCCGGCCGATAAGCCCCGTGCCACAATTTGCGGAATGAATGACGAATGACGACGGGCAAGCGCTTCACGGCGGTTGACGCGGCGGCGTTCGACCAGGCGAAGTTCCTCGGCATTCGCGCGGGAACGACGCACCGTTACACGAACATTTGGGTGGTGGTCGTCGAGGGCCGCCCATTCGTGCGGTCCTGGAACGACAAACCGATGGGATGGTATCGTGCGCTGAGGAGCGAGCCTCTGGGAACGGTGGTACTCGGTGGGAAGAGGGGCCGGGAGGTACCGATCCGCGCCAAACTTGTTCGAAGTGAGCGGCTGCGTCGTTCTGTCACCGCGGCCTATGCGCGGAAGTACGACACACCCGGTTCCCAGAAGTGGGTCCGAGGCTTCGCGGAGCCAACACGTGAGGCGACGACGCTGGAGTTAGTGCCAGCAGAGTGATGCCGTGGCGTGGCGGCCCGGCGGTGCTGAACGAACCGATGCCGAGAGCAACTCGATAGGTGCGCTTCCTCGTCAGTTCATGCCCACTTCAAGCTCATATCAGTGATCGGCAACGTGCGCACGCGGATCCCGGTCGCCGCGAAGATCGCGTTGCAGAGCGCCGGCGCCGCGGCTGGAAGACCCGGCTCACCCAGTCCGGTCGGTGGCGCATCGGACTTGACGAACTCCACGTCGATCACCGGCGGCGAGTTTCTCATCCGCAGCATGCGGTACTGATTGAAATTCGTCTGCGCGGCGGCCCCGTTCTCGATGGTCAGCTTCTGGAACCACGCGGCGCTCATGCCGTCGAGCATCGCACCCTGAACCTGACTCTCCGCCGCGCTCAGATTGATGATCGTGCCGGCATCGACCACCGCCGTCACGCTCTTGATCGCGAGATCGCCTTCGCGGCTCACGGCGACATCGGCGACGATCGCCACGTAGGCGTTGTTGGTGTGCGTGATCGCGAAACCCTGGCCTTCGCCCCGCGGACGCGACTTGCCCCAGCCCGCCTTTTCGGTCGCGCGCCGTAATACATTGGTCATCTTTGCCGGGTCGAACCCTCGCCCCGTGCCGGCTGGAACCGCGGCGAGTAAATCGAGCGTGAACGCGAGCGGATCGCGGCCAGCCGCGTGGGCGAGCTCGTCGACGAAACACTGCGTCGCCCAGACGTTGCCGTTGTCGCCCGGCGCGCGCCAATAGCCGGTTGGAATCCCGGCCGGCAGTTTGCTCGACTTGACCTGTGCTCCCGGGATCGCGATGAACGGGAACCCGCCGGCGCTCATGTCACCCGGTCCACCCTCCATCTTCACGAACGTGTCGTGCAGTGCGACGACCTTGCCCGCGCCATCGAGGCCCGCGCTGAAGTAGTGCCAGCCGTTGGAGCGATAGTTGTCGTGCGCGAAATCGTGCTCGCGAGTCCACTGGAGCTTGACCGGAGTACCCTCGAGCTTTTTCGCGATGGCCGCCGCCTCGAGCGAATACTCGTTGCTCCCACGCCGCCCGAATCCGCCGCCCAGCCGCGTGATGTGCACGACCACCTTGTCGGGCGCCAGTCCGAGGCCGCGAGTCACCAGACTGTGTCCACTCCCCGGAATCTGCGTCGGCGTCCACATCTCCATCACGCCATTCTTGAACAGCGCGGTGCAGTTCTGCGGCTCAAGCGTAGCATGCGCCAGGAACGGATAGTGATAGACGGCCTCCACCACCTTGGCGCCGTCGGGAAGCGGGGCGGGTGGCGTGGCCTTCGCGAGTCGCTCGGCCTGCGTCGCCATTTCGGTGCTGTTCTGATTTGCTACCGGGCTGAGCTTCCACTGGACGTTCAGGGCCTTGCCGGCGCTGATCGCGTTCCACGTCGAGTCGGCGACGATCGCAACGCCAGGCGTCAACCCCTGGATACCGTCCAGCACGAAGACATCGCGCACACCGGGCCGTTGCTTCACCTCATCGAGGTTGGCGCTCACGACGGTGCCGCCAAATACGGGGCACTTCGTGTACGTCGCGTACAGCATCCCCGGCTGCCTCACGTCGATGCCGAAGAGCGGCGCGCCCGTCACAACTTTCTGATTGTCGACGCCAGGCACGCGGGTGCCGAGCAGCTTGAACTCCTTTGGGTTCTTGAGCGGGGCGTTGGCCGGCGGCGACAGCGTGGCTGCTTTCGTCGCGAGCTCGCCGTACGCCGCCCGGCGCTTGGAGGCAGCGTGGAGCACGGCACCCTTGTCGGTCGTGCACTCGGCGGCCGGAACACCCCATGTCTCCGCGGCAGCCCCGATCAGCATCGCGCGCGCCGTGGCGCCGGCGCGTCGAAGCGGATCGAAGTTGCCAACCGTCGACTGGCTTCCCACCGAGAACTGACGCCCGTAAGCGGAATTGAAATCGCCTTGCACCACCGTCACCTGCTCCCAAGGCACGTCGAGCTCTTCGGCGACGATCATCGGGAGCCCCGTCTTGATGCCTTGCCCCATCTCGGAATTCGGCGCGATGATCGAGATCGCACCGCCGGGCGTGATACTGATGAACGCGTTCGGCTCGAAGTTTCCGGCGGTCGCGGGCACCATCTCGGCGAGCGCGGAGGCGGGACCAAGCTTGAGATATGTGCCGACGAGCAACCCGCCGCCGGCGAGCGCGCTGACTTTGATGAAAGCGCGGCGATCGACCACGCGTTCGGAAGAATCGACGGGGCGTGTCATGGGCGGCCTCCATTCTCGGGCGTGGGCGCCGCGGCGATTTCGGCGGCGCGCTTGATCCCCGCGCGGATTCGGAGGTACGACGCGCAGCGACACAGGTTGCCGCTCATCGCGCCGTCGATGTCTGCGTCGCTCGGCCGCGGGTTGCGCTTGAGCAGCGCCGCCGCGGTCATGATCTGACCGGCCTGGCAGTAGCCGCACTGCGGCACATCGAGCTCGACCCAGGCCTGCTGCAGCGGATGCTTTCCGGCAGGATCGAGGCCTTCGATCGTCGTCACGTCCGCGTTCTCGGCAGCCGCTACTCTCGTCTGGCACGCGTGCCTGGGCGCGCCGTTGATATGGACAGTACAGGCGCCACACTGGCCGACGCCGCATCCGTATTTCGTGCCGACGAGGCCCAGGGAATCGCGCAGCACCCAGAGCAGCGGAGTGTCCGGTGTGACGTCCACGGTGTGGGACTGGCCATTCACGCGGAGAGTGTATTTGCTCATAGGCCTTGGAGGTAGCGGCTGAGATCCAGCCGAAGCTCTGAGAAAACGTGGAACGAACGACGGACGACGGGCCGCCGCTACTGCGGTGCGAAACCGGGCGGCCGATCTTCCGGCAAGTCATTCCTATAGTACATGCCCGGAGTTCCCGTCAACAGGAGTCGCCCCGGACGCCGTCCTCGGCCGCGGTTTCCCCTCGCTATACGACCACACGCTCCAGTTCGCGTAGCTGCGCTCACGCGATTGTCGCGCCCATCCGCGCGAGACCAACTGCGCGTCGAGAATTCGCCGGAAGCCACCATGCGTCACGGCGACAACGTCCGACCAACTCGCCGCGTGACCGATCAGCCAGTCGACGGCATCATTCGCGCGGCGCACCGACGCATGCTCTGCGCGAGTCGCGATGCGATAACTCCATTGCACGTGGCTGAAGACGTCCCATATCTCGATGGGAAGCTTGAACGGAACCCATCGCGGTGGCTCGAGCCGAATCTCACGCAACAACGGCGAGATCTCGACGACACGCCCGTGCGCCAAGCGGTTCGCCGACGCGATTGCACGCGGAAGGTCGCTCGCCGCGACGAGCGTCGCGTCGCCAACGAGGCGGTCGAGCTCGACTGTCGGTTCGTCAGCGTCGAGGATTCCGGCCGCGTCGTATGCATCCTCGTACGCGCCCACGTTCGACCAGCCGAACCAACTCCGGTCGTGGACGTGCGCCGAGCGGCCATGACGAACCAGATGGATGCGCACTGTTCGGGGCTTGGGCGCGACGCGGCACCCTGAGCGCTCGTCATTGCGCGCGCAGCGCCGGCATCGGGATCTGAATATTCAACGCCGTCGCCCCAGCGCCAGCCCCGTTCTCGCACGTATTGGGCGGCACCGTCCCGATGCGCCGTGAGGCTCTGGTCAGTGGAGTTGGCGGCTGCGATATTCGGCTGCCGCACGCAAAACCTCATTCGGGGGGAGTACTGTGTCCGACCCGCTCGGTCGTCGCTCGTTTCTCGGCTCTCTTGCTTCGTTCGCTGGCATTGCCGCCGTCGGACCCGGCGCCGCGCAGGCTGCCGCACGCCGCGAAGGCCCTTTCGAAACCGCCGCGGGCTCGGGGGAGTGGGATTTTTCCTGGCTCGATACGCTCAAGGGCAAGCACCGCCAGGTCTTCGCCGCCGGCGCTGCCGGCCCGGTCTCGATGGCCGTGGTCACCAACTGGCTCGATGGACACGACGAAGTGTTCGGGCTCAAGCCGCCAGCAGTGAACGCGATCGTCGGCATCTCCGTCCGCGCCTTCCCGATCAACTGCAGTGATGCACTCTGGTCGAAGTACGAGCTCGGACGCCGCTTCGAGATCAAGGACCCCGCGACGGGCGAATGGGCGACGCGCAACCTCTTCCTCGATCAGGTACCGGAGTACGTGGGGTGGAAGGTCGTCGGCGTGCGCCCGCTGCAGGCGCGGGGTGTGATCTTCTGGCAGTGCAACAACGCCCTCACCGGCCACGCAAACCGCTTCGCGCGCGAGATGCAACTCGATCCCAAGAAGGTGCACGACGAGCTGGTCGCCGGGCTCAATCCCGGCGTCAAGCTGGTGCCCGCTCACACGATGGCGCTCGGCCTCGCGCAGGAGCACGGCTGCACGTACGAGCAGATCGGCTAGGCTCTCGTTCGAGGACGGCTATCGTCGAGCAGGCCCCGCTGAAGAATTGCTCAGCCATCGCTGCACCGGCTCGTAGCGCGAACGAAGTATCGGATCGCCTGACCGCCACGCGCGCTCGACGATGACGTAGTGCGACGCCGCGCTGTCGCGTTGGCCGGCCGCATCGAACAGCTGCGCCAACAGCTCGTGCAGCGACGTGCGCGTGACATACAGGTTCGATCCCTCGATCCCGCCGCGCAGCGCCGCTTGCACGACCGGAATCGCCTCGGCCGGCCGGCGCAGCGCGAGCAGGCTGCGAGCGAGCTCGTAGTTGATGCGAGTGTACCCGTATGTCGGCGAATCCATCGCCGCGCGATACTCGCGTGTCGCCGCCTCATGATGGTTCGCCGCCGCCTCGAGCAGGCCGCGCACGAAATGGTGGAGCAGGGGATCGCGGCGGAAGCCGCTCCGTGCGCCGAAGCGCTCGATGCTGTCGACCAAGGAGCGCGCGCGGAGCGTGTCGCCGCCGGCCGCCGATGCAGTGGCACTCAGCGTGAGCAGCCACGCGGCCTGACGCGCACGAATTCCCTCCGGCATCCGCGCCGTATCCTCCGCGGCGAGGATCGCCCGGAATTCCCTGGCCGCGACGAGTGGAGCTCCGCCGTCGAGGTCGACGCTTGCCTGCTCGAACGCATCGGCGGCCAGTGGGCGGCGCGCGCCGGGCCATGGCGATCGTCCCTCACTCGCCAGGACGCGCGCCTCGCGAAAGCGCCCCTCCATACGAAGCGCGATCACGCAGTACCATCGATACTGTCCGCGCGTTTCGTCATCGCTGCTGGCCAGTCCCTCGCTGCACGCGCGGTCGGCCGCGTCGAGATCGTCCAGGCGGAGGTTGGTGATCAGGCTCGTGAAGTGGACGTTCGTGACCCGGCCGCCCAGCCTGTCGAACTCTCGGAGCGCGGCCTCGGCTTCCGCACGGCGCCCAAGGGAAATGAAGTGCTCGGCGAGCAGTTCGAGCGGCCGCGTATCGTTGGGCACGAACGTGCGCCAACGCCGGAGCGTGCGCTCGACGGCGTTGCCCGAGTCCGCCCACTCGTACCGCGAAGAGAGTACCCCGAACGCTTCGCACAATCGGCAGAGTGCGTCGCCGCGGCCCGAGCCGGCCGCCGAATCGAGGGTGATCGCGCGTTCGAGCAGGGAGACGGCACGCGACAGGGCGGGAACGATCTCCCCGGCGCGCACGAGAGCCTCGGGATCGCGCGGATAACCGGTCGCCAGGCTCTCCGCCGCGGTGACGGCGCGCGGATCGTTCCGCTCGGCGCCGACGTGCGTGACGATGAGCAGGCGGTCGCGCGGCGATGCTCGCGATGCCAGCGCGAGCGCGTGCTCGGCGAGCTGCGCCTCGTCGGGCTGGCCGGTCAACCGCGCAATGCGCCACGTATGGTAGGCCGCCGCAACGAATGTCGAGTCTTCACGCGTCGCTTCGCGCAGCAGCCGGTTTGCTTCGTCGACGTTATGAAATTGATACAGAGCGCGCAGGCCCTCTTCGTACAGCCTGTAGGCAACGGGCGAGCGCGTGCTGACGTCGGCGACCGAGGTGTTCGGCGCCGGCACGCGCAGGTCGGCCGCGATCAGCGCCGTGACGCTGTCGAGCAGAGCGACGCGATCTGTTCCGCTCACATGGTAGCCGCCTCGTACGATGCCGTCCGCCACATCGACGCGGCGAACCTCGAGACGGAGCCGTCCGCCGGCGAGCGGAATGAACTCTCCCTCGATGACTTCGCCAGCGCCGGCCCGGCGCGCCGCGTCGCTGAAGGCTGTGCGCGACGTGTCGGCGTTACGCGGCGTCAACTCCAGCATGCGCGAGTTGGCGACGACCTGCACGTCGCTCAAGCGGCCAAGATCGGTCGAGAACATCTCGCGGAGGACGCCCGACATTGCCGCTGAGTCCGAGGCGGCGACATCGCGAATCGTGCCGACGGCGAGCACCGGCCGTGCGGTTGGACGTGGCGCGCGTGTCCAGCGCCAGCCGATTGCCGCTGAGAGAGCAACGCCCGCCACGGCGGCGATGACGAGCGCACGTCGCGGTACGCCGGTCGTTCTGGGATGCGCTCCGTTGTGCGCCGCCGGCTCGATGCCTCGAACCGTGTCCGGGGCGGCTGATGCGTGGGACGGCGCCGGCAGCGAAACCTTCGCCGCCGGGATCCGATGCGATCCCGTCACGTGCAATTCACTGAGCCGGTGCATCAGCCGGCCGATCGCGCCGTGCGGCTCCGCCTCGTACTCGCGCCGGATCAGCTCCGCGTGCGCGCGGCCGTGGGCGAGGGCGGCTGCGCGGTCGCCGAGCGCGGCGAGCGTTTCCATATAGGAGGCGGCAAGCCGCGGATCGGCTGGGTCGAGCTGCGTTAGCCGATGCCAATACTCGGCGGCCACCGCGAGCTCTCCCGCTTGGGCGGCAGCCTTGGCGAGAATCTCGATCGCGCGGATCCCGCTGGTGGAAAAAGCCGCCCGCTGCGACTCTGCCCATCGCTCGAACTCGGGGGCGTCGGAGAGATGAAAGCCGTCGAGGAACGGGCCCGCGTAAAGCGCGGCGGCGGTGTCCCACGCCTTGGCGGCGACTGCCGACTGGAAATCAGTGACATCGCTCGATACGAGCGCGGGGTCGAGCCGGAGCGCCGGCGTCGAGAGGACGACGTCGTCGCCCAGGTCGCGTCGAAGGTTGTAGAGCGCCTGTGAGAGCGCGTGGCGAGCGCGGTCCTCGTCCGCTTCGGGCCAAAGCACGGCCATCACTCGCTCGCGGGTGATCCCCGCCGCGTCGGCCGTGGCCAGGATCGCGAGCAGTGCGAGGGTGCGAGGGCGCGGCGCCGTGTCGGATCCGGCTCCCGGCCGCTCGATCCACAGCCCGCCGAAAGTCCTGAGCCGCAATGCTTTAGAGACTGTTGATGCGCTGGTGAAGCCGCCGTGAGGCGATGGTGATGCCTTCGGCCGAGATTGGCGCCACGAATGTAGCCGGCGCTCTCACGAGCAACAAGCACGGCACGCTCGCCGGCCCGTGTCGTGTCACCAACTACACGCTTCGAGGAGTCTATATGTCTCGCAGTTCGCTGTACCGCCGGTCTATCGGTCTCGCTTTACTGGTTGTCGGTTTCGCCGGCTGTCGCGACGCCGTCTCCGCGCCCACCGTCGCGACGCATGGTCTCGCTCCACGCCCGGATGCGCCGCCGCTCGCGGCCGCGGTGACCAGGGACATTCAACCCACCGGTAAAGGGATGGACGTCCAGGACGACCCGAACCCGCCGCCGCGGACGCGTTATCGGATGGAGTACCACCGGGAGAACGTGCTCCGCGGCAGCCAGGACGTGTACTTCATTTGGTATGGCGGCTGGGCAAACGCTGTCGCCGACCAAGCCGTCCTTACCGACCTCGCATCGAGCATCGGCAACACGCCCTACCTCAACATCGTACGTCTGTATCCCGACTCGTCGGGCACCCCCGCCACCAGCTCGGTGATCTACGGTGGCAGCGTCACCGACTACTACTCGCATGGAGGGGTGCTGTCCGACGCCGACATCGGAGATATCGTCGCTCGGCAGCTCACCAGCTACGCGTTGCCGCCCGATCCCGATGGAATCTTCGTCGTGTTCGCTTCACCCGACGTGATCGCGAGCTCCGGTCAGGACGTTTCGTACTGCGCCCTGCACGGCATGAGCATCATCATGGGTCAGCGCACGCGGTACATATACGTCGGCGCTCCGTCGCGGTCGACGCGCTGCTCGCCGCAGGCGATTGGGCCGAATGGCACGATCGACGGCGACGGGATGGCGTACCTCTTCACGGCGGAGCTCGCGAACACGCTCACGGATCCGCTGCTCGTCACCTGGTACGACCGCCTCGGCCTGGAGGTGGCGGACAAGTGTGCCTGGACGTTCGGCACGACGTATCGAGCTTCGAACGGAGCTGCGGCAAATGTGCATCTCGGTGTACGCGACTACCTGCTTCCGCAGCTTTGGGTGCCGAGCAAAAATGGCGGCGCGTGCGCGTTGCACTGGTGATCGCGGGCGCGGCAAGAAATCGAACAGGCCACTCCGTTGAACGGAGTGGCCTGTTTGGCCGGTGTCGCTCATGAATCGACGCTGCGTTGATCAACGGCCGGTGGCGCTTCGCGGCCGGCGCTGCTGGCCGCGGTCGCGACCACCGCGTAAGTTCGCGCGTCTCTCACCGGCAACGGCATGCCCTTGTTCCGCTCGATCGCTCTCGCACTCGTCGTGGCGAGTGCCGCTACGTCTTCACCGGCCACGGCGCAATCGCCGAGCAGTGATTCGACCGCCGCGCTGCTGTCCGATCTCATCCGCGTCAACACGAGCAGCCCGCCCGGCAACACCCGCGGGATCGCCGAGCTTCTGGCGCCACGCTTCAAGGCCGCAGGATTCGACGTCAAGATCATCCCGACGCCCGACACCGGGAAGGCGATCATCATCGCGCGGCTCAAGGGCGACGGCACCAAGCGCCCCGTACTCCTTGCCGCGCACGCCGACGTCGTCGGCGTCGAACGCGACAAATGGACGGTCGATCCATTCGCTGGCGTAGAGAAGGACGGACACGTGTACGGCCGTGGCGCGATCGACTTCAAGGGCGGGATGGCGGTGTTCGCGCGCGCGGCGATGATGCTCGCCGAACAGAAAGTACCGCTGGCGCGCGACGTCATCTTCCTCGCCGAGGCGGACGAGGAAGGCGGTGGCGGCTACGGGACCAACTGGCTCGCCAAGGAGCACTGGTCCGACATCGATGCCGAGTTCGCGCTCAACGAAGGCGGCTGGATCATGAAGGGCGACGACGGGCGCGTTCGCTACGTGAGCATCTCGACGGCGGACAAGCTCTCGATTCCGCTCACCCTGACCGCGCATGGGACCTCGACGCATTCGTCGATGCCGCGGCCGGACAACGCGATCTTCTCTCTGTCGCGCGCAATGTCCAAGCTCTCGTACTACGAGACGCCGCTGAACATCACGCCGTCCACGCGCGACTTCTTCACGGCGCTGTCGCGGACGAGCAAGCCGCCGATGTCGGGCTACTATCGCGACCTGGTGGGCAGCGATCCAGCGCGCGCCCGCCGCGCCGACTCGGTGGTGAGCCGCGACCCGCTGCTCCACGCGCTCATTCGCAACACGATCGCACCGACGATCATCGCCGGCGGATTTCGCGTCAACGTGATTCCCGGTTCGGCCCAGGCGACGGTGAACGTGCGGTTGATTCCCGGGAGCGATCCGGCCGCCATCGTCCGCGACGTTGCGCGCGTGATTCGGGACTCGACCATCGAGCTCTCGATCGGCAGTCGCGTGTACGAACCAGCGCCCGAGTCGCCACGCACCACGGACCTCTATCGCGCGCTCGAGCGCGCGGCACGCGCCACGTTTCCCGGCGCCGAGGTGACGCCATACCTGTTCCAGGCGGGCACGGATGCAGGGGCGTGGCGTTCCAAGGGAGTGCCGGTATACGGGATCTATCCTTACCCGATCGACCCCGATGAGCTGACGCGCATGCACGGCAACGACGAGAAGGTCAGCGTGGCTTCGCTGGAGCAAGGCGTCGCGATGATCTACCGCACGCTCGTCGACGTAGCGGGAAAGAAGTAGCTCGACGAATCCGCTACCGCTGAAGCGCCGCGAGCC
>DATJHY010000008.1:0-6059 GCA_035493635.1 Gemmatimonadaceae bacterium | reverse complement strand
GCGATGGCCACCGAATTCACTCATCCAATAGTTGTAGCCGAGGACGACGACCGGGTGCGCGCCGCGCGCGAGGTCGTCCTCGGGCCCCAGCAGCCGCCCAACCGCGGGCTGTAAGCCGATCAGCGGGAAATAGTCGCCGTTGACGAGCTCGCCGGTGAGCGATTCAACGTGGTCACCGACATCACGCGGGAACATGCCGAACTGCGTGATCGACATCTGGCTGAACACGCCCGCGCCTTCTTCGCGCAAATCGCGAAGGTCCGGATAGGACAACGGTCCAGAGATTTCGCCGTGATTGATCAGGTCGAGCTCGGCGACGCGCTCCGGGTGCGCGATCGGCGTCTTTCGGAGGATGATCGCGTCGATCAGACTGAATGCCGCCGTATTGACGCCGATGCCGAGCCCGAGCGAGATGACCGCGATGAGGGTGAACCCGATCCGCGTCCGCAGCCGGCGGAGGGCGTACTGCAGATCGCGAAGTAGTCCGCTCATTGAGAGACTCCGATGTCGGTGCGCGCGTCGGTCAGGATGATCCCGACGTAGCCGTACGGACTATGGAGCGCTGGGTTTCGTTGTGCTCGGTAGGGCAACTCGTGTGGGGCTCCGCCGCTCTCATGGTGCTCGGACGAGCAGGGTGTTGAGCTGAACCGGAATCACATTGCCGCAGGACCCTGTTCGTGAGACTACCACTCCCGTCTTGACCCAATCGGCGTAGGACGGACGATGCACGGTCACCGCGTATGTGCCCAACTGGTCGCCGCCCCAGAGAAGGCTGTCTGTTCCCGTGTGGTGCAGAGAGTCTTGATAGCTCGATGTGGCGACGGTCCCACTCGCGCTATCAGCGATGGCAGTCCCGGTAATGGAATCGCGAACGTCCACCTGGATGGCCATGGACGGAACAGCAGTGCAACGGCCGCCTGGCGCGGTGCTGCTCGAGCAAGCCGCGCAAGCGAACAGAATGGAAGCGCTCGCAACTGAGCGACGGATCGAGCCGATCTGCTTACCTCGACGATTGATGGTCATTGTCTCTCCTTCCGTTAGGTAGTGGTTGCGACGCACGCCGAGTCCGGCCTTACGACAAGCCCTTCGCCGCCACGCCGATGATCCCGACCGCGATGATCACCAGCGGCTCCGGAATTCTGCGCACTCGCGTTAGCACGAGCAATGTTCCGACGGCAATCGCGATGGTCGGACCATCGACGATCGCTCGTCGCCCCAACACGATCGCCGCACCCGCTATGGCGCCCGTGGCAGCCGCGGTCACGCCGTCGACGAACCCGCGTACGCGAACGTTGCACCGCGAACGCCGCTACACACCCATCCGAGGTACATCGCGAGCTGCGCCGCGAGCGGACCCGGGGCGAGTTGGGAGAACGCGAGACCATCGCGAAACTCCTGCGCCGTGACCCACTGTCGCCGATCGACGAGCTCGCGTTCCATGTCGCCCACGAGCGCGATGGGGCCGCCGAAGCCGGTCGTGCCTAACGACGCAAAAAACCGGAGGAGCTCCATGCGCGATGGACGCATGCCTCACGACGGCGACGAGTACAGCGCGTACAGATCGTCGAACAGCGAGGAGCCGCGTTCGAGGCGCGTCTGGTCCTCGGCGTTGGCGGCGGCGATGGCGGCGAGCACGCGCTCGATGCCGGGCGCCTCATCATGTCCGAATTTCTCGTCCTTGAGATCGATGTCGTGCACGATCTCGGCGATCGTGTGTAACGCGGCGTCATCGATCCGAAATCGGTTGAGCAGCGTCTCGAACGTGCACCGATCGCCTTCGTGGGTGAACTCGCCCTCGAACATGTCGAAGCGGAGCTCACCGGCGGCTGCGCGATAGCTGTCCGGATCGATGAACCTGAACCGCGCGTCGCGATCGATGAACCGGCGGACGAGCCAGGCGCTCGCGATCCGGTCGACGAAAATCCCCGTGCGGGTCACCCACGTGCGGCCGCGAGGCGGCGACGACCGGGACGTGCCTAACGGGCTGCCGCGCCGCCGCTCTGCGCCTGGCGCCTCCAACATCGTGCGCACCGTCTCCTCGGCCATTGCTCTCCCGGGCGCTCGGAAGTAGTCGATGGCGACGATCGCCGCCAAACGCTTCTTGAGCCGCGCGACGTCCTCCTCGGGACGCATGCCGCGCCGGTCGGCATGTCGATCGGGCCGGCGCAACGCCGCCTGCACTTCGCGCGCGGCCGCGGCGAGCTCGGCGTATTCCGCGTCGCGGGCGCCGCGGAACAGCGCGACGATCTGCTCGTTCGTCAGGCCGTCCACGAAGTCTGCCTTACAAATCGACGCATCGCCGCCGCCCTCGATGATCTCAGTGCGGACCCATTGAAAGTCCTCCAGCGACTGTGGGCGATCGGGTAGCGCGTATACGGATTTCTTGACAGGCACCGCCCCCAAGCGCTGCAGGCGTCGCCCGATCTTGACGCGCAGGTAGTCCGGCTTGGGCGGAATCTGGTGGATGAGGAGCAGCCACGGTGTGGCACCCTCGGCGCGGGGACGGGTCATGGGTCAATTGCTAATATCACAATTGAATCATCACAATGCCCGTCGGCGACGGCGAGTCCGAGCCAGGCTGCTGCCCAGCGCGTGGCGACGGCCGCCAGCGGGTGAGTCCACCACCGCACCTTGCCGCAGTTCCGATCGATGCTATTATCGCAACTGAATCCGCACCGCGTTGCTCCGCCTCTGCCTGGAAGGGTTCTTATGGTTCCGCTCCGGACTCGCACCATCGCGTTTCTCGGTCTCGTCGCGGTCATCTCCGTGCCGCGCACGGCCGTGTCCTCGCAGGACAGCGCCTCCTGGCTGCCGATCGAGCAGGCACTGGGACGCACCGGCGCGGTGCAGCCCGGCGGTGTCATGAAATTCGCCTTCCCGCGCCGCGACCTGCATGTGATGGTCGGCAACGTCGCGGTGCGGCCGGCGCTCGCGCTCGGCGGTTGGGTCGCGTTCAAGCAGGTGTCAGGCGGCATGACCATGGCGATGGGCGACCTCGTGCTAACGGAGGACGAGATCGGCCCCGTCATCTCGGCGCTGCAGCAGGGCGGGATCGAGCAAACAGCGCTGCACAACCACTTGTTAGGCGGCGTGCCCAACACGATGTACCTGCACATCGTCGCGCGCGGGAACGGCGTCGACATCGCGCGCGCCCTTCGCCGCGCGCTCGAGGCGAGCAAGACGCCGCTCGACACCGCGGCCGCCGCCGCGGCACCGGCGCTCGACCTCGACACCACCGCCATCGCCAAGGCGCTCGGATACCACGGCCACGCGAGCGGCGGCGTCTATCAGGTAGCGGTACCGCGCGACGGGCGCATCATGGAAGGCACCGAAGACGTGCCGGCGTCGATGGGCACGGCGACCTCGATCAACTTTCAGTCGACGGGCGGCGGGAAGGCGGCGATTACCGGGGACTTCGTGCTCACCGGCAACGAGGTGAATCCCGTGATTCGGGTCCTCCGCGACAACGGTATCGCGATCACGGCGTTGCACAGCCACATGATCGGCGACACACCGCACCTGTACTTCATGCACTACTGGGCGAACGACGACGCCCTCAAGCTCGCTCGCGCCCTGGGAGCCGCGCTCGCGAAGACCCAATCGGCGAGGCCTAACGGCACATCGTGACCGCGTGGCGGCACGTCGGCAGCCTCGGATTCGCTGTCGCGCACACCATCGCCGTATCGGCGCCGAGCGCGCAACCGGATACGGCGAGCCGAGACGCCGCGTCTCGCGCCACGATCACCGCGCGTGCAGTCGACGTCGCGCCGCCAATGACCGGTCGATGGAACGCGGGAGAGTGGAGCATCGCCGATTCCATCGTCGACTTTCGCCAGCGGGAACCGTCGGTGGGCGTCGAGGGCAGTGAGCGCACGGTGGTCAAGGTACTCCATGATCACGACGACTTGTACGTGGCGGTGCGCGCCTGGGATCGCGACGCGACCCGCATCGTCGCGACGCAGCTGCGGCGCGATGCCGACCTCACGTCCGACGACAACGTCACGATCCTGATCGACAGCTTCCACGACCGGCGAAGCGCGTACTTGTTCGAGACCAACCCCAACGGCGCCCGCTGGGACGCGCAAATCACGGTGCAGGAGACGAACCAGGACTGGAACGGCGTCTGGGATGTCGCCACGAGCCGCGACTCGTCCGGTTGGACCGCGATCTTTCGCATCCCGTTCCGAACGCTGCGCTTCAAGTCCGGCGCCGGTGCGGCGTTCGGATTCAACGTTAGGCGCGACATCCGCCGCCGAAACGAAATCGACCTGTGGCGCGGCTGGCGTCGAACAGAGGGCATCGACCGCCTCGATGTCGAGGGCGAGCTGGTCGGACTTGGCGATGTCAGCCGTTCGCGAGATGTCGAGATCAAACCGTACGTGTTGGGCGAGGCCCACCAGGCGGCGCACGATTCGATCCTCGACCGAACCGGCCGCGCCGGCGTCGCAGGCAAAGTCGGCGCCGATGCGAAGATCGCCATGACGTCCACGCTGACCGCCGACCTCACGGTGAACACGGACTTCGCGCAGGTCGAAGTCGACAGCCAGGTCATCAACCTGACGCGCTTTCCGACGTTCTTCCCCGAAAAGCGCGACTTCTTCCTCGAGTCCAGCAATATCTTCGATTTCGGATTCAACCAGAAAGCGCTCCTGTTCTACTCCCGGCGCATCGGCCTCACCGACAGCGGCACCGTCGTGCCGATTCTCGCCGGCGCGCGCCTGTACGGACGAGCCGGGGCGTGGACGTTAGGCGTCATCGACACGCGGACCGGCGGGGATGAAGACGCGAACGATGCCGTGCTGCGCGTCAAACACGATCTCTTCGCTCGCTCCTACGTCGGCGGCATGGTCACCGTGCGCACCGCACCGAGCGTGAGCAGCGCGGAGGTCGCGGAAGGCGTCGACGCGGACTTTCCGTTGGTCATAGGCGGCCAGAACATCGAGCCGACCGTGTGGGTCGCCGGAACCCAGACACCCCAGGCACCAGGCACGCACATCGCCTGGCGCGTCGCAACCGATTTTCCTAACGACCTGTTCGACAACTTCGTCGGGCTCGCGCGCTACGATGCCGGCTTCTCACCCACGCTCGGATTCGTGAGCCGAACCAACGCGTGGGAGACGTACGGCCACATCGACTTTATGCCGCGTCCGCACGTGCTCGGCGTTAGGCAGCTCGAGTTCGAGCTGCCGTCGTGGGACATCTACGCGAACCACGACGGATCGCTGGCGAACGCGCGCGATTGGCAGAACGCGACCATCGAATGGCACCCCATCGGCGCGATGTTCGAGAGCGGCGATGATGTCCACGTCATGATCGTCCGCGACATGGACGCGCCAACGGAGCCGTTCACCATTGCGCGAGGCGTCTCGATTGCCGCCGGCCGCTATTGGTGGACCCAGTCCGGCGTGCAGTTGCAGTCATCCCTCGGCCGGCCGATCAGCGGGACGGCGCTGTTCTCCACGGGCACGTTCTACGACGGACACAGCACCGAGACCGACGCCGGCCTCGCGTGGCGATCGGGCGGCCATCTCATCCTCGGCGCGAACATATCGCGGACCGACGTCAGGCTACGGTCCCACCGTTTCGTGGCCACCCAATCCACCGGCCGCGTCGAGTACGCCTTCACGACGCGCATGGATTTTCTCGGCTTCGCGCAGTATGGAAGCGCGCTCAACCGTACCGACTTCGATCTGCGCTTCCACTGGACACCGGTGATCGGCGATGATGCGTACGTCGTGTGGAACTCGGGGTACACCAATGATCCGCTCTCGCCCTTCCGCTTTCCGGACAGCCGCGCCGTCGCGCGACCGTTGACCGCGACGTTCACCGTCAAGTACGTCCATCGCATTGCGCCGTGATCCAACCATGCGCCTAACGTGCCTGTTCGCCCTCTGCGCCTGCTGCGCCCCCGTTGCCTCGCAGACACCGGTTCTTCGCACCGTCGCCGACGTGCCCATGCCCGGACGCGCCGTGCGCTTCGACTACCAGAGCCTCGATACCGCGGCGAACCGCCTGTACATCGCGCATATGAACGCCGGACAGCTCGTCGTGTTCGACGT
>DATJHY010000007.1:0-19395 GCA_035493635.1 Gemmatimonadaceae bacterium | reverse complement strand
CGATCGCGTCGTGCCCGCGGTAGAACAGCGTGTCGCCGCCGATCAGGGTGATCGACGACTCGAGCACCGGCATGCCCCACTGCAGCGCGTGCGCCGCCACCTTGTCGGGATTGCGGCGCTCGTCGGCCCGTCGCCGCAGGCGTGCGACATCCTCGCGCGCGTAGCGCCGCTCGCGCGTGACGCCTGGCGCCGGCTCCGAGCGGATCAGACCGCGGCTCACGTAGGCGTACAACGTCGGACGCGTCACCCCCAACGCACGCGTCGCCTCGGCGGCGCCAATCCAGGCATCTGTCGGTGTCATATTGATTGAGTAATCAACGTTGACTCGATTATGCACCAACGCTTAGCTTTTCGCCATGGCACCCTTTCCAAATACATCCGGAGGGCTCGAGGGCGTTGTTGCCGCGACCACGCGCCTCAGTCACGTCGACGGCGAGGCCGGCGAGCTCCTCATCGCCGGCTTCCCCGTCGGTGAGCTCGCGGCCAACGCCACGTTCGAGGAGACGACCTGGCTCCTCTGGCACGGCGATCTCCCGTCAGAGTCCGATTTCGACGCC
Organism: Gemmatimonadaceae bacterium; assembly: GCA_035493635.1. Taxonomy (GTDB): domain Bacteria; phylum Gemmatimonadota; class Gemmatimonadetes; order Gemmatimonadales; family Gemmatimonadaceae; genus JAQBQB01. The sequence goes on along the minus strand of DATJHY010000007.1, from coordinate 18,838 downwards.
TTTCAAGCCGAGCTGGCGGCACACCGCGCCCTGCCCCCGGCCACGCTGGCGATTCTACGCGAATGTGCACGGGCTCGGGTCGACGCGATGGACGCGCTCCGGATCGCGCTGGGAACGGTCTCACTCACGTCGAGCGAACCGACGGCGATCGTCGCGATCGCCCCGACCATCGTCGCCTCGTTCGCACGCCTGATCGACGGCAACGAACCGATCGCGCCGCGCGCCGACCTCGGACACGCGGCGAATTACCTCTACATGCTGAACGGCGCCGAACCCGACGGCGAGCGCGTGCGGGGACTCGAGACCTATCTCAACACCGTCGTCGACCACGGACTCAATGCGTCCACGTTCACGTGTCGCGTCATTACGTCCACCGGATCGGACCTCGTCTCGGCGGTCGTCGGAGCAATCGGCGCGCTCAAGGGACCGCTGCACGGCGGCGCTCCCGGTCCGGCACTCGAGACAGTGTTCGAGATCGGCACCGCCTCTCGTGCCGAAGAGGTGCTGCGGCGCAAGATCGAGTCGGGCGAGCGTCTGATGGGCTTTGGCCACCGCGTGTACAAGGTGCGCGATCCGCGCGCCGACGTGCTCGCGGCGGCGGCCGAACGCCTGTTCACGCGCGGCGGCGACATGCGGCTCTACACGCTCGCGCGTGCCGTCGAGCGGACGGCCCTGCGGCTGCTCGAGGAATACAAGCCCGGACGGCGGCTGCAAACGAACGTCGAGTTCTATACGGCGCTCCTGCTCCACGGACTTGGGCTCGAGGTACCGCTCTTCACGCCAACGTTCGCGATCAGCCGCGTGAGTGGGTGGATCGCCCACGCCCTCGAGCAACAAGCGGCGAATCGACTCATTCGACCGGCGTCCGAGTATGTCGGACCACACGGACGGCGGTGGCGCGAAAGCGGAGCCGTCCTCGAGCGCGTCGGGTGAGTGCCTAGTCCGTCCTACGTGCATTCCTGATGCGACACGCCTCGCCGTGACTGTACAGTAGGCGGTGAGGTGACCAGTGGATCGTTGTCGTGCAACATCGTTCCTGGCTCTGCTGTCTCTGCTCGGGTGTGCCGACGGTGTGCCCACCGAGCCCCAGAGCTTCAACGTCGAGGGCCGTGTGGCCCTGGCGTCGCTGATGGCGCTCAGCGACGGCCACCTGCAACAGATCGTCGCCCAGTTCGAGGTGCTGGCCAGCACGAATGCCGCCCGCTCCGCCGACTGGGAACAGATCCGTCCCACGCTGGATGTCGTGGCACGCAGCAACGTTCCCGCGCTGATGTGGTTTGCCTTGCCCGATGGCTCGTACTGGTCCGTGCCGGGCGGCCACGCCGCAGGCAATCTGTCGGATCGCAGTTACTGGCCGCGCCTCACGGCAGGCCACTCCGTTGTCGGCGATCTAGTGGCCAGCAAGGCCACTGGTAAAAGCTCGGCAATCGTCGCCGTGCCGGTGCGAAGCGCCGATGGTACCATCGTCGGTTTCTTCGGCAGCTCCGTCTATCTCGACAGTCTCAGTCTGATTCTCAAGCGCGAGCTCGACCTCCAGCCAGATCAGATCTTCTTTTCGATCGACGCCACGCCGATCGGCGCGCTGCAGAACGATCCGTCCGAGATCTTTCTCGACCCGTACGCGCTCGGCGAGCCTGAATTGGAGCGGGCGATCACCGAGATGCTGGCCGGAAGCGAGGGCGTCGTGATGTATCACTACCGCGGCAAGCTTCGCACGGTGCTCTATCGAAAGTCAGCGGTGAGCGGTTGGTGGTACGCGTTCGGGCACGTCTGGCAGTGACGTCGCAGTCCCCCGGGCCCGCCGGGATTACGAAGACAGCAGCGAAGCGAGGTGACTCTTCTGGGTCGGCGTCGCGTCTGGCCGCACGCCGAGTTGCCATTGCGTCTTTGGATCATCGCCGCGCTGGAACTGCAGACCGTACCACGCCAGGGCCTCGCTGTAGTCGAGCTCCTCGGTCGTGTCGAGTGCGCGGTGAAACCAGTCGTCGAGACTGGCGCCCGCCACCTCCGACGCTGCGGCGCGGAACTGTTCGGGGGTGAAGCCCCGCGCGCCGGAATACCGCGCGTACGCCAGCCGCATCACATCGTCGAGGCTTCGCCGTCCGTCGGTCAAATGCCGAATTCGCGCGTCGAGCAGAAAGCCGACCACCGGTCCCTTGGTGTAATAGCTCACGGTGTTGGCCCGATCCATCCCGACGGCCGAGTTCTCGCTGTTCCACACATCGAGCGACGATTGCGACAGCGTCTGCACTAGGCGTCCCGGCGTGTTCTGGAGCTGACCGATGAGCGCCGACATCCAGCCGAGATACTCTGGCGTGCCCGCAAGGCCGGAGCGCGCGACCATGAGATCGCCATAGTACGTCGTCAGTCCTTCTGAGATCCATAAACTCGGCGTCCTGGGCGCGCCTTCGTAGTCGAAGGGGCCCAGCTGGATGGGACGCAGCCGCTTCACGTTCATTGCGTGGAAGTACTCGTGACTCACGAAATTCAGCCAGCCGAGATATGCCGCGGGCGTGGAGGCACGCGCTGCATTCGAGGTGAGCAGCGTCGAGTTGGCGTGCTCGAGCCCTCCGCCGCCGCGCCGGAAGACATTCAGAAACACATACCGATGGTACGGCAGCTTTCCCCAGAACTTGAGGTCCTCGCCGACGAACCGTGCGATTTCTCGCGCCGCGCGATCCGAGTCCCACGCATCCACGGCGCCGGCATCCACGATCGTATGTTGGCTGCCGTCGGCGGCGAAGCTGCGGAAGCGCAGATTGGGCCCGGCGATGATCGGTGAGTCGACGAGCTCGTCGTAGTCAGCCGCCCGATAGCGATCTCGGGTTCCACCGGCCACCGTGTCGAGCGAGGTCGCCGAGCGCCATGTGGCCGGGAGATCGAGGGTGATCTCGACCGGCCGCCGAATCGAGTCCGCGATCGTCACGAACGTAGGCGCGCCGTTGAGAACGATCAGCGAGTCTCCAGCCCAATTCGCGGTGACGAACTGCTGGTCGGCCACGACGGAGTACTGCACCACGATGTCGGAGCCGCCGCGCGTCGCGATCCGCCAGCGGTTGCGAGCGACGCGCGTCACCTCGAGTGCCGCTCCGTCCGGAGCGTGCGCCGAGAGGTCGTGCACGCGGTCGGCGTAGTTCTCGACCTTGTAGTAACCCGGCGACCAGATCGGCATCATGAGCTCGAGCGACGCCCGCCCGGCTGTCGGAATCCGAGCCGTCACCGCGGCCGTGTGCCCGGCCAGCGACGGAAAGGCGACGGCGTATCGGACTGCCGCCTGACCTCCACGTTGCTCCTGTGGAGCGATGTCGGAGGTCGAGTGCGCCGGATTCCGCGGTGCGCCACATCCGGCGATCGAAAGTCCGGCGAGCGCGCTTGCGAGCCCGCGCGACATGACTGGCATTGTGGACATCTGTCACCCGGGCGCCAGGAGGGAGTGTGTCAGTGCGGCGCCGACACACAAGTTATGGCGGTGGTCGTTCCTGACCAACAGGGCTGGCACTCATCGGCGTGACAGAATCCGAATCCCTGGCGCATTGTAGGCTGGAGGCCGCGCGGCTCGCGCGGGCGCGCGCCCATCGCCATTCGACCCCAGCACCAACTACGGAACGACATGCCAGACTCGCCAAACGCACGGCCAGCGCGAACTCGCGCACACCGATCGATCCCATCCGCACGACGAGCCGTTGTCCTTGGCGCCGCGCTGTTCTCGGGCGCCTGCCATGACCTCGGTCCGCACAAAGTCAATCTGGCTGGCACGGTGGCGCTCCAGGATTCCTGGGCCAACAGGTTCAGCGATTTTTCAGGGGTGCGAGTTTCTCTGGACGAGAGTGCGGCAACCACATTCACCGACATGACCGGAGCGTGGCACATCGACAAGGTGCCGACGGGCGCGCATTCTATCACCTTCACGAAGTCGGCGTTTGGAACGGTTCGAATTGCCAGACTGGCCGTGAACGAGCTCGCGACGACCGTGCCGAACGTCACGATGGCACTCACGCCATCCCAACAGGCAATCATCGACAGCATCGGTGTCGACACGATCATGGCTCCCAACGGACCCGACTTGTTGTACGTCGTACACGGGCACTTCTCGTTTCCGCAGCCGGACAGCGCGAAAGCAGTCTCCACCGTCGTCTTCCTGGGGAAGACGACCAATGTCTCGCCAGACACCACCACGTTCGAGCGATCAAACGTCTTCACGGACGTCACGGGCAAGCTGCCGAGATTCTTCATTCTTTTCGGGGGCCAGGAGATCAGTAACGCGTTCGGGACAGGCACCCATGTGTTCGCGACGGCGTACGTGACCGGCGCGGGCTGCACGTGCACACCCGACCCTGGCAAGCCGGGCGCCGCGAAGCCTCTCTTCACCGGGACCGGGCCTCGCGGCAATGTGGTCGAGCTGAAGATTCCGTGATGTGGAACTGCAGGCGCTCCGCGCGGCCGGCGATCTTGTGCGCCCTGGCAGCCGTGTGGTTTCCCGGCGTATCCGGCTTGGCGCAGCAGCCGGCGCAACCCGCGGCTGCGGGAACAATCAGCGGATCTGTTCTCGACGCGATGACAGCCGCGCCGCTGGCGCGCGCGACCGTGACGCTGACGTCGGCCGACGGCTTCGGCCTCCTGCTCGATGCGCGCGGCTCGTCGTCGTTCGTGCTCGCGCGCACCGTGACGACGTCCACGGAGGGCGCCTACCGCTTCAGTGATCTGCCCATCGGCGCGTACCGGCTTCGCTTCCAGCGGCTCGGCTACGAAGCGGCGACGATCGACGTCCGGCTCGGCGACACCGGGACGTCGCCGTTGTCGATCGGACTCGCCGTGCTGCCGGTGCGGCTCCAGCCCGTCGAAGTCCACGCCCGCGATGCCAGCCAGTCGATCAATCCGCGAACTGGCGCGGCGGACGACGATGCGCGCATCGCGGCGGTGCTTACGCGACAGCACGAGTACCTGTCGACGGACGCGCGCGAGCTCACCGCTGCGGACGTCGCGGAGTCGGCGACGCTCGGCGGCAGCGACGTGTTCCGTTCGCTCGAGCGCTTGCCCGGTGTCTCACAGATCGACGACTGGTCGGCCAGGCTCTGGGTGCGCGGCAACCGCTGGGATCACGATCGCGTCTACTACGACGGGCTGCCGTTGTTCGATCCGTTGGGTGTGTTGGGGCGGACAGCGGGAGTCAACGCCGCCGCGATCGGCGCGGCGTTCCTTCATCCGGGCGTACGCCCCGTGTTTCTGGGCGCCGAGGGCGCAACGCAGATCGATCTTCGTTCGCGGCCGGCGGCGGGCGGCGGCGACTGGCGGGGGTCAGCGGAGTTGACACAGTACGGCGCGAACGCCGCGGTCGAGCGCGCGCGGGCCGATGGGTCCGCGGGTTTCATGGCGATGGCGCAGCACTCGCTCGGGCGCTGGCTTCCGTACGACGCATTCCTGTCCGACGCATTGAACGGACGCTCGTACCAGGACGAGCAGGCCGCCGTTCGCGGAGACCTCGCGCTGGGCGGCGGCGCGCGCATCGAGACCAGCGGATTGTTCACGCGCGATGCGCGCACGCTGCGGACCCTCGTCGGCAATGACTCGACGAACCAGGAGTGGAGCAACGCGATGGGACGGGTCACGTTGTCCGCGCCGCTCGGAGCGCTCGCCACGTCGCACACCATCGGCCTCTCTCGCTACGCCTCGAACGTGGACCGGTCGACGGGGCAGACGGCGCCGGGTGGATCGATCACGAGCGTGATCACCGCGCCGGTGAAGTCGAGCATCGACTACGTCACAGTTGGCGGACGCCTGGCGCCCCGTGCACCGGCCCGCGCCGTCACGACCGTCGGCTACGACGTGGTCGTGCAGCGGTCGTCGTTCACCGGCACGAACGAGACCCCTGTCTGGGGCGATCCATTTCGGCCGTTCATGCGGCGGCTCAGCACGCTCGCCTATGGAAGCGCGTGGGTCGATCATCGGGCGGAGGTCGCGAGCCGCGTGACCGTGGAGAGCGGCCTGCGATTCGACGTCGGCGGCAATCGCGGACTCGACGCCGTGCGGCCGGCCGGCGCGGCGCAGGCGCTCTTCGCGCTCTCGCCGAACACGCGCGTGTCGGTCGGCGCAAGCCGAGTGCATCAGTACCTGCAGGCAGTCCCGCTGCCGGCCGTAGCCCAGAGTCAGACGCTACCGGACTCGTGGCTCACGAGCGGCGATAGCGTGCCTGTGATGTCGGTAGACAACGCGATGGCTGGCGTCGAACGATGGATGGGGCGCGGCGTGCTGATCGCGATGAATGCGTACGTGCGTCGCACGACTGGCGCCACGGCGGACGATCCGACACCCGGACCGGTGCTTCGACGCCCACTCTTCGTGGACGCCACCGAATCGGCAAGTGGCCTCGAAGTGAGCGCGCGAAAGTTGACTGGACGCACGAGCGGGCTGCTCGCCTACAGTTATGGCCACGCACGAATGCGCGCGCGCGGGCTGTCGTTCCCCGCTCCCGCGGACCGCACGCACGCCCTGGACGCGGCGATGTCCGTGCATCTGGGTGGCTTCAACGTCGGCGGCGCGTACACGATCACTTCCGGCGCTCCGTACACGCGGACGGTGCTCGGCGCCGCGGCCGGTCAGTCGAGCGTGACGGGCTCGATCCCGGTTCGCGAGTCGCCGAACGCACACCGGCTGCCGTCGTACGCCAGCCTCGACCTGTCGATCGACTATACGCGGACGATCAAGGGCCTGTCGCTGATCGGATTCGCCGGCGCGCAGAACGTCCTGCGGCGAAAGAACGCGACGTGGTACGAGATCTCGGGAATCTGCTACGGCGGCCAGTTCCAGAGGGTCGTGAGTCCACAGTGCCGCGACCACGACTTGCTCCTCGCGCCGGTCAAGTTCGCACCGACGATCGGGGTGCGGCTCGTGGTACGGTGACGGCGCGTCCAACCATCGTGGATCGCGCGACGGAGTTATTTGAGAATCATCATGACGCGCTGTATCGGTATCTCGTTCGCCTCTCGGGCGACCCGGACGTCGCGGCCGACGCCGCTCAGGAAGCGTTCGTGCGCCTGTTGCAGCGTCCACCGCTGGGGCCGGCGGAGCGCGCGTGGCTGTTCAAGGTCGGCACCAACTACGTGCTCGAGAGTCGGCGGACCGCGGCGCGCCGCCGTCGCCTGCTCGATGGACGCGGAGAACGAACGATGGCGGACGCGCCACGCGATCCGCACGCGGGCGTCGAGGCGGACGAGCGGAGGCGTGTGGTGATTGCCGCACTGGCTCGACTAAGCGACAAGGAACGTGTCGCGATCCTCATGCGCGAAGAAGGATTTGCTCATCGTGAGATCGCCGAGGCCGTCGGCACGACGACGGGTTCTGTCGGCACACTGCTCGTGCGGGCGCTCGAGCGGCTCGCGCGAGAAACGACCTTCGACCGGGACGCCCTGTGACGACGCCACTCGATCACTTCTCGGACCCGCACGCGAGCGACGGCGTGCTGCTCGCGCTGCACGACAACGAGCGCGAAAACATGTTCGACGAGGCGCGCGAATCAGAGCTGGACCTTGGGCGCAAGCACGTCGACCAGTGCGACGCGTGCCGGGCGCGATTGGCCGAGATCGCCGCGCAGTCGAGTCGCGTGCGTGAATCACTCTCCCTCATTCCCGTTCCATCAATCACGGCTGAGGAGTTTCACCGGCGGGTCGCGGCGGCGAGCTCACGTCGCATCGCTACGCGCGTTCATCGTCCCGCGTGGCAGGCCGCGGCGGCGGTGCTCGTCGTCGCCGGCGCTGCCGCAGCCGCGGCGACGGGGCCTATTCGCGCCTGGATCCGCCAGCGCTCGGAATCGCCGCCAGCGGTCGAGCGCGCGCCGGTGCGGCCACCCGCGACGACGGCACAACCCCTCGATCGCTCCGGGGCGATCGTGTCGTTCGCCCCGTCTGGAGCGCAATTCACAGTGCGCTTCGATTCGGTTCCGGAGACCGGAGAGTTGACCGTGGCCGGCACCACGGCGACGGACATCTCCGCCCGAGTCGTGAGCGGCGCCGGCACGGGCGGCGACGAGCTCGTCGTGCTGCCAGGTGAACTTCGCGTCCGGAACTCGAGCCGATCGCGCGCGAACTACGCCGTGGCGGTTCCGAGCATCGTGACGCGGCTACGCGTGATCGTGGCCGAGCAGACGGTGTTCGACGGCACGCCTCGGATGGTCGTGCCGCTCCGCCCGCGGCGATGATTCGCAGCTCGACCGGCTGAATTCCGGGACTCGCGCAACTGCATTCGCGTGACCGCGGGCACCGCCGAGTTCGATTCGCACCGACGCCGACGAATCCACCATGGCCCGAACGGGCGAGTTGCAGTATGCTCATGGGCGCCACGGTGCGCTCGCGGAGCCGGCGTCGGCTCGCGCGCTCGCGGCCAGCCATCATCGCCGTCGCCGAGAGATGCTGCTCACCATCTTCGTCGCCGCTTACGTCACGGTGCTCGTCACCGAGCTCGCCGGCGACAAGGCGATCTACACGATCAGCGCGCTCGCTACCCGCTACGGCAGCGTGCCTGTCTTCTCCGGAATCATCCCCGCGTTCACGGTGAAGATGCTCGGCGCGGTGCTGCTGGGCCGCGTGATCGCGGAGCTGCCGGCGCGATTCGTGGCAGCGATCTCGGCGGCGACGCTGCTCGGAACGGCGCTGTTGCTGTGGTATCGCGATCCGTCATCGGTGGAATCGGGCGACGGATCGTCCGACCGCGCGGCGCACGGGGCCGCCGTGACGTTCGGAGCGCTGATACTGAGCGAGTGGGGCGACGCGGGGCAGATCGCGGCTGCCGCGCTGACCGCGCGCTACGGCACACCGGCCGTGGTGTGGGCCGCGGGCACGCTCGCACTCGCGACCAAGGGAGCGATCGCGATCGTGCTTGGCCTCGGGCTGCGGCGTTACGTGTCGCGCACGGCACTCCGATACGGCGCGGTGACGTTGTGTGCGGTCATGGGCATGGTCGCGGCCGTCGAACTGGTGGGACGGTAGACCGGCGCGCACGCGCGCCGGTCTAGTCGCCTCTCACACCATCTCACGTCCTCGACTCGTCGCGCGCGGACCGGCGCCGTGCCGCGTGCGTGCCGCGCTCGTGCTTCGGCCCCTCGGGTGCCGAGCCGGCAGGCACGCCGGCGGCCATGCCCTCGTCGTGCGCGAGCAGCAGTCGGTCCGCGGGGGGCTCGACGTGCTCCTCGGTCGAGAATTCGTTCGGCAGCCGTGCGCTCGGCGGCAGCGCCATCCCCGGCGCCGCCAGCGCAATGACTTCGCGCGCGGTAGGCACTCTCGGCGCTGCGCCAACGTCGATCACCGACACGTCGGCTAGCCCCAGCGGCGTATACGGCCCGTTGGTCGCCGCCAGCCCTTCCGGCGCCGTGGCCGACGGCTGCTTCGGCGCCGCGCCCCCATCGATCGCCATCGCCGACAATGGTGCGGTTGGTTGCATGCCCAGCGCTTGAGTAGCCGCTGGTTGTGTCATGCCTGCTTGCGTTGTGATGGAAGGCGCCGCAGCCATGCCGGGCGCGAGCGGCTGCACGATGGAGGCCGCGCGTTCCTCCGTTTCGATGATGATCCGCATCGTTGTTCCTCAGTTCAGCACGGCATAGCGCGCTTCGATGTCAACTGGCGCGCCCGTGAGGTTGTGAACGGTGATCCAGTACGTGACGGCCGTCGTGCTGGCGCGCTCGACTTCGACGCTCGATTCGATTTCCGGAGCGCCGTTTCGCGGCGTGATCGGCACGACGCTCCAATCCACGTACCACTGCGCAGGCCAGTTGAACGTGAACCACTTCTGCGTCGCGTTCGCTGGCAACGTCCCATGAAACTGCGTCCCGACGAACATGAGTGTGTCTCCTCTATTTGATGGTCGATGCTCGCTTCGTCTCGTCGTCCACGTCTACATCACCGCGAGCACCGTGTACCGCAGCTCGAAGGTCACCGGGATGGAGGTTTCGTTCGTGACATTGATCCAGTAGGTGATCGCCGTCGGCGACGCTCGCTCCACTTGCACGCGGTACTTCAACTCGGGCCCGCCTGGCTTCGGGGTCACCGGCATCACCGTCCACTTCACGTACCAGTTGGCCGGCCAGTTGAAGGTGAAGCAGCGCACCGTCTGGTTCGCCTGCACCGTGCCCGTGAACTGCACGCGCGAATACGGCAGCACGCCGAAGCGCTTGAGCCCCGCCTTCTTGCTGCTCGTCACCAGCGTCGCAACGTTCGTCTCGATCGTCGCGATCGGATCGTTCAGCGAGGTGGCGACGGCCAACAGCCACACACTGCCGCTGGTGTTGCTGGGAACGCCCCAGTCGAAGCCCACCACGGTTGGCCGCTCGGTCGTCACGCTGGCGACGACCTTGTGCGGCGCGATCGGCTGCCACGGCGAGCTCGCCGGCAGAATGTTGTTCGGGAAGTTCGTCCAGAACCCAGGCGGCAGCGCCGGCAGACTCGCGCCGTCCGCGTAGAACACCTTCACGACAGCGTTGCCCGCCGCGACCAGTCCGCGATTGTGAAGCTGCACGTACACTCGCGACGGCGGTGTCGCGGTTTCCTCGCCGAGGCCGGCGGCGAAGACCCCTCGCGCATCCTGGAAGACCTCGAAATCGACGTTGTCGATGAACGGCCGCACGAACGGCGTCGAGTCGATCTTGATGTCCGCGCACTGCCACCAGTAGGTAGTGCTCCCCGGCACGAACGGATCCGCCACCCCGGACGGCGACGGGATCCGTCGCGCGGTATCCACCGTGTCGTCGCGCAGGTAGAGCTCGACGTCCGGCATCGTCACCTGGTCGACGGCGATTTCCCAAACGCCGCGGCTTCGCGTTCCCGCCCGCAGCAGCCGCGCGGCCGGATGGAACACCAGGTCTCCGACGAGAACGTTCGGCAGCCCGTTGTTGTACGACGTCCACGCCGCGCCGGCGTTCAGCGACCGGAACACGCCCGAGTCGGTGCCGACGTAGACGCGGTCAGTGTTCACCGGGTCGACGACGATCGCGTTCGCTGGAATCACCGGCAATCCGGCCGAGACGTCCGTCCAACTCGTTCCGCCATTGTCCGACCGGAACACGTGTCCGCCGCTGATATTGGAGTACGTTGCCCAAATGCGATTGGGATTCGTCGGGTCGACCATCAAGTCGCTCACGTACCCGGCGCGCGGCGTAGTGAGGGCCACTGGCGCCTGCCACACGCCGCCGGAGAGATCGATGCGGTAGATCTTGCCGCTCGTCGTTCCGACGTACACGCGCGTACCGGTGCGAATGGCGAGCGCGGACGCCACGCCGGCGCCCGCCGGGAGCGTCACCGCGGGATCCCACGTCGTTCCGCTGTTGCGCGAAATGAAGACGCTCTGTCCGGCCTGCGCGACGAGATTGCCGTTGGCTTCGACGGGAGGATAGAAGAGGCTGTTGTAGCCAGCAGGCACGCTGGGCCCGATCCACGAGTAGGAGGCCCAGCCGCCCCCGCTCGTCGAGCGCTCCATCCCCATACCATAGTATGTGTGATAGCACGTATAGGGCGCGGAACTATTGATTGCGCAGTCGCCGCCGTCGCCATCGGCGACGTGCGGCCACACCTCGCAGCCCTCGTAGCGCATCGTCCCGTTGTCCTGCGTGCCACCGATGAGCCAGGTGTCAACCGTGGGATGCTGGGCGAGGTATTCGAATTCCGTGATACACAGCCCTTTGTTGATCGACGTCCAGCTCGTCCCCGCATCGGTCGAGCGGAAGATGCCGCCGTCGCTGCCGCAGTAGACGGTGTTCGGATCGGTCGGGCTGAAGGCGATCGCGTGCTGATCGGGGTGAATCGAGCTGCCTGACGTCTTCGACGAGATGTCCGTCCAAGTCCAAACGTTCGCTGGCGAGCGCACGCCCTTGTGCACGTCGATTGCCCCGAGGAAAAGGATGTCGGGGTTGTTCGGCGCAACGGCGGCGTACCAGTCGTACCACGCCTGGCCGATGCTCAGCCCCGCCGGCGGCGTTACCGCAGCGAAGGCCCCACCGGCGACAGACCTGCGCCAGATGAACGCGCCGCCTGCCCCAGCCGCGAACACGTACACGACGTCGCCATTCGAGGGCGCGTGTGCGACCGCGATGCGGTTGAATGCCGCCGGAGCGCCCGGCAGCGCGACCGGGCTGTAGGTCGTGCCACCGTCCTTCGACCGGAACAGTCCGTCGCCGCACGCGGCGAACACCTCCTTCGTCGAGTTCGCGTCACCGGCGACAAGCGGATGCATCGACAGGTCCCAGCAGCGCTGCGCCCGGCGCGTCGTCCATGTGGCGCCGCCGTCGTTCGACTCGGCGACGAAGCTGGTTGTGCCGGCGAGCAGGTGATTCGCGTTGAGCGGATCGACGAGCAGATCGTAAAACCCGATCCCGACGAACGGCGCGCCCGCACGGAGCGCCCACGTTCGGCCCCCGTCGAGCGAACGCAGCAGACCGGTGCCGAGCGACGCGTAGAAATTCCCTTCACCCGTGCCCGCGTACGCGATCGCGGGATTGCTCGGCGTGAAGGCGATCGCGCCAATCGCGAGCGAGCGTTGGTTGTCGGTTCGCGGCGCCCACGTCGCGCCGCCATCGCGCGTCTCCCACACGCCGCCGCCCGCGGCGCCGAGGAGAATATGGAAGGGGCTCGATGGATCGACGGCGATCGCGGATACGCGGCCGCAGACCGAAGGTCTGCTGCCCGCGCCAGAGCCATACGTCTGGCCATGCGGAATCGAGAACGGTCCGAGCGGCCGCCATGCGGGCTGGACCTGCGTCACCGGCTCGGTCTGGGTCGCGAGCTGCTTCTGCTCGAACGCCTCGGTATACGGAGAGGTCGCGTGCGCCTCCTCGCGTTCGAGCGCCGGCTCGGGAGAGGGGATGCGCAGGACGAGCGGCTTTTCGGGCGCGCCGCTCTCGACGTCGCTCACCTCCACGTCGCGCTGGATCTCGAACAGGTGCAACCGGGCGAGCGCCTTCCCGCCCGGGAACACCGGCCTGCTTGGTTTGGGCGGCGCCTCCCGTTCCACCCCCATCGCTTCCGGCGTCAGCTCACCGACAGCCGTGCCGAACTCCTCCAGTGCGTCGATCGGTCCCTTCATGTGTCCTCCTCCTGCCCGGATCCTCCGGATGCGGTGGTGGAACGGCATCAGCGCTGACGGCTCGTGATCGGCGCGAGCTACTCGTCATCCTCCGATGGCGGAGTGTCCGGGATCACCTGGTTCGGTGATGGCTCGCGTGCGGACTCTTCAGGCTTGGGCGAATTGCGCGGACCGATGCCGCGCTGGCGCTCGAAGTCGCGGAGCCGGCGCGTGACGCGATCCTCCTCCGACGGCGATGATGGTGGTGACGCCGGCGGCGATTGTCGCGGCCCAGTGGGCCCGGTGCCCGACGACTCTGACTCCGCCAAGAGAGCGTTTGATCAGCGGTTGCGCGGCCGACAAGGGTCGCTCGCGCACAGCTCGTGTCGCGTCAATGCAGGCGCTCATGGACCAGCATCGTTGCCGGTCGGGCGCGGGTGACTCGGTGAATTCGCGAGCCGTGACAGACACGACAGCGCCGCTTCTCCGCGGCGCTTCGTCGTGGGGAACAGTATGCGTGCGATCGGCACACCTGTCAATACAAATATCCGCGAGCTACGCGATGTGCGATTAAGATTCTCTCATGATCGCCTTCTAACCAAGCCCGACGATCACAGTGACGCATGCTCGGCGCCGGATGCCGAGTCCGGCAACCGCGCGCCGAGACGAACGTCCAGCGGAGTTGCCGTATGGCCGCGCGGCGATCTTCCAGCGTGCTCGTCCTGAGTGAGTTCCTGGAATTCGTGATCGTGGTTTGGCTCAGCGGACCAGCTGCCGGGTTCGCGTCTCGTAGCGTGCGACTCGGGTCCAGCGCGGTACATCCGCGCTCATGCGAATCGCCCAGAAGTCGTAATTCCCATACTTTCGATCGCCGGCGTCATTGAGCGCGGTCCAGCCGGTCGCACCGTAACCAGTCGACGCTGCGGTAATGAAGGCCTGCTTGAGCCGCGCGGCGTCGCTGGTGCTTCCGGCCCCGGCCGCGACGTACGCCCGCGTGATCGTCCAGACTGCGTCGTACGCTGCCATGGCGTACGCATCCGGCTCCATGCTCTGGGTCACCTGGCGGATGCGGGCCGCGAGCGGCTCCCAGATATCGCGCGCGCCCTCCTCGAGGCCGAACTGCGGATTCGGGTAGCCGGTGCGCACGGCGAACTCCGCCGCTTGCGGGGCGTCGAGCAGTCCCTGGTTCTTGGCGACGCCATCGCTACCGTACCAGTGCACGGTGCCGACCAGCGGATCGGCGTTCGCGATCGTGAGCAGCGCCGCAACCTCGCCCATTGCGGTGAGGTGGACCGCTACCGTGTTGGCATCGTACTGGCCGATTGCCTGCTGCAGCTGCGCGCGCAGGGCCGCGACGACCGGCGTGAAGTCGGCCGCGCCTGGCTCGTATCGCACACCGGGCAGGACGGATCCGCCGAGCCCGACGAACTGGGAGCGCACGAGCTGCGCTAGATCTTCGCCAGCAGCATCATGCCGCCAGACCGGCACGATCACGCGCTTCCCGTCTTCCTGCATCATCGCCGCTACCGCGACTGCCTGCATGCTGTCCGCGGGGACGAACCGGAACACATTGTCGCCGGCGATGGCGAGCGATGGCGCGGTGCTCGAAGCGCTGACCAGGAACATGTCGCTCGCGTCCACGAACGGCTTGACGACCGCGACTTCCGCGCTGCTCATCGGTCCGACGAGCACGTGCACTCCTCTCGCCCGAAGCGCCTTGGCCTTCGCGAGCGCGAGCGCGGGATCGAGCCGCGTGTCCTCGAATCGGGCGACGAAGCGAAGGTTCGCGGCGTTGCCGGCCAGATACTCGTTAGCGTCGTCGATGGCGAGCTGCATCGCCGCTCTGGCGACCTGTCCGTTGGCGGACCAGCTGCCCGTGAGCGCGAAGAGGCCGCCGATTGGCACCTCTTGTACGATCGGCTCGGTCGTGGTGGAATCGCATGCGGCCGCAAACACGAACACGGCAATCGCTGCGATGGCGCGCGAGCGATGGCGCCCGCGTTCGGTAGTCTGGTGTTTTCGCACGGCGACGCCCTCCGGCTTGTCGACGCATTCCTTTTATTGATGCGTCTCTGCGTCGAGAGCGGCGTCGGGAAAGACGGCAGGATCCGTCCGACAAACCCGCAGCGGTTCGACGCCACGCCGAGCCGTCGTAGTCGGCAGTTCGCCGCTGCACCGGATGCCTATACCGTCGCCTCTGCCTCTTCCTTCTCGCCCGCGCTCCAGTCCTCCTCGATCGCCGCCTCCGACCCAGCCTCCTCCTCGATCACCCGTTGCTTCTCCTCCGACACGAGCCTCCGACGCATCCACATGCCGAAGTCGTCGAAGTAGGTGTACGCCACCGGCACGACGATCAGCGTCAGCATCGTCGACGTGATCAGACCGCCGATCACCGCGCGTGCCATCGGCGCTCGCATCCCGCCGCCCTCGCCGATGCCGAGCGCGATCGGCAGCATCCCGAACACCATCGCCGCCGTCGTCATCATGATCGGCCGCAACCGCACTCGTCCTGCTTCGGTGAGCGCGGTCCAGCGATCCTTGCCCGCGCCGCGCCGGGCGTTCGCGTTGTCCACCAACAGGATGGCGTTCTTCGTGACGAGCCCCATGAGCAGGATCACTCCGATCATGCTCATCATATTGAACGTGCTGCCGGTGAGCAGCAGCGCGAGCAGCACGCCGATGAGTGAAAGCGGAAGCGAGAGCATGATCGCGAAGGGCTGCGTCAGGCTCTCGAACTGGCTCGCGAGGATCAGATAGATGAGGATCACCGCCAGCAGGATGGCCTCGAGCACGTAGCCGACGGTTTCCTCCATCGCCTCGGTCTCGCCGCCCATCTGTACGGTGTAGCCCGGCGGCAGTCCCATCGCGGCCACCTCGGCGCGGATTTTCGCCGTCGCCTTCGATGTCGAGAGTTCCGGCATGAGGTTCGCGCCCACGGTCGCCACGCGCTCCAGGTCCTGCCGGTCCACCTCCGTCGGCGCTACCCCGCGCTCGATGCGCGCGACCTGCGCCAGCGGCACAGTCTCGTACACGCCGTTGTCGTCCTTGTGCGTCGTCGCGATGGGCAGCGTCCGCAGATCCTCGAAGGTGCGTCGTTCTTCAGGCGCAACCTGGAGCACGACGTCACGCTCTTCGCCGTGCGCATCCTCCCACGTCGTCACAGTCTGGCCGGCCATCAAAGGACGCACTGCGCCAGCAACCTGCCCGGCGTCGAGACCGAGATCGTTCGCCACGAATCGATCAACCAGTATTCGGTACTCAGGACGCGGCTGGCCGAGCGATGACTCAACGTCGACCACGCCGGGGATTCGCCGCATGCGACCCACGAGTTCGTCCGCCAATCGCTGGAGCTCGGTCGTGCTCGCGCCTTTCAGGTTGACCTGCAGCGCGCTGCGCGGACCACCCATTCCGCCCGACTGCACGACCGACGGTGTCACGCCGACGAGGACCGACAGCCGCTTGCGCGCCTCGACCATCGCCTCGTCCTGCGACATCGAGCGCTGGGAGGCAGGCACGAGCTTCACGTAAAACGTGCCCTTCGTGACTGTACCCGTGAGCCCCGCCCCGACGGTAAGGTACGTGTAGTCCACGCCTGGCATTTCGCGCAGCACACGGTCCATCGCGGCGGCCCGGCTTCGCGTGTACTCGATCGACGAGCCCTCTGGCGTCTGGAAGTTGATGCTGAACTCTCCAGAGTCCGACTTTGGGAAGAACTCGCCGCCGATCACGGGGAAGAGCAGCAGCGCGGCGGATAGGCTCGCGAATGCGATGCCCAGCGTTTTGAGTCGATTGCCGAGTGCCCAGTGGATCACACCCTGGTAGCGGTCGGCTTGCGCGTCGAACCAGCGGTTGAACGCCGAGATCGGCCGCGTCACGGTGGCGAGCCAACCGGTCGCCTTTGCGTGCGGTTCCACGCCCCAGCGCGCCGACAACATCGGCGTGAGCGTGAACGACACGAAGAGCGAGACCAGCACCGCGAAAGCGACCGTCAGCCCGAACTGTTAGAAGAACCGGCCGACGATGCCGCCCATGAACGCCACGGGCACGAACACCGCGACGACCGTGAGCGTCGTCGCCATGACGGCGAGAAAGATCTCGCGCGTGCCGCGCCGCGCGGCGGTGAAATGATCCCGGCCCAGCTCCCGGTGGCGAACGACGTTCTCGATCACCACGATGGCGTCGTCGATCAGGATGCCGATCGACAGCGAGAGCGCCATCAGGGTGAGCATGTTGAGCGTGAAGCCCAGCGCGCCCATGAGGATGAAAGACGAGATGATCGACACCGGCAGCGCGAGCGATGTGATCGCCGTCGCCTTGAGGTCGTTGAGGAACAGCATGACGACGAGCACCGTGAGCGCGGCACCGATCAGCAGCTCCATGATGACGTCGTGCACCATCGAGCGGATCCACACCGAGTTGTCGCGTACGATGCGGACGGTCGCGCCGTTCGGCAGCAGCGGCTTGAGCTGCTCCAGCGCATTCTTCACGGCTTCTGCGGTTGCGACGGTGTTCGCGCCTGAGAGCTTGAGCACGTCCATCGCGATCGCGCGGTTCCCGTTCACGTAGGCGAGCGATCGCTCCTCGGCAGTTGCATCCTCCACGCGCGCCACGTCGGCGAGCCGCACCGACTGCCCATTGCGATTCGCGACGACGATGTTGTTGAACTCCGCGGGGTCCTTGATCCTGCCGACGACGCGGACGAGATCCTCGCTCGCCGATCGGTGCACGTAGCCAGCCGGCACCTCCATGTTCTGGCGCTTCAGCGCGGCCATGACGTCGGGCGCTGACACGCGCATCGCCTGCAGGCGCGACGGGAGGATGTTGACCCGGATCTCGCGCGCCAACCCGCCCGCGAGCTGCACCTGTCCGACGCCATCCACCGCCTCGACCCGCCTCCGGATGTCCTCGTCGGCCAGACGAGTCAGCTCCACCGGCGCGATCGTCGGCGAAGAGATCGACAGCGAGAGGATCGGGAGCGCGCCCGGGTCGAACTTCATCACGGTGGGCGGCTCGACGTCGTCGGGGAGTTCGCGGCGGATCGCGTCGACCTTCGCGCGGATGTCCTGCGCTGCCTGGTCCCCGTCGCGCGAGAGCTGGAACTCTACCAGCACCTGGCTCACGCCCTCGAGTGACATCGACGTCATGCGCTTGACGCCTTCAACGGTGTTGAACGACTCCTCCAGCCGGCGCGACACTTCGCGCTCGATCGTCTCCGGACTCGCTCCCGCGTAGACGGTCTGCACGACGACAACGGGGAAGTCGATGTTCGGGAACTGTTCGATCGGCAGGCGGCGGAAGCTGAAGAGGCCGAGCACGACGAGCGCGATCATCATCATCGCCGTGAACACCGGCCGGCGGATTGCGACGTGGCTCAAGCCTCTGCCGTCATCAGCGCGCACGCGACGCGGCGCGGGCGGCCTGGCGCCGTTCGGCCCCTGGGAAAGGCCATCGGACTTCTGATTGTTTGACATGCCCCATCGTCCTGCGACGGGGCCGGACCGCCGCGCGTGAGTGGCCCGGAGGAATATCGAGGGCCGTATGATGCAGTCTACACAGCGGCGAGTGCGGGTGAAAGCGAAATCAGGACCTTTCTTGCTGCCGCCGCACGCGTTCGCCGCTGACGCGACGAGTAATGCTGTCTTGCCTACTCAAGGCGAAGGTGTAGAAACACTGCTCACCGCTGACTTCGGGTTCAGTAGACGGATCGTCCTGCCGGGGCCGGCGGCCTTCTCGTCGGCGCTCTCGACGATCGCACGCCGTAGTTCCGCCACGCGTGGTGTCGGCTTCACCGCCAGCAGCT
>DATJHY010000006.1:0-2594 GCA_035493635.1 Gemmatimonadaceae bacterium | reverse complement strand
CGAGCACCATGAGCGACACCACCACGTCGAGGAGCGCGGTCCCGGCGCGGCCGCGAGTGAATCGCAACGAGCTACCGCGCACGCGTACTCCGTCCCGTGAAACGGTCGATGGCCAGAATCGAATCGGCCAGAATGCTGCCGTCAGGGTTGACCGTGGCCAACGCAGGGCGACCGCTGACGTTGAACCGCAGCGTGGCCGGCGCGCCGGTGGCGAGCACGCTCTCGAGGGTGTCGGCGATGATGGTCATGGGGTCGTTGGGATCGGGCGGCGCCGCGTGGCGCAGTGCCAGCGCACTGACGGATGCCGTCAATCCCAGCACCGCTACGCAGACGATCAGCTCCAGCAGCGTCATGCCAGCTCGATTCATGCGGCCGGTCGCACGCTGTAGATCGCCTGGAGCAGGGCCGCCGCGATGAGCGCGACGATCGACGCGAAGGTGAGCAGCAGCAACGGCTCGAGTAGACGGACGGCGGTGCGAACGCTTCGGTCCGCGCGATCCTGCTCGATCCTTGCGGCGTGACCGAGCATCGCCGCAAGCCTGCCTGATTCTTCGCCGGCGCGTGCAAGTCGTACGACCGTGGGCGTTGCAGCGGCGTTGGTCTCGAGTGCGCGTGAAAACGGTTCGCCCGTGTTCACGCTCGCGCGCGCGGCCGCGAGCCGGACCTCGAGCTCGGCGTCAGCCATGGCTCGCCCAGCAAGGGCGAGCGCCGAGGCAATGGTCACACCGCTCTCGAGCAGGGCGGACAGTGAGTGCGCCATACGAGCGACGGCGGCGCCGCGTCGCACCGCCCCGAACAACGGAAGGCTCAGCAAGAATCGATGCCAGCTCTGCCTGCCGCTGGCGGTTCGGACCCACGCCCTCCACGCGACCGCTCCGAGCGCGATTGCGATCACAGTGGGGATCAGGCTAGCGCGCGCGACGTCGGCGCTGCGGATGACCATCCGCGTCGACGCCGGGAGCGTTTGGCCGAGATCCGCGAGAATTCTGGCAAACCTGGGCAACACGACCGTCATGAGTACGCCGACGGAGAGAAGTCCCGCGGCGGCAACTATCATCGGGTAGGCGAGCGCGGAGCGGATCGACGAGCGCGTCGCAGCGGCAGCTTCCATGAGGTCGGCGGCGCGGCGAATCGCCGGTCCGAGGCCGGAGCCGGCTTCGCCAGCCTGCGCGATGCCGATGACCAGGCCCGGAATCGAGATCGGCGCCGACGCGAGTGCCGCCGCGAACGTGCGCCCTTCGCGCACGGACTGGCGGATGTGCGGGAGTGCCGGCCGCCATCCGCGCGGCGCGAGCTCTTCGAAAGCGTGCAATGCACGCGACATCGAAAGGCCCGATTCGAGGAGATCGGCGAGCATGCGGAGCCCGAGGGCCAGATCCGCGACCGGCAACGGCTCGCGGCGCTCACTGAGCGCGGCGCGGCGCTCGATCTCGAGGAGGTAGAGTCCGCGCGACACGATGATGTCGCGCGCGTCGCGCGCGGTTCGCGCGTCGACCAGTCCGCGCTCGA
The DNA here is from genome assembly GCA_035493635.1 of Gemmatimonadaceae bacterium. Taxonomy (GTDB): domain Bacteria; phylum Gemmatimonadota; class Gemmatimonadetes; order Gemmatimonadales; family Gemmatimonadaceae; genus JAQBQB01. The sequence goes on along the minus strand of DATJHY010000006.1, from coordinate 1,085 downwards.
TCGTCCCGCTTGCATTTGCCGCGCGGTATGCGAATACGGCTTGCACGGTCACCCTCGTCAAAGTTCTCTGATCGCGGTGTTGGACCTACTGTCGCACGGGACCGCCCCACGAAGTGACATCGGCGCTCTCGCCGTCGCCGCCGGGCTTTCCGTCCTTGCCCAGCGTGTAGAGATCGTACGCACTGGGGTTCGTGACGCCTGGCGCCACGTAGACGTACGGGCGTCCCCAGGGATCCAGCGGCACGAGTTGGCGCAGGTAGGGACCCTTCCAGTTCTGTGGAGGATCGGAGATTGGCAGCGAACGGAGTGCGTCGAGCCCTTGCTCGGTCGTCGGGACGGTGTCGCAATCGAGGCGATACGCGTCGAGTGCCAGCGACAGGATCTGGATTTGACTCTTGGCGGTCTTTTGCCGCGCGTCGCTGATGTTGCCGAACAGCGACGGCGCAACGATCGCCGCGAGCGTCGCGATGATCGCGAGTGTCACGAGGAGCTCGATGAGCGTGAAACCGCCGCGGCGCGCTGGCTCAGCTTTGTACGGCACGCGCTACCTCCTCCACCGTTGTCCATCCCATTCGCACCTTTTGCCAGCCGTCGGCAAGGAGCGTCACCATCCCGCTCTCTTCGGCGAGCGCGCGAAGCCTGGAGCTCGGCGCGCCTCCGGCGATCGCGTCGCGCAGGGCGTCGGTGACGATGATCAGCTCGAACAATCCGACTCGTCCGCGGTAGCCGGTGCCACGACAGGCGGGACACCCGGCGCCGTGCGAGGGACGAGCGTCGCCGGTCGCATGCCGCGCTCCGTGCGAAGCGCTGTCTCGGTTCGGCGTGTCCTCGGCGCGACAGTCCGGACAGATCCGTCGCACCAGCCGTTGGGCCAGCACTCCTTCCAGTGTTGCGGCCACCAGGTATGCGGGGATGCCCAGGTCGAGCAGGCGAGGAATCGCGCTGATCGCGTCGTTGGTGTGGAGAGTGCTGAAGACCAGGTGGCCGGTCATCGCCGCCTGGATCGAGATCTCGGCCGTCTCCTGATCGCGCATCTCGCCGATCATCACGACGTCGGGATCCTGTCGCAGGATCGCGCGAAGCGC
>DATJHY010000005.1:0-11468 GCA_035493635.1 Gemmatimonadaceae bacterium | reverse complement strand
ACGGCCGGGGCGGCCGCGAATCGCGGCAGCCCCGGCCGTTTGCACGAGCACGCGCGCGATCGTGTGTGGTTCGGCTCGCGTCCGACTTTTTCCGGCGAGTACGTTTCTGGCCCGGAAACTCCAGCGACGAGGGCACGAGTCGATGAAAGAGCAGGGCGACCCAATAGAAGAACGGCCAGCAGGAACTCCGCGCGCAGATCGCGACATCGAAGTCCGTCAGGATCCCGATGTCGAAATTCGTCGAGATCGGGGACGACTGGCCGATGGCCACGGGCTCGCCGCCATTCGGCAGGTCGATTACACGGTGTTGTTCGCGCGAAACATGGGCGCGATGCGTCAGTTCTACGGAACCGTGCTTGGCTTCCCGGTTCTCCACGAGCTCGGCCCCAAGTGGATCGCCTATCGTGTCGGACCGACTACGCTCGCGTTGACCGAGCGTGGACTGATGTTCGACGATCCCGCGCCTCCGCCGGGAGCGCTGTCCGCGCAGCTCGCGTTTCGAGTCCCGGTCCACGCGGTCGACGAGTGCGCCGCCGAGTTGACGGCGGCGGGCGTCGAGTTGGTGTCGCCACCCACGGACCAGCCATGGGGGCATCGGACGCTCTTCTTCAGAGATCCCGACGGCAACGTCCTCGAGATCTTCGCCGACATCTGATTTCGAGCGAGATTCGGCAGGTCTGGCTACGCCGTTGGTTTGTCACGTGAGCGCTTCGATCCACTGCGTCCGTGAGATTCGTGGGCCGGTACGGCCGCCGTCAGGGGCGAGTGCGCTCGAGGACGAGACGGACATGGGCGAACTTATATGGAGGACGATTCCGCGCTTCCACGCTTCCGCGACCGCGGGGGCACCGTCGTCCTAGCGCATTCGTATCGGCGGGCACGCTCGCGTGTCGCGTGCGCTACGAATCGATGCGGTGGCTGTGGGAGTGATTCCGGTCACAGGACGAGAGCTGGACGATTCGCGGGCGATATCCTGGCGACGACGGCCCGTAGTAGTTGGCGCGATTGTCATGCATGCGCGTTTGCGCATTCAGACAAATCGCACGAACGACGCGAAGCCGAATCGTATTTGTGGCGAGACGGCGCGAATTCCCACTCGGCCAACCAGGTGCCTTACGTCGACGGTCGGCATGTCAGCGATTTGTGATCCAGAAACCCTGCTCGAGCCGGCCGATGGCCCGAGCGCGGCTCTTTCCACAGTCACTCAGCTCCTCGACGACCTGCGTGCCGGTCGTCGAGAGGCCTTCGATCGAATCGTTCCGCTCGTCTACCACGAGCTTCGCCGGACCGCGCGGCGCGAGCTCGCCGCTCGACCGAGCGACACGCTGTTCACGACGGCGCTCGTTCACGAGCTGTATCTCAAGTTCTCGCGCTCGCCTCGCGCCGACTGGCGCGACCGCGCGCATTTCCTGCGTGCCGCCGCGGTCGCCATGCGCCACATCCTCGTCGACCGCGCGCGCCGACGAGCCGCGGAGAAGCGCGGCGGCGCGCAGCGTACCGTGACGCTCGATGACAGCCTCACCGCGAGTGACGATCAAGCCGAGGCGCTGCTCGAGCTGCACGACGCGCTGGACCAACTGGCGACGCTGGACGGGCGACTCGCCCGCGTCGTGGAGTGCCGTTTTTTTGGCGGTATGACGGAGCAGGAGACCGCCGAGGCGCTCAACGTCACCGAACGCACCGTTCGGCGCGATTGGGTCAAGGCGCGAGGGCTTCTCTATCAGGCGCTCGTCGGCGGTGGACAAGGCGACGTCATGGGCGGCGGCGTGTGAGCGCGAACCAATGATTCAAATGTCGATGTCGCGCGATCGCTGGCGCGTGCTCGAGCCGTTGCTCGACGCGGCGCTCGAGCTCGATCCGGCCAAGCGATCGAGCTATCTGCGCGACGCGTGCGGCGCGGATTCGGCGCTGCGGTCGGAAGCGATGTCCCTGCTCGCGGCGTGCGAAGATTCCGACGGATTGCTGAGCCGTCCGGCGGTCGTCGCCTACGAGCCGCTCCTCCTGAGCGGAACCCGCGAGCTGCCGCGGCTGCTGGGCGGGCGGTATCACATCGTGCGAGAGATCGGGCGCGGCGGCATGGCGACGGTCTACCTGGCGGACGACCCCAAGCACGGCCGCCACGTCGCCGTGAAGGTGTTGCACGCGGACGTCGCGCGGCTCATCGGTCGCGAGCGGTTTCTCCGTGAGATCGCGATCGCCGCGCGGCTGTCGCACCCGCACATCCTGCCGCTCCACGACTCCGGCGAAGTGCGCGAGCCGGACGCCGACGAGCCGGACTTTCTGTACTCGGTCTCACCGTACGTCACCGGCGAGTCGCTGCGTGACCGCCTGCAGCACGCGCCGCGATTGTCGACGAAAGATGTTCTGCGGCTCGGCCGGGAGATCGCGCTGGCGCTCGACTACGCGCACCGCCAGGGCGTGGTACACCTCGACGTCAAACCGGAGAACATTCTCCTGCAGGACGGGCACGCCATCATCGCCGACTTCGGGATCGCGCGCGCGATGCGCGGCGCCAGCGAGAATCCGCGGGACGAATCGACGCCGCTCCTCGGCACGCCATCCTACATGAGTCCCGAGCAGGCGATCGGCACGCCGGACGTGGACGGTCGTAGCGACGTGTTCTCGCTGGGTTGCGTGTTGTTCGAGACGGTGACGGGCCAGCGGCCGTATGGCCGCGTGACTCCGAGCGAGATCGTCGAGCGGGCGTGGGCCCGCGCCGGCGCCGACGTGTCGGCGCCGGCCGAACGTCTGTCTCGCCAAGCCGCGGCCGTGATTGCACGCGCGATGATGCTGGAGCGCGAGGACCGATTCGCAACCGCTGGCGAGCTCGCGGCAGCCTTGAGCGACTGTGCCAGGGAACAGCTCGTCCGGGGCCGCCGCGTGCGCGGTGCGCTGGTGGCATGCGCCCTCGCGCTCGCGTCCACGGCGGCGTTCGCCACAATCGAGACGAGCCCCGCGGCGCTCGACCCGGACACCATCGCCGTGGCGCCAGTCGACGTCGGCGATGCATCGCTCGCGTCGTGGAGGGACGGCTTCGTCGACGTGATGTCCCGCAATCTCGACGGCGCTGGACCGCTGCGAGCAGTCCCCGCCACGGTCGCCGTGGCGCGCTGGCGTGGGCGCTCCGATGCATCGTCGGCGCGGGCTTTCGGTGCCCGCACGGGCGCGGGCCTCGTCCTGTTCAGCGGATTGCTGGCCGCCGGAGACTCCGTGCGTGCGACGGCCACCCTCCTCGACGCGCAAACCGGTCGCGCAATCGCCGACATCGAGCGTCGGGACACCCGGGCGCGAATGGACCGACTGTTCGATTCGCTCACCGTGTCCGTCCTGCGCGAGCTCGCGCGTGTGCGGCCGATCGACGTCGCTCACGCCGCATGGTCGCCAACCACGTCACTCGGCGCGCTGAAGGCCTACTTGCAGGGCGAACAGTTCTACAGCGCCGCCGCCTGGGATTCGGCGCAGGCACGCTTCGAGCGAGCAGTCAGTCTCGATACGGCGTTTGCGCTCGCCTACCATCGCCTCGCCGTCGTGCGGGCGCGGCGTGACCGGGACAACGTTCCGGACTCGCTCACCCTCGAGCTCATGCGGCAGCCGAGTCGCTTCACCGCTGGTCTCGGCCCACGCGAGCGCTTGCTCGCGACCATCGACTCTCTCTCGTCCGAAGCGGAAGTGGCGCGGCAGCGGGACGTCCACGCGGGCAAGCGCAGTGTCGAGCGCAAGGCGCTCGTCAACCAGCTGCTCTCGACGCTCGAGTCCGGGCTGCGGCAGTTCCCCGACGATTCGGAGTTGACATTCCTCCTCGACGAAGCCCGTTCGCGATTCGACCGCGACGCGCCGCTAGGCCGGGCCGTCCGCGGCACCCTCCAGCCTCGCGTCACGGATCGGCCGCGTCGCGGACGCGGCGCGCGTTCGCGCTCGCGCAGGCTCGCTCGGTCCAGCCTCACTCGCTGACGCGCCACCGCCGGCAATCGCGAGCCGGCCAGTCAACCCGATGGGGCCGGGAGGCTTCTGTCCGGTTTCGGCACGTCGTCGCGTTTTCGGGAGTCACCATCTGAACGCACCGCGGCGGCTGTCGGGAACATTCACGGCAGTCGCCGCCTTCGCGTTGCTCCACTTCCACTCACAGGGGCTCTCGTCATGCGGTATTACAGTTCCATCATGTTGTGGCTCGCCACAAGCGTCAGTCTCGGCGGCGGCGGCGCGCTCGCGGCGCAGCAGGTCGGCGGGGGGACGCTCAAGGGCCGCGTCACCGGCCCGACGGGCGAGGCGCTCGCCGGCGCGCTGGTGTCGGTAACGGGCACCCAACGAGGCGCGACGGCGCGGTCTGACGGCACGTACCAGCTCACGCTGCCCGCTGGACGCTACGAGGTGCGTGTACGACTCGTTGGGTATGCGGCGAGCGTCGACTCAGTCACGGTGCAAACCGGTGGCACCGTCACCAAGGATTTTCATATCGAGAAAGTCGCGACGAGCCTCGAGGCCGTCGAAGTGCTCAGCACCCACGGCGGCGAGCGCACGGTGATCTCGGCGCCGGTCCCCGTCGACGTGTTGTCCGTGGCGGACCTGCAACAGTCGGGTCGCACCGAAACGGCGCAGATGATTCAGGCTGTGGCGCCCTCCTTCAACTTCCCGCGCGCCAGCATCTCCGACGGCACGGATCACATCCGCCCGGCTTCTCTTCGCGGCCTGGCGCCCGATCAGACGCTGGTCCTCATCAACGGCAAGCGAAGCCATATCAGCGCCCTGGTCAACGTCAACAGCGCCGTCGGGCGCGGCTCGCAGGCGGTCGATTTCAACGCCATCCCGGCGAGCATGATCGACCACATCGAGATTCTGCGTGACGGCGCCGCGGCGCAGTATGGCTCCGATGCCATCGCCGGTGTGATCAACGTCGTCCTCAAGTCCGATGCCCCTGGCTCGTTCAGCGTCGAGACCGGCGAAAACGTCACGACATACAATCGCGATGCGAGCCCCGACGTCGCTTTTACGGGACAGCGGGACCCGCGCTCGGTTCACGACGGTCGCGTGCTGACGTCGTCACTCAACTACGGCTGGACGTTCGGCTCGGACGGCTTCCTGCAACTCGGCGGCGAAGTGCGCAATCGGGACGGCACGAACCGTACGCTGCCCGACACGCGGCAGCAGTATTTCACGGGCGACCCACGCAACAGCAATGCGCCGGCGATCGATCACTGGCAGGGCGATTCGTACAATCACGACACGCAGCTGTTCTTCAACACGGGACGCACGTTGGCGAGCGGCATCGAAGCGTACGGATTCGGCGGCTACTCCCACCGGCGCGGTGTATCGGCCGGATTCTGGCGCCGTGCGCTCGACGACCGAACCGTCCGCGACATCTATCCTGACGGGTTTCTCCCGTTCATCAAGTCGAAGATCAACGATGGTTCGATCACGGCGGGCCTGAGAGGCGACGCCGGTCGTTGGAAATGGGATCTCGCGTCCGTGTACGGTCGCAACTCCTTCGCGTATCGGATCGACAACAGCGCGAACGCGTCGATCGGGCCAAACTCCAAGACGTCATTCGACGCCGGCCAGCTCTCGTTCGGACAATCCACGACGACGCTCGACCTGACGCGCGACGTGAAGACCTCGTGGTACGGCCCGATCCGCGTCGCGCTGGGCGCGGAGTTCCGCGCCGACCGGTACGAGATCACGGCAGGCGAGCCCGATTCGTACCGCGACGGCGGCGTTCCCGTCCTCGACGCTGACGGCAAGCCGACCACGCGTCTGGCGGCCGTCGGCTCGCAGGTCTTTCCAGGATTCAAGCCCACCGACGCCGGCGTCCACACGCGCAACAATGAAGCAGTATACGCCGATCTCGAGAGCGACCTCACGGCGAAGCTCCTGGTCGGTGTCGCCGGACGCGCGGAGAACTACAGCGACTTCGGCTCCACCTCGACGGGAAAGGTCGCGGCGCGTTACGAGCTCGCGAAGGGATTGGCGATTCGCGGCGCGGCCAGCACCGGATTCCGCGCGCCGTCGCTGGGACAGGAGTTCTACTCGTCGACCGCCACCAACTTCATCGCCGGCGTTCCGTTCGACGTTCGAACGTTCCCCGTCAACACGCCGGAGGCGAGACTGCTCGGCGCAAAGGATCTCAAGCCCGAGCGCTCGATCAACCTGAGCGGCGGCTTTGCCGTGGAGCCGGCGAGCGGCCTCGCGTTCACGGCGGACTATTATCGGATCAAGATCAACGATCGAATCATTCTGGCCGATAATTTCACCGGCCAGGCGATTCAGGATCTCTTCGCGCACGCCGGGCTCCGTGGCGTGAGCGGAGGCCGCTTCTTCTCGAACGCGATCGACACGCGCTCGAGCGGCGTCGACGTCGTTGCCAACTACAGCGTCGCGCTCGCCGCCAGGAGTGTGCTCCGGCTCACCTCGGGATACAACTACAACGCCGTCAAGGTGACGCACGTCGAGTCGACGCCGGATTCGCTCAGCAAGTTCCAGGAGGTGCTCTTCGGCCTCGCCGAGCGCACGCGGATCGAGAAAGGCAATCCGCGCGACAACCTGTTCGTATCGGGGAACTACTCGTTGGGCGCGTTGAGCCTGACGGCGCGTACGCAGCGCTACGGCGCCGTGAGCTTCGCCTCGGGCAACTCGACGAGCAACGCGACCGGAGCGCTTTATCAGACGTTCGGCGCCAAGTGGATCACCGACCTGAGCACGTCGTGGGCGCTTCGCTCGGCGTCGCTCCGGTCGACATACACGCTCACGATCGGCGCCGACAACGTCTTCGACGTCTACCCGGATCGCTTCGTGAACCCGGGCGACCCGGCCACACCGAGCAACGGCGGCCTGTCGAACTTCGGCACGATCCCGTACACGCAGTTCTCGCCGTTCGGATTCAACGGGCGGTTCATCTACACGAAGTTGTCGGTCGGTCTGTAGTAGCAGTTCAATAGAGTTCAGCGAATCGGAGCGAAGAATGGCCCGGCACGAATGCCGGGCCATTTGCGCATTCGCGTTAGCAAGCACGAATCAGGCAGCCGCTGCCGGAGCGCTGGACGCTGCCTCGCTCACTGCCACCGCCTCGAATCGTCCCATCACGGCAGCGACGGCCATGTCGCCGGTCACGTTGGTAACGGTGCGGGCGGTGTCTGGTATCGCGTCGACGCCGATCAGCAGCCCGACCGCTTCAGCCGGCAGCCCAACCGAGACGAGCACGGGAACCATCACGAGCAGTGAACCACTCGGGATGCCCGGCGCGCTGAAAGTCGTGACGACCGCGGTGAGCACCACCATCGCGAGCTGATGGGCGTCGAGATGCACGCCGTAAAGGTGAGCCACGAAGAGCACGCCCAGTGGCATACCGATCGCGCCTCCCGGACGGAACGTCGCGACTGACAGCGGCAGGATGAAAGAGCTGACGGTGGACGGCAGCGCGAGCACCATGTCGGATGCTTCCAGCAGCGCCGGTAGAGACGCGAGCGACGAGCGCGAGCTGAGCGCCACGGCTTGCGCGGGTGCGCAGGCGCGCGCGAACAGACTCGGGCTCCGTCCGCCTGCCAGCCACGCTACGAGATAGAACAATCCTACAAACGCCACGTTCATGCCGCTCAACGCCAACACATAGAACGTCGCGGCACCGGCAGCAGCGGCGCCGAGCGTCGCAGCCATCGGCACGGTGAGCGCAAAGACCCCGATCGGCGTCGCACGCAGGACCCACTGCACGAGCACGAGCGACGCGTCGTTGAGTGCTCGCACCGATCCCATGAGGTTCCGCCGCGCCGGTGCTGCGATGGTCGCGATCGCCAACCCAAAGGCGAGCGTGAGGACAATGATCTGGAGCATCGCCCCATCGGCCACCGCTTTGATCGGATTCGCGGGAACGAGATCGGCGATCCACTGCCCCGTCGTCGTAAGAGCAGGCGACGTCCGAGCGGTCGCGTCGACCATGCCGCGAAGCGCGGTGGCGGACGCGGGGTCGATGTTCAGCCACGAGAACACCGTTCGACCAGCAAGCGTCGCCAGTGTCGCGGCGGCGAGCAGTACGATCAGGAACACCACGAGAACGCGCCCGGCGAGGCGGCTGATGCTCCTGGAATCCGGCAGCGCGTCGATTCCGACCAGGATCGCCGTCGTGACGAGCGGAATCACTGTCATCCGCAGCGCGTTGACCCACAGCTTGCCGATCGGCTCGAGGTAGTTCGGCAGCGCCTGCAGGACCGGCGTATGCGACGTTGCGATTGCGACTCCGAGGGCCAATCCGGCGCCGAGGGCCGCGAAGGCTCGCGTGGCTGGGCTCATGGATCGTATCAGAACGCGGCCATGGCCCCAAAGCGGACATCGCCGAGCGCTAGTTCGCGCCGAGCTAAATCAAACCAGCCTCACGCCGGTAGTAGTTCCGTGCCTTATTCCGGTTGCCACAATCAGCCATGCTGCACCACCGCCGTTTGCGGGCGTTGGAACGGTCCAAGAACAGCCAGCCGCAGTCTGCGGCTTCGCATTGACGGACCAAACCGCGCGAAACGGAGGTGAGAAGATCGGTCGCTGACCTGAGGACAGGATAGAGCAGATAGTCGGTCCACTGCGCATTCGCTCGCCAGGCCCAGCGAACCTCCGCTGCATCAACGGACAAACGCCGCTTGGCGCAACAATCCTGGAGCGCATTGCCAACCCGGGAGAGTGCGTCCGCGGGGATCGGCTCACCGCTGGCAATTGCATGGAAGACTGCGAACACGTGTTCGCGGACTGCGCGGATGTGCCGGAGTGCCGCGGGTCCCAGTCGGGGGCCCGATTTGCTGGCAGCCCAGTCAGGCAACTGAGCCTGGCAGGCCCACCGATGCACATCCTCGGCGCGTTGTAGATGGTCTTCCTTCTTCTCGGGATCCGCTCGAAACGCCACGGTGTTGACGAAATCGAGCGCGAGGTGCCCGGCAACGATTTGGAATCTGTAAATCCCGCCGTCCATGGCTTCCTTCCTGTCTAACCGTATGATCAGGTTCTATGAGGTTATGGTGGCTAACCGTATTGCGGCAAGGCGTATGGTTGCAACGACGGAGATCCCGATCAACGCGACACAACGCAAGCAGATCGTTGGAATCGTCATCGCGACGCTGCTGATATTCGCCATGGTGAGTGCCGACCTCGCGACGGGTGGCCGCCCGGATCCGCCGGCGTTGCGCGCCGCCGCGACCTTGCTCGATGGCGCCTGGCGATTTCATACCGGCGATGATCCGCATTGGGCGAATACCAATACGGACGATCGCGACTGGGAGACGATCGATCTGACCGCCGCACCGGGCAGCCACGACAGCGATGTAGGGCTGCCCGATTACGTCGCTGGCTGGATGGCGCATGGTCATCCGAGGTATCACGGCTACGCCTGGTACCGGCGCGCGGTGATGGTGCCGGCAGGTCGCGCGTCGTGGGACATTCTCGGGCCGACCCTTGTCGAGCACGGCTACGAGCTGTATTGGAACGGTCGGTTGTTGGGCGGGTCTGGCCGGCTCGGCGCAGTCCCGCGCGTGGTCGGCACACGACCGCTACGATTTGCGCTTCCCGCCGATGCAGCGGGCACCCGCGGCGTACTCGCCGTCCGTGTCTACATGCTTCCTGGTTCTGGAGCCAGCGCAGACGGCGGCGGCATGCACAGCGCGCCGATACTGGCGCCACGGCCGATCAGCGATGGGCTCCACCGCGCGCACTGGGAGCGAACGATCGCGGGCTACATCGTCGATGCTATCGAGCCACTGGCGATGGTGGCGCTCATCGGCTTTGCGCTCGCGTTTCGGTCTGGAACCAACTATGAAGGTTTTCTGATCTTCGCAAGCATCGCACTGGCGTTCATGGCATCGAGGCGCCTCAATAATGCGATCGTCGCGTGGACCGATCTGCAACAACTGACGACGTATGCATGGTTGGCGTCGGTGATGTGGGTGCCAGCAGTGGCCTCGTGGGCGTTGGCCTGGAACCGGTGGTGCCCGCGGCCGTGGCGAAGCATCGATCTGTCGGCCGTGGTGCTCGCCGTCGCAGCGACGATCGGCGCCGTGCTCCATTTTGCGAGCGTGACCCACGGCGCCCGACTCGGGTTGATCGCGCTGTTTGTCGTGATTGGCGTGCGCGTTGTCCGCGGCGCCACGATGCCGGTTCTGGCGCTCGCCACATTGGCGTCAATTGTGGCCGGGCTATTCGGCGGGGAACTGCTCGATCCGGTCGGCGTGCCGGGCATCTGGTTTCCATTCGGCATCGGCGTCTCTCGGACGCAGTACGTTTATGCAATCGTCATCCCGCTCCTGGCCATCGTGATCGTACGCACCTCGCCTTCAATCGCGAGTGTCGATCGGACCAGCATACGCCCATGAATCGTCTGGCGACCAATCCGAGTTCTTCGACGGTATCGTGCAGACCGCGACCGACTGCACGTGGATCCCGGGCTGCTGACTCAAGCGAACAGCGGTCAGCCAATGGCGGGGATCTTGTGCGGTCCGATGCCGATCCACGTGACGCGGCCATCAATCCCGTGCGAGATCGGCTCAGCGCCAAACCCGCCGACGCCGATCACCGCATCGAACTCCCACGTGCGAACGCGGCCCATGCAGTCGTGGATGCCGAACCAGCCATTGCGATCCGGATCGCCGGTATGGGTTCGTTTATAGATCAACGTTCGCATATAACCGTCTGCGCCAAGAAACTGGTGGCGGCATAACGCCCGAGCTCACCTGTGGGTGAGTCAAATAGGAGCGTATGCGCAGCATGCGCAATCCTTAAATCGCCCGTCGGGTGAAGCGTTCGTCAGGGAGCCGCTCCGCGAAGGTAGAATAGCGCGAGGCCAGACCCAACTACGACGGCGCCAGCGACGAGCAGCCCGGCAGCCAGCCAACGCAGCCACGCCAGTCCACCCGGAGTGCGTGGGGCAGCGGCTTGAAGTGCGATGCGCAACTGGAAACCAGCGTTACTCATCGCGATGCCAGAGAGCGTTGTGATGAGTAGTCTCGAGCTACTCCGGGCCGAGAGCGCGGCCGTCAATACCGCGAAGGCAGCCGACAAGAGGGATAGTCGAGCCACACGCCACTGGGTGCTTTGCCCCTCAAGAATTGACGATAGCATGCTGACCTCGACGATGTATCACTCCCTAAGCAAATAGCTAAGCTGGAAAGGAACACATAAGAAAGCGCACGAGGCGCGCATCATCAGTAGCTCCTTTGACAGCTTCAGCGTTCGCTATACCGCAGGCGGATCGGAGGGCCGTCGGCGAAGACCGGAGAGCCAACAGGCGACGATCCAGGCCACACCGAGCAGCGTGAGTGGCGGGCTATGTGCCCAGGCGCCGCCCCAAAGCGGCACGAGGCCGGCGAAGCGCGCCGCTTCGACGCGGCGGGTCATGAAGCGGCGAATGTAACGGCCGAACCGCGATCGCCGATAAGGATCGAGATCGGCCCATCGGAGTAACGCGATGGTCATAAGGATCGACGGCACCAACCCGATGACGAGGGCAGCGA
>DATJHY010000004.1:0-2221 GCA_035493635.1 Gemmatimonadaceae bacterium | reverse complement strand
GATGACGCTGCTATCGCAGGCGGGCCAAATCACCGGACGGAATGCCCAGCCGATCTACCGTTTCGATCCGGCGATGCCGCGGTACAGCGACGAGAATTTCGATACGTACTATCAGATCCAGGTCGCGGTACGCTACAACTTCTAGCCAGTCGCAGCGCACTCGCGCGGCTTGGCCGCGCGCTCGCTTTCGTCCTCGCCCTGACGCCGCCGCCGCTCGTCGCGACCGCGGGCGCGCAGGCGCGGCCCACGCGCGTGCTCGTGCTGTATCAGCAGCAAGCCGAGACGCAACCGATGCTCGAGTTCTCGAAGGCGCTGCAGTCGAGTCTCCGCAAGGAGCTGCCATCGCCGGTCGAGTTCTACCAAGAGGCGCTCGATCTCGACCGCTTTGCAGGGCGCGAGCATTCCTCGCCGTTGGCGCACTATTTCGCCGACAAGTACGGCGAATTCGGCGTGGATGTCATCGTCCCGGTGGGCCACCGCGCGTTGAAGTTTGCCGTCGACCAGCTGGGCGAAGCGCTTCCGAAGGTCCCGATCGTGTTCGCGCTGTGCGCTGCGCCGCAAGTCGAACCTTCGCCGTTGCCCGCGAACGTGACCGGCCGACTCGCCGCCGCGTCGCGGTTCGTACCCACGCTCGACATGGCGCGCACACTCCAGCCGGATGCGGAACGAGTGGTCGTGGTCGGCGGAGCCGGCTCGAGCGACTCGGCCGCAATCGCCGCCGCGATGCGCGCGGCCTCGGACATGGCGAAGCCGCTTCCCGTCACCACACTCCGGGGACTTCGACTCGACACGCTGCTGCGAACGCTGCGGCAATTGCCGCGGCGCTCGATCGTGGTGTTCGCGAACTATCGCATCGACGGACACGGCCAGGCGTTCGAGCCGCTCGACATCATCGGGAGCATGGCGCACGCCTCGGCGGCGCCGATGTACACACAGCTGCGCAGTTACGTTGGCGAAGGCGTAGTCGGCGGGTCCGTCACGCGATTTGACGACGAGGGAAGCCGGACGGGTCAGCTCGTGGCGCGAGTCCTCGCCCGACGAGCCGGCGAGCCCATGCCGCCGGTGGAGTCGATCACCAACTCGTTCGTCGTGGACTGGCGTCAGCTCCGACGATGGAAGTTGTCGGAAGGGCTGCTGCCGCCCGGTACGGAGGTGCTTTTTCGCGACGAGACGATCTGGCAGCGATATTGGTTGATCGTGCTGGTCACGGCCGCGGTGATCAGCGCGGAGATGCTGCTGATCGCTCGACTCCTGCTCGAGCGCCGCCGGCGCATCCGCGCCCAACGCGTGCTGGAGGCTCAACAGCGGCGAGCCGAAGAGACCAGGCGTCAGGTGGCGCACATGGGTCGAGTCGCGCTCGTCGGCGAGCTGGCGGCGACGATCTCTCACGAGCTCCGCCAACCACTGGCCGCCATTCGCGCCAACGCTGAAGCCGGAGACCTCCTGCTGGCCAGCGCGCCGAGCGAGTCGTCGGAAGCGCGCGAGATATTCCGGACGATCGTCGACGATGACGCGCGCGCCGTCGACGTGATCGAAAGCGTGCGGAAGCTCCTGCGCAAGGACGAGCCGACGGTGTCGACGGTCGATCTCAACCAGATTTGCCGGGAGTCCGTTCGCCTGCTGCAGCACGAGGCGGTGCTGCGGAACACGCGCCTCGAGCTGGCGATGGCCGGCCAGGCCATGGTTACCGGCGATCCAATCCAGCTCGAGCAGGTCGTGCTCAATCTCGTCATCAATGCCCTCGACGCGGTGGCCACGTCGCCGTCCGAGCGCTCGGTCGTCGTGCGAATCGAACGTTGGAACTCGGAGATAGAACTCGAGGTGCTCGACACCGGACCGGGTATTCCGCCGAGCGTTCAACCACGTCTGTTCGAGTCGTTCTTCTCGACGAAGAGCAGTGGCCTCGGCCTGGGCCTGGTGATCGCACGCTCGATCGTCCAACGGCACGGCGGCCGCATCCAAGCCGACAATCGTGAGTCGGGAGGCGCCGTCTTTCGTGTCCGCCTGCCCGCGTGCCCACCGTCCACGTCGCAGGCTCAGGCGGCGGAGCGCGTCGCGCCGTCGAGCAGATCTTTGCCGACGGGCGAACGCGACGCCGTCAACATGGAACGTCAGTCCACGAATCGCGCGCGCTGATCGGCGGCGGGAATGACGCACACCGGCGCGCCCCGCACCAGCGCGTGGCGGTGGCGCGCAACGAAATCGTACACGCGGTCGCGCA
>DATJHY010000003.1:0-3636 GCA_035493635.1 Gemmatimonadaceae bacterium | reverse complement strand
CTGATCTGACTGAGCGACCATGCCGCGTTGAATCGCACGTCATCGTCCGTGTCGTGCAGCGCCGTGAGCAACCCGGCCGGCGCACGTCCAGGGTTGAGTTGACCAACGGCCCACGCCGAGGTCGCCCGGACGCGCGACGACTTGTCCGACGAGGCGACGGAGCCGAGCAGATCCGCGGTGCTCTTCACTTCCATCTCGCCGAGTGCCCACGCGCACGTCTCGCGCACACTGCCGTCCTCGTCGCCCTTGAGCGCGGTCGTCAGGACGTCCACGAGATCGCGTGCCTGGAGCTCGCCGAGCGCCCACGCCGCCATCTCACGTACCGCGGGACTCTTGTCCTCGCGAAGCGCGTTGCCCAGTCCCGGACCGGCCGAGCGCGCGCCAATCTGCGCGAGCGCCCACGCGGCGGTGCGGCGAACGGCGGGACTCTCGTCGCCCTTCAACACGCGAAGCAGGACTTCGATATTGTCCGCGGCCTCGAGATGTCCCAACGCGACCACCGCGGCTCCTCGCACTTCCGCCTCTTGGTCTCTCACGAGCTCCGCGATTGCCGGCGCCGCTTGCCGATCGCCGATCCGCCCCAGCGCCCATGCCGCGTTCGCGCGTGCCGCGGGAGTCGCATCACGCAGCGTGCGAACGAGGCGATCGACCGCGGTCTTTTCGCCGAGCAGGCCGAGTGCACGCGCTGCACCGGCACGCTCCGGAGCGACGGACGAGCCAAGCTTCTCAATGAGCGCCGGAACGAACGTGCGATCGTTCGAGCGGCCGATGAGCGTGCCGGCCATGTGTCTGACGCACGCGTCGTCGGAGGCGAGACCATCGAGCAACGCCTGCGACTCCGCAGGTGCGAGCGACGCGACGCGCATGTCTCGCACGAGCTGATGGACGTCGGCGCGCACGGCGAGATCGGGCGCGTCCCAGCCGCCGCCCCATCCCGACGACGCACCGTCCGCGGCCAAGGTGCAGACCGTCGGCGCGACACCGCGGGCGGACGCCAGCAGATCACGGACATCAACGCGCGGCTCCGCCACGGTTCGCTGCGACGGCAGCGGGATGACGCCGACCACCGTGCTGCCTTTCATGAGCATCGCCACGACGATCGTTAGAGATTTTGAATACATGTCGCCTCGGCCTTTATAGCGGTTCATTGTTGATTTTTCAGCACTCTCAGATATACGATCTGGCAAGCCATACTCTCAGAGACCCCGGCGTCGAACCGACGCCGGTTTGTATCTCAGCCCTCGTCCCGCAACCCTCGTCCCCCCGCTTCCCGCTTCCGCTTTCCTCAAGGCATCGGTCGAGGTTGCGGCCGCGGCCAGGGCCACGGTTCAACAGAACGAGAGCCCGCGAGCATCGCCACGGCGCGCCGTCGCACTTCGGGATCCGGAGACTTGAGCGCCTCCTCCATGATCTCCGGCGTCGCGAGCCCCATCGCCGAGAGCGCCCGAAGCTCAGCGGAACGAATTCTCGGATCCGTTTCCGCTTTGAGCGCAGCGAGAACCGCGGTTCCGGTGGACTTGTCTTCGATCTCGCCAAGCGCCCATGCGGCGACGAGACGGACCTGTCTGGACGAATCGGTGAGCGCGGTGACGATCTGCTTCGGCGCGCTGCGGAGGTTCGACTGACCGAGAGCCCAGATTGCCGTCTCGCGCACATGCGGCTCGGCGTCAGCGGACGCGCTCTCGAGGGCCGGCACTTCGGACTTCGCGTCCATTTGGCCGAGCGCCCACGCCGCCGTCGAACGCACCTGAGAGCTCTTGTCGTGGAGCATCGCGTCACTCAACGCGGGTGCGACGGCGGCGTTCCCCTGCTCGCCCAGCGCCCACGCGGCCATTTCCCGGACGCGATCATCGGCATCCGAATGCAGCGCCTTCGAGAGGGCGGCGCGAACGTCGGCCGACTCGGCGTCCTGGAGTCCCCACGCGGCGGTGCGTCGCACGCTCGCGTCAGAATCGGTCCCGAGAATCTTGATCATCAACGCGATCCGGCCGGTGTCGGTCGGCGAAGCGATGCCCTGTCGCGCGAGTTGCGCGCCGGTCTGCGTCAGCACGTTGCTGACGACGTTGACCGCGCTGTTGGCGGCCGCCGAAATGATCTTGTCGACGGACCCGCTTTTGACCGCGTTGAGCATTTCGCGCGTATCGATCTGAACGGAAGGCGACGGCGAGGGAGACGGCGAAGGTGATGGAGATGGCGAAGGAGATGGCGAAGGCAATCGCCGCGACACGTTCGGCTTTCCAACCGACTCGAAGGTTGGTTGCTCTGCGGTGATCGTTTGAACTTGCTGTTGTTGCTCGGCCCGCGGCGCGGGCGTCGCCGTGGCCGGTGATACGGCTGCAACCGTGAGCGAGAGAATACCGAGCGTCGCCGTCACCGCGGCCGCCTGGAGGCGGCCAGGAGATGCGCGACGAATTGCCGGATCGAGGATCGCGAGCATGCGTCCTTCGAATTCCTTTTTGCGCGCCATCGGAAGGGCCATCACGGGAGCGCCCAGATCGCGCACGTTCGTCACCATGTCGAGCAGGTGCTGCGCATACTCACTCGGCCTCGCGCCACAGCTCAGCACGAGATCGTCGCACGCGCGCTCGCTCTCGGAGCGGAGACGCTTTGCGGCAGTCCACACGAGCGGATGGAACCAGTACAGCGCACACGCGAGCCGGCCGAGCGTATGGCCGAGCAGATCGTGGCGCTTCACGTGCGCGAGCTCGTGGAAGAGCACGGCGCGACGACGGTCGTCCGTCCACTCGTCGGCGCTCGCGGGAAGCACGATCGTTGGTGCGAGCGCACGACACGCAAAGGCCATCTCGATGCGATTGCTCATCACGAGTCGCGGCGGCACCTCGAGGTCGAGACGGTCGGCGACTTCGCAGAGCGGCGTCGTCCAATCGGGCGACGTCAGCTCCTGTGCCCGCGAGACGATGCGACGAACGAACAGCGCGCCGGCGACGAGCCAGGCGACCAGTGCGAGCGCGATCACACCCCACACGATCGCGATCATCGTCAGAATGGAGTAGCCGGACCATGCGAACTGCGAGGACGTGGCCGGAGCGCTAGCGGTGATCCCGCCGCTCACGCCTCTGCCGGCGCCAAAACCGACACCACCGGAGGGCCCGCCGACCACGACGATCGAGTGCTGATCCGTCGTGACTCGAGCGATCGCCGGCGCATCGGACGGCGCATCGGCAAAACCCGAATTCGTGCTCGCCGCGAGATCGTTTGCCAGCACCGGCGCCGAAGCGCCGAACACGTTCGGCAAGACGCCGATGCGCAACGCCGGAATCTTCGACAGCACCGGCAGCGCAAGCACGCCAACCAGAGCGGCGAGCCACACGAGATGTCGCGCACCCGCAGTGCTGCGGCGGAGCGTGGCCGTCGCGACGAGAGCAGCGACCAGCAGCAGGGTTGCCTTCGCGAGAAAGAGGACCAGCGGACCGGTGCCGGAGAACGGCATGTCGAACGAGCTCACGAGTTACCTCCCGCTCACGCGAGCTTTTCTGATTCGCTCGCGCAGTTGTTCGATTTCGGCGTCGCTGAGCTCAGCGTCCGCGACGCGAAGGACGGCGGCCACCGCCTGCTCGGCCGAGCCGTCGAAGAATGTCCGAATCACATGCTTCAGCGCGTCATCGCGCGCACTGT
>DATJHY010000002.1:0-3210 GCA_035493635.1 Gemmatimonadaceae bacterium | reverse complement strand
TGGACTGCGGCAGTCGATACCGCTGCGGCCGTCGTCGAACGGCTTGCGGCGAATACATCAGCGCGGCCGCGGCGCGTCGTCTATCTCTCGGCGCCGCTCTGGACGCCGCACCCGTTCTTTCAGCAACCCAATCCGCTGCGCGAGCTTCACGCCGAAGTGGAGCGCCTGCTCGCGGCCAGCACGATCGACACCGTGATTCTCCGGCCGGGGATGTTCTCGTCGAACGCGCTTCACTGGTGGGCCCCGCAGATTCGAGAAGGCGACGTGGTCTGCTGGCCATATGGAACGGCGGAGACAGCACCGATCGATGAGCGCGACGTCGCCGCCGTGGCGATGCACACGCTGCTCGACGAAAAACACGCCGGCGGTGACTACGTCTTGACCGGCCCCGAAGCCCTCAGTCAAGCAGCGCAGGTCCGCGTGATCGGCGACGCCATCGGTCGCCCGATCCGATTCGAGGAGCAGTCGCCCGACGAGTTTCGGCGCGACGCGGCGGCGTGGCCGGCTGCTGCCGAGATGTTACTCAGCGCCTGGCGAGCGACGCTTGGACATCCGGCGTTCGTGACATCCGCGGTCGAGGAGATCGTTGGATCGCCGGCGCGAACGTTCTACCAATGGGCAGTCGACAGCGCTGCAGCATTCATCTGATCGTCATCGCGTTGTCGCTCCGCGCGACATCACGCGATACGCTATGCCTCCCGGGAAGTCCACGCCGCGCTCGAGCAGTGCCGGCGATGATGTGACGAGAATGTCCGCGGCAGCGGCGCCTCTTTGCGAGCCGACGACGACGACGTTCACGGGATAGGCAGCGAGGATCGGTCGCAGTCCGTCGCGGACGCGCTCGATCACCGGTGCGTCGCGCAGGTACGCGTCGGGGGCGAGCGAACCGGAGGGCACGGTTTGGCGGCCAGTATATAGAAAGACGGCGCCTTCGTCCTCGGATGCGATGAGGTCAGTCGCCGCGGTATTGGTCTGGACCCATGTCACCGCGGCGGCGATGCGGCCGGCATTCGAGCGCGCCACGCTGCTCCACCAGTGGCCGCGGATACCACGCACTTCATACTCCGAATAACCCGCCACCACCCACGCGAACGCGGCGAGCAGCGCGAGTTGTCCGACCCGTGTTCGACCTCGGGACACAGCGATGTGTTGCCACGCCCAATGCGCGCCCGCGGCGATGAGCAGCAAAAACAGCGGCCAGATCGCCCAGAGGAATCGGGACGGCGCGAACGGCCAGATCACGACGATCGCGAGATATCCGCAAAGAAAGAGCAACGTCGCCGGCATCCGCGAGCGAAGAGCGATGGCGCCGGCGGAGAGCAGCGCGACAAGCGCGACGAGCGTGACGGAGTGTGCCGGCTCACCGCGCAGTGGTGAGAACAACACCGCGAACATCCCGATCGCCTCGGGAACCACCTGGCGAACCGTCGCGATCAGCATCGCTGGTCCGTTCGCGTGGAAGCCACGCAACCACCAGCTCGACGCGCTCTCGTAATCGCCGCGCAATGGCGCGGGCAGCACGCCGGTGTGGGTTGCGAGTAGCAGCTGCCACGGGAGCATCGTCACCACCGTTGCGAGCGTCACGAGGCCGGCGTCGCGCCAGCGGCGCTTGAGCCCCAGCACGATGACCGTGGCGGGCAGCAGCACGATGCCGTTCAAATGCACGAGCGCGCACGCCGCGATGCCGACGCCGATGGCGATCGGCCGCCGCCATCCATTCTCGGCTTCGACGAATCGCTCGATCGCAATGAGCAGCCCGACGATGACCAGAAAGAAGAGCGGCTCGGAGAGGAGCATGCTGCTCAGCAGGAGCGTCGGAATGCCCACGGCTGACGCCACACCAAGTGCGATCGCCCATCCCGGCTCGAGCGCGCGAGCGCGGGCGAACAATGTGATCAGCACGACGCTCGCCGCGCTGAACATCGCGTTGAGCGCCTTGAACACCTCGAGGTTTTTCGGGAACGCCGGAGCGAACCACGACACGAGTGCCAGCAGCGCGGGATAGCCTGGCGGATGCTGCGTCGCCGCGGGCGCACCGGGCAGGTTCAGGTAGCGATAGCCTTGGCCCGACGCAATTGATCGAGCGAGGATGACGTACATCGCGTCGTCATGGAAGACGCCGACGGGAAGCGAATCGACGATCGCGATGCCAGTGATGAGCGCGAGGGCGCCGACAGCGAGCACCGCGATCCGCCACCACCGTGGATTGCCCAATCGGTCAGGGGCCGTCGCGGTGCCAGTGTACGGTTCGCGCTGGGCTACTGGATCGAATGTGGAGTCGGCGGGCTCGCGTACGCTGGGCTGGCTCATCCCCTCCTCGACTGAACGGCCACGGCGATGGTAACGGATCTATTGAATTGTTTGGGGCTCCGCCGCAGACTCGTAGCTCACGCTGCGGACATCGGACCATGACGAACCCACCCGGCCAGCAGTCGCGTCGCGAATTTCTCGCGGGAGCACTCGCCGTCGGCGCCTCGACTGCGCTGCCCGCCCTGTCGTCCACGCGACTCCAATCCAATGGTTCAACGTTCGTGCTGGTGCACGGCGCGTGGCACGGCGGATGGTGCTGGCGGCGCGTCGCCGACGGACTGACCGCCAAGGGCCACTACGTGTCGGCGCCGACGCTCACTGGCGTCGGAGAACGAATGCATCTGGCGAGCGACTCCGTCTCGCTCTCGACGCACATCGACGACATCGTCAACGAGATCAAATGGAAGGATCTCGACCACATCGTCCTCGTCGGACATTCGTATGGCGGGATGGTGATCACCGGCGTTGCCGAGCGGATGCGAGAGCGAATCGCCGCGATCGTCTATCTCGACGCATTCATCCCATTGGACGGCCAGCCGGTGGTCGCGCTGCGCGCTCCGACAGCGACGCCATATCCGACGTCGATGGTTCCAGCGCCCGCCGCCGCGCAATTCAAAATCAACGAGAAGGACGTCGATTGGGTGAAGAGCAAGCTCACGCCGCAGCCGGCGAAGACATTCACTGAGCCGCTCCACGTAACGGGGGCCTACCAGACCGTTCCGAAGAAGGTCTACGTCCGAGCGCCGGCGTTCCCCCAGGTCTCGTTCGACGCGGCGTACCAACGCGTCCGCGCCGATCGCAGTTGGAAGACGCTGGAGATGTCGTGCGGCCACGACGTCATGCTCGATCAACCGGCGCAGGTGATCGAGCTTCTCGAATCGCTCGTCTAGCGACACGAAA
>DATJHY010000001.1:0-5439 GCA_035493635.1 Gemmatimonadaceae bacterium | reverse complement strand
CGCGTCGCCAAACGGTACGGAAAGCTACATGACCATCCCGCCGTCCACCACGAACACGTGTCCCGTGATGTACGACGCATGCTCCGATGCAAGGAACGCGACGAGCCCCGCGATGTCGGCCGGTGTGCCGAGTCTGCCGAGCGGAATTTGCGCCGCCAAATGCTCACGCGCATCGGGCGTGAGCGCCTTCGTCATGTCGGTATCGATGAATCCCGGCGCGATGGCGTTGGCCAACACGTTCCGTGAGGCGAGCTCCTTCGCGACCGATTTCGTGAGGCCGATGAGCCCTGCTTTGCTCGCGGCGTAATTGGCTTGCCCTTTGTTGCCGGTGATGCCGACCACGCTGGTGATGTTGATCACGCGCCCCCAGCGGCGCTTCATCATGCCGCGCGCCGCCGCGCGCGTTGCGGCAAACGCGCCACGCAGATTGGTATCGATCACGACATCCCAATCTTCGTCTTTGAGCCGGACGAGAACGTTGTCGCGCGTAAGGCCTGCGTTGTTGACGAGAATGTCCAACGAGCCCAACGCGCGCTCCACGTCGTCGACCAATCGTTGGGCATCGGCGGTCGACCCGAGATCGGCAGCGAATCCCTGCGCGCCGCCGCCAATGGAGGCCGCGGCCTGCGTCGCGCGATCCGCGTCGCGTCCCGCAATCGCGACCTTGGCGCCCGCGCGCGAGAGCGTGGACGCGATCTCGAGGCCGATGCCGCGCGTGCCGCCGGTGACGAGCGCTGCGCGTCCGGTGAGGTCGATGGTGATCATGCGAGTCGCTGGTGAAGGGCGTCGACGTCGGCCACCGTGCCGCAGGGGAGCGTTTGCACGCCGGGCACGATGCGCTTGACGAGATTCGACAGCACGGTGCCGGGTCCGAGCTCGACGAACACGGCGCCCGGGTGATCCGCGGCGAGGCGCTGTACGAGGGCGGTCCACCGCACGGGCGACGTGAGTTGTCGCACGAGGAGCGCCTTGGCGGCCGTCGCATCGCGCACGGGTTCGGCGCTCACGTTGGACGAAACGGGAAAGGACGGTACGCGCATCGCGGCGGCGTCGAGCGCCCGCTCGAGGCCGGCGGCGGCGACTTCCATGAGTGGCGAATGGAACGCGCCGCTCACGTTCAAGCGAATGGCGCGCTTGGCGCCGGCTTCCTTGGCGAGCGCCATCGCGCGCTCGACGGCCGCGATCTCACCCGAGACGACGACCTGTTCCGGCGTGTTGTAGTTGGCCGGTACCACGACGCCGCCCTCGGCGGTGGCCGTCGCGCACACGCGCTCGACGGCGTCTGCCGCGAGTCCCAGGATGGCGGCCATTGCGCCGGGTCGTTCGACGCCGCTCGTGAACATGAGCTCGCCGCGCGTGCGCACGACGCGCAAGGCGTCGTCGAGCGAGAGTGTACCGGCTGCGTGGTACGCCGTGAATTCGCCCAACGAGTGGCCGGCCGCGGCGCGCACGTGCGGCAACGCATGCTCGCGGATGAGGGTCCACGCGGCTGCCCCATGCGCGAGCAGCGCCGGTTGGGCATTCTGCGTGGAGGTGAGCTGGTCGTCGGGCCCCTCGAAGCAGAGCGCCGAGAGCGCGATGCCTAACGTGCGGTCCGCCTCATCGAACACGGCTCGTGCCGCCGGGAACGCGCCGGCCAGGTCCTTCCCCATGCCCGGCTTCTGAGATCCCTGGCCGGGGAAGAGGAGAATCAGGTCCATGTGCGTGCCTGGGGCCGGTCAGAACCGGACGACCATCGAGCCCCACGTGAATCCGGCGCCGAACGCCACGAGCAGGACCGTCATGCCCTCGGTGATGCGTCCGGCGGCGATCGCTTCGTCAAGCGAGATCGGAATCGATGCCGACGACGTGTTGCCGTAGCGTCCGACGTTCACGAACACTTTCTCCATCGGGATGCCGGCGTGCTTGGCGGTCGCTTCGATGATGCGCACGTTGGCCTGGTGCGGCACCATGAGGTCGATACTCGACGCATCGAGGTTCGCGCGCTCGAGCGCGCGGTCGGCGGCTTCGCACATCATGCGCACGGCGTGCTTGAACGTCTCGCGCCCCGACATCTTGACCAGGTGCGTCCGTTGGGCAAGCACCTCGGCCGACATGGGGACCGCGGCGCCGCCGTGCGGGCGGAACAGCAAGTCGGCGAGCTTGCCGTCGCTCCGCATGAACGTGGAGAGAATGCCCTTCCCGTTCCGCGCCGGACGCACGACGGCGGCGCCGGCCGCGTCGCCGAAGAGCACGCACGTGGAGCGGTCGGTCCAGTCGAGGATGGCGCTCATCTTTTCCGAGGCGGCGACGAGAATGGTCTCGGCGCTGCGCGACGCGATGAGGCCTTCGGCGACCGTTAGGCCGTAGAGGAAGCCGGAGCAGGCCGCGCCGATGTCGAAGGCGGCGGCGCGGTCGGCGCCGATCTCGGCTTGGAGATCCACGGCGGTGGCCGGCAGCAGGCGGTCGGGCGTGGCGGTGCTGAGCACGATCGTGTCGAGGTCGGCGGCGGTGACACCGGCGCGCTCCATAGCGATACGCGACGCGTTGGCGGCCATGCTGGCGGTGCTGTCGTTCGGCCCCGCGATGTGGCGCTCGCAGATGCCGGTGCGCTCGACGATCCATTCGTGGCTCGTCTCGAGGCCCATCGCCGCGAACTCCTGGTTGCGCAGAATGCGCTCGGGCGCGTAGTGCCCGATGCCGGCGAGCTCGACCAGGGGGCGCGTCATGACTGTGCGACCGCGTTGGCGTCGAGGCGGCGGCCGATGTGCTCGACCATGCGCCGTTCGACGGCGCGGAGCGCGACGCCGATGGCGTTCTTGATGGCGCGCGGCGATGAGCTGCCGTGCGAGATGATGCTCACGCCCCTCACGCCTAACAATGGCGCGCCCCCGTAGTCCGAGTAGTCGAAGCCCTTGAAGATCTTGGCGAGGACATCCTTCGGCACGCCGCCCTTCGTCATCATCGACATGATCATGCCGGGCACCGACTCGTAAAACTTGAGGACGACGTTGCCCACGAAGCCGTCGCATACCACCACGTCGATGACGCCGCGATCGCTGCCGCCGGTGAGAATGTCGCGGCCTTCGACGTTGCCCAGGAAATTGAGATCGGTCGTCTCGAGCATCTTGTGCGCGTCCTTGACCGCGGCGTTGCCCTTCTCCGGCTCCTCGCCGATGCTCAGCAGGCCCACCGCCGGATTGGCGCGGTCGAGGATGTCTTCGGCGTAGACAGCGCCTAACCGGGCGAACTGGACGAGCTCTTCGGCGGAACAGTCGACGTTGGCGCCGGCGTCGAGCACCACCACGGGCTTGCGCTGCGTGGGGAACGTGGCCGCGATGGCCGGGCGCGTGAGGCCGGCGTGCAGCTTGAGCAGGAACACCGAGGCGGCCATCTGCGCGCCGGTGTTGCCGGCGGAGACGAACGCGTCGGCCTGGCCCGTGGCGTGGAGCTTGAGCCCGACGGCCATCGAGCTATTGGGTTTGGACCGGATGGCCGCGGTGGGCTTCTCCGACATCTCGATCACTTCGGGCGCTTCGATGACGCTCACGCGCTCGCGGACGCCGGCCGGCAATCCGGTGGCGGCGCGGAGCTGTGCGTCGAGCTCCGCGCTCACGTCATCCGTGCGCCCCACGAGTTGCACCGTATGTGCGGGATCGAGCTCGGCCAGCGCGAGGAGGGCGCCGGCGATCGGCACTTCGGGCGCGCGATCGCCGCCCATCGCATCCAACGCGATGCGAGCCAATGCTATGCTTCCCTGGCTTCGACCCGCTGCTCGCCGGCGTAGTAGCCACACTCGGGACAAACGTGGTGTGGGCGCTTCATGCTCTGGCAGCGCGGGCACGCCTGGAGCGCGATGGGCGCCGCGGCTTTGTGCGTGTTACGCGCGCGCTTTTTCCGCTTCGACGTGCGTCGCTTGGGGACGGCCATGGGAGGTCAACCGAAAATGTGAAAGATGGGGCTCAGTGCGAAACTCGGCGGGCGGCGGTCAAGCCGGCCCAGCGCGAGTCGGTTTCGGGCGGACACGAACAGGGTCCGGCGTTGAGATCGGCGCCGCAGCGCGTGCACAGACCGCGACAATCCTCTCGGCACAGCACGTACTCAGGCGCAGCGAGCATCCACTGCTCTCGAACGACGGGACGGAGATCGATGGTTTGCGCATGGGCAGGAATGCGATACGCATCCGGATCGTCTGCTACTTCGTCGCCCGGCTCGACGAACAGGACGTGCACCTCCTCGGATACCGAGGTGGAGACGTCCTTGAGGCAGCGACGGCACGCCACAGTCGCGGAGGCTTTGATGCGACCGCTCCAGTAGTAGCGTCCGGCTCCCGCTCGAGACAGCCGGCCGGTGGCGTGAACTGGAGTTGCAGGTCGCGGGTCGCCCTCCGCCCAGATGGGATCATCGAGATCCAAGTCCCCGTCCACATGGACCGCTTGCCGCTCCACCTCGCGAATGTCGTAGCACAGCATAACCCATGAATGTACTTGGAGATGGGGCTCGGAGCAAGGCGCCGAGATGCGCCGACGCCGGGACTCCTGCGTGTGGGGGCTTCCTCGCTCTTTGGGACACGGATTGAACGGATTAACAGCTCGGATTTGACGGATCGGTCGGCTGCGGGGGCGAGGCTCATCGCTCGGCGTCGAGCCAGCTTAACGATTTTTCTTGTTGGCTTTACAAACAGCTCCTTTCCTGCCCGCGACGAACGCCCTCCCGCAGCCGAGCGATCCGTCAAATCCGAGCTGTTATCCGTTCAATCCGTGTTCCAAAGAGCGAGGAAGCCCGCCACGCGCCCCTGCCTAACGCACCACATCGTGATCGAGATCGCCGGCGGCGCGCTCCACGTTGGGCGCCGGCCGATCCTCTCCATCCCTCGTATCACGTTAGACTGAGTCGCACCTCCGCTCGCCTAAATCCGATCTGCCTCGGCGAAGAAGAACGCCGCCTCACGCTCGGCGTTCTCGTCGGAGTCCGACGCGTGAATCGCGTTCCGCTCCTTGGATTCGGCGTACAGCTTGCGCACGGTTCCGGCCGCAGCCTCGGCCGGATCCGTGGCGCCGATCACCGATCGCAGCGTCGCGACCGCGTCGGCGCGCTCGAGCACCATTGGCATACACAGGCCCGAGGTCATGAATCGCGTCAGCGGCGCGAAGAACGGCCGCTCGCGGTGCACGGCGTAAAACGCTTCGGCTTGGGCCTGCGATAGGTGGAGAACCCGCGCCGCGCGAATTTTGAAGCCCGCGCCCTCCAAGTGCGCGATGATCTTGCCGGTTTTCCCCGCGCCGAACGCGTCGGGCTTGATGATGGTCAGCGTCCGAATGCCAGCCATGGCGTCACGATCCTATGAGTTTGCGAACGATGTCGCCGCGCGTGAGAAAGCCGACCAGGCGGCCGTCCCGCACCACGGGTACGCGTTCGACGTCTTTGTTGGACATCACCGAGGCGACCTCGGCTAACGGT